>NHEP01000160.1 GCA_002171515.1 bacterium TMED88 | reverse complement strand
TCAGGAAGAAGCATTACTTTTTGCTGAGCAAATTTCATCATGTCATAAGCCTCTTTTACTTTAGCTTCTGCCTCCTCGAACTTACCTTCTTTTCTTAATGCTCTAGCCTCATCTCTTATTTTAAAAGCTTTCTCGTTAATACCTGAGAAATTAACCCAAGAGTTCTGCCCTCTGGTTTCAGTTGTCATAGCTTTCCTAGCTAAAGGAGAATACATTCTTGAGTGAACAGCCCAAGCGTTCTCTTCACCTATTGGACCAAAGCTATTGCCTTCTTTAGAGTGTCCAAAAAAGTCATGAACAAACCTAAATACATCATTAACTAAAAGAGGTTTCCCATTCTTGTCTTTGAATTTTGTTGGAGCTAACATAGGATTGGCTGCTCTATCCGCATCTGTAATCCCTTCAGTACCAAAGCCTTCCTCGGTTGAGAACACTCTCATGTTCTTATTATCTCTAAGGTCTGAAATCATATCAGAAGAGCTTTTATACTCTGTGTTACTCATCTCTATTGCATATCCATCAGTTAATATATCTTCATACTGAGCTATAGTTTCATCTATTAAAGCTGCGTAAGACTCTTTAACTTCAGGGGCGTTAGGGTTTGACTCTTGCTTGTCGTATGCGTCTGATATTCTTTTTGACCTAGCTTCGTCTAGCTTAGTTATTCTCTCACCCTTTGGCGTATCAATTCCAGTTCTTTCTTTAACTCTAGTCTCAATTTCTGTTGCTGCCTGTAAGGGCTCATTAAAGAGTCTGTTTCCTGCTGCGATTTCTGTGTTTGTTTCTTCATTTGTTTTTGTATTTATTATTTCCTGCGTTTCGGTGGTCTCAAGTTCTGTGGTTTCTGCTGTGGGTACTCCTGTTCCCACTCCTTCGCCAATTGCGGCTTGTTGGCGTGCATCCACGCTCTCTGTTTCTGTGATTTGAACGGCATCTGTATCTGTTTTGGTTTCTATTTTCTCTGCTAATTGTTTACTAACTTCCTCATCATTAACCACCTTCCCATTAAACTTACTCATCTGTTTAGCGGTTCTTTTCCCAATCTCCTTTAGGAATGCTTCCTTGGTATATGACTTACCATCAATTATATACTCTGATACACCAGCTCTTACATCACTAACCTCAACTCCTGGTGAAGTTATAGACTCTATCTTAGCTCGCTGACCGTCAGGTGCTAAGGTTTTATTCTCTACAAGATAAGCAATCTCTGCATTAATATCCTTTATCTTCTGTCCAAAGATTTCTCTACGGTTCACATCAGCAGAATACTCTTCCTTTGCAGCTAGAAGTTCCATTAATCTAGCCTTAACTCTTTTGTTCTTAGGTTTGTTTTTAGACATACCGAAGTTCACTAGGTTGTCTGCATCCTTAGACAGACCTAAATTCTTTTGTATACGCTGAGCTTGGTCAGCATTAATCTTCCCTAGCCTTAGCATGTTGTTGGTCCACTTAGATATTCTAGTGTCAGAA
Source organism: bacterium TMED88 (assembly GCA_002171515.1). GTDB lineage: Bacteria > Myxococcota_A > UBA9160 > UBA9160 > UBA4427 > TMED88. Next base: position 29,919 of record NHEP01000160.1, on the reverse strand, counting down.
GTTTTCTCGAAGGCTATAAAGTTTATATCAGTAAGCCTATTGGCTAGCTCTATATTACTTTCACTGCGAACATTAAACATTTTATTTACTGCAGCAGTAGATGCGTTAGAACCAAAACCACCAATCATCTCTGCACCAATTTCCTTTCCATCTAATGTTCCGTCTGCAACCAATTGAGCAGCAGCTTCCCCAGCACCTTCCATAGCAGGGTCAACAATACCACGCTCCGCAGCAGCAAGAGCCAAACGTCTTCCTTTGGCTGCTACGCTACCAGCTTGAAAAACTCTACCGACTAATCCAGAACTAATATAATCCATAACAGCTATAGGTATACCTCGTTTCATTCCTCTTTCCTTAGCGGTAGCCCATACTTTATCATTATTTATTGCCTCCACCACATCGTCAGGGTCTAGTACATCATATCCATTAGCCTGCATCGCATCAAAGAACTCATTGGTATATTCCATAGCAAAATTAGTAGCTGCCATACCTACTCTCATTCCTTTTATACCTCCTGCAACTGTTCCAGCTCCTGGAATAATACTACCGAGCGTAGCTCCTGTTGCAGCACTACCTGCTACTAGCTCAACTCCATAAGGTAACATCATTGATATAGAGTTAGCAGCTAATGATAATGCTAATTCACGTGGGTTTCTAAGAAATGCATCTAGCGATTCTCTAAAACCTACAGCCCTGTTCCATCTTGCCATCTGTCTACCTTGTTTCCCCTTTTGGCTGCCACCCTTAAGACTAGCAATCATCTCTGCTGCTTTTCTAACATCTTCTGGGTTGTTTATATCTAAAGATTGCATATCGAAAGGCATACCTGTAGATAGCTGAAGGATAACCTCAGAGGCATTACCATCCTTTAAACCTTTCTGTATCTCACCATATACTGCAGCTATACCTGTTTCGTATTCTTCAGTAATAGACTTATCAAACTTCCTGTCGTAGAAAGTTAAAGCGTTCTCATATTTTCTAGCAGCATGAACCTTCTCTGCATTGATAAGAGCGGCTTGAGTTTTAAACTCATCTAATAGTAAAGCGTCCTGCTCATCTTTAGGAATAATATCTGTAAGGTCCTTAAGCTCTACACCGAATAAAGAAATAGACTGCTCATTTAAAGCGTCTTGGTAAACTTTTGTTTCACCATTTGCCATAGCCGCCTCTTGAGCTAGCATGTCATACTTTTTATTTAGAGCAAGGTCAAACTTCTCTCTCATCTCTATAAGCTCCTCTGTATTTACTTCTGAATATAGAGCGTCTTCCTTCTCTTTAAGTTCTTTTAAAATTTGAGAGGCATCATCTCTAAGTATACCCTCAACATATAAATTGCCGTATTTTTTTTTCTGCTGGTCAGTTAGTTCGTCTTCTGTATCAATACCAAAATCTCCAAGCTGAGACTCTATAAAATCTATTTCATCTCTGACTCTAAGATACTCATCATATCTAGCTGTTTCGAACTTGTAGTTCTTATCTATCTCTGAGTACAAGGACTTCCCTAAAGCATCTGTAGTATGAATATCTTTCCATTCCCCTTCAGCAAATAGCTCTGCTTCCTCAGCGGTTTCAAAACTAAATACCTCACCTCTTTCCTCGGCTACTTGCTTAGCATCATCAAACTCAAGCTCCATCCAATCATCAGCTATAGTTCCATAAAAATTATTGTCTTTTGGAAATAGAGTAGGTATGACTTTGTGCTTGCCATCCTCTTCGTATGATGTAAATTTAACAGTAGAAAAAGAACCATCTGGATTTATTAAGTGATTTCTTCTGATGCTTCTAGCTTTCTCAGCTTGGTTGTCGAACTCTAAGGAGTCGTTATCCTCATATACCTCTAGACTGTTGTCTACTATAAAGTCTTTTAGTTTTTTAGATTCTAAAATTTCATCGCTAGAAAGATTAGGGTCTAGGTTTATTCTTACTGTTTTAGAGTTATCAAAATTAGAAACAACCATAGCATCTCCCATGCCTGTCTCTTCAAATGTCAATCCATATTTTGTAAACCTTCTTGTAAGTTCCTCAACAACAGGCTCTTCAGCCTGAGCTATAAACTCTTCGTTGATAATATCAAGGTCAGCCTTAAACCCATCACTCTTTAGAAGTAGCTGTTGATTTTCCTGTGTTTTTTCTGCTATTAGGTCCTGCTCAATTTTTTGCTGAGCAAGATAATTTTCCATATCAATAGCTCGCTGTTGCTCAAAATCTTCCCTTGTATCTACTGCGGTTTGTTGTTCCTCTGGAGTAACAGGAACTGGAGCTTGTTGTAGTTGTGTGTTGTCTACTTGCTGAGAAGCTTGCTGTCTCTCGTCTTGAACTTGAAAGTCTTGTGAGGACAAAGGGCTTTCCCCTCTTGTATCTATTTCATCAATATCAGCAACACCTTCAGGAGCTATAAGCTCATCACCCTCAAGAGGTTCGAATGAATCCGAAGAACCAGTTTCCGAAATGGACTCCGTAACTTCTTTTTTTTTTTATATAATTTAACAAAAGCTTCCTCAGAAGAAAATGTTCCCTCTGGAATAGCTGGGTAAATAGATTCAATACCTGCTGTTTCTACGTAATTCTTAAAAGCTTCTATGTTGGAAAATGTTCCTTCAGGAAGTAAAGAGTATATGTCTTCAATTTCTAGCATATATTATTGTCTGTTTTTTTTAGCTTCGTTATAATCTGTTATGTTCTTCCCTGGATTTGATTTAAGCCAAATATCAAAAGGTGGAAGAGGCTTACCTCTACCTTTTCGTTTTACTTTACTTTTTTGTTTTGGGTATTTTACTATAAGATTCACATCCGTAGAACCATCACTAACTAGGTCAATATTATTCTTTATATAATCTAACATTTTTTTAACAGCATCAGGTTTAGTAATATCAACTTCAATTGCATCTTTGCCTTTTTTGTTCAACTTTACAAGTCTTTGTCTCGTTGCTTCTCTAATTCCAGTCCCTTCTGTTAGCGTAAATCCTGCAGGAATTTTATCTTTATAGTCCTCTACAAATTTATCATTTGCTTTTTTACCGTCAGTTATTAACTGAGCATACGCTGTATGGTTATCTGGAATATCATCACTCAATCCTCTCATGATAGCTTCCATTGCTGTTTCTTCTACCTCTATAACACCACCACTAAATCCTGTAGAATCTGGATTAAAAGCTAAGCTTGTGTCTATTTTTGACAGACCTATAATCTTATCTATATCTGTTATCTTCTGCTTATCTCCTAAGAAGAAGTTAGCGGAACCAGTTATCCAAGCCGCTTGGTCTAGTTCATTTCCAGAATCGTCTCTAAAAGGTATTATCTCATCAGCTCTATCATCATTGAATGTTAGTATAATGTTCTCACCTGTTCTATCAATCGTGGCTATATTAGTATTAATACTTCTTAAATAATCTTCAGCCTCCTGAACCTGTGCGTCATTACCGTAGTATAGCTGAGCTATATTTGTTGCCACTTCCGTATCCTGAGCTTCTTTATTATCTTGATTAATTTGAGTTGCACTTGGTTTAGGCTCAGTATAGGTACTGATTGTTTTCTCTCTGTCTATCTGGTTTCTGAAGTTATTCTGAACCGCTTCAAATGCTAATTTTTTCTGCTCTTCAGTTCCAGCAAACTCAATTGTACCACTACCGTTATCCTTAACTAGGAGTTTAGTAGGGTCGCCAGCTGCTTCAGCTGCATCAAATGTAAGCTCAAAATTATTTCCCTCTGAATCAACGCCAAGATAATTAGTAAGAACAGATAGTGCGTTTAGTGGATTAGACTCTAGATAGCTGTTAATTATATTCCTCTCCATCTTCTCAAAATTATCGACAGCCTTCTTCTGATTCTCATCTAAAGTTCCTCTAAGGGTTGCGTCAAGCATCTTGGTAATTTGACCTGCGTACTCTGGTCCTCCAGCATTTCGGATGGTGTTTATAAAACTACCTAGCCTATCAGCCTCTACCGCCATTGTTTCTCCTACCTTAAAAACGTTATACTGTTTTTTGTATCTATTTCTAAGCTGATTAACAGTTAGAAAATCATTAGGGTTTTTACTTAAAACTCTTGTGCCATTTGGTCCCTCTACTAGCTTACCAATACTTACACTACCATCCTCCTGGTTTATAAAAGACTTTACATCAGTAAGATTTCCTAGTCCTTCTATCTGCCCCATCAGCCAGGGTTCTAACTCCTGACTCTCCATAGCTTCCATCCGTTTTATTTTTGCAGCGTACTCTTTTTGATACTCTTCTGATAATCCAAACATCTGCTTGGTTCCATCAACTAAATTCTGACGAGCAACAGTATAATCTCTATCTTTCATAAGACCACTCTTAAGTAATCGGTCCTGAATAAGCCTAGTTTTAGAAGCGTCAGAAGCATGATTTAGAGCAAATGCGTTAGCGGTCTTAAAATCTCCAGAAGGAGCGTTATTTAAAACCTCTTGGTATTCTTTAGTTGACTGGTCAAAAGCATTTCGTTTTGCTTGTCGGTCATCACTAGCTTTTTTAAGTACACCAGTTAGGTTCTCACCAACTTCTGCCCAGTTTATTTGTGAGGCATTTTCTCTTTCAACGTATCCGTAGTAACTCATGTGTTTTTTTTATTTTATAATCCTAAACTAGAAAATAATAGCTGTCTCTCTGAAGGAGACATATCTAATAAAGCTGCTTGAAAATCTTGTATCTGTATATTAGGGTCTGCTAAACCTGGGGAATAACCTCTTTGTTCAGGAGTTAAATTTCCTGAAGGTAAGCCTTGTATTCCTGGATAAGCTTCAGTACCTAAAGGACCTGAAGGACCCTCTAATCCTGATGCTAAAGGAGTTCCAAATTGTCCTTGCACTTTAGACTGTAAATTACTCATCATAGCAGACCTAGGATTAGCTGCTCTAAAATCAGCTCTTGTTCCTCCACCTGCTAAAAAAGCTGCCTTATCAACTCTTCTGTTTTGTCTAGCCGCCCTATTAATCTGTCGTGCTCCTTGACTTTTAGTATAAGTAGGAACCATAGCTAAGCCTTGTTGAGCAACATTTGCCACACCTTGAATAGCCTGCTGCTTTGCAATAGCAGCCTGCTCTGTAGCATCAGCCATTGCCTTTTGAGCACCTTGCACTTCTCCTAATTTTATTTGAGCTTTTATATCACTCTTCCTTGTTGCTTCATCAGCAGACAATCTATCAAGCTCAGACATTTCTGCTGACATACCTACACGCTGTCCCTGTGCGGCTTCCTTTGCACCAGCCTGAACTCGTGATGAACCTGCTAAAGCTCCACGCTGGTCTCCCTCTCTAATAGCGTCCATCTGAGTTTTTATAGTAGTATCTATTTGTTGTCGTTCTATTTCATAAGGTAACTGATTAACAGATAAAGCATCCATCTCATTCTTAGTAAGCTCTTTATCAACCTCAGCCATTGCCATAGCTGCAGCTCTTTCAGCATCTCTAGCTTTTCTTTTTTGTTTCCCTGCCTGTATAAAACTATTAGTTGTAGTCCCAACAGTTATAGCTAAACTTGAAATACCTAAAATTAATCCTGACATAATAAAATTCGTTTTTCAATAATATGCTGAGGTAATTCCTTGTAACTATCTGCATAAACATCCGCCTCAGCTTCTTCAAATGTTTTTGCATCTGTCTTATACACACAACACCATTGGGTATCCTCATGCACAAGTAAAACTCTTTGTGCTCCTTCCTTTGTATGTATAAGATGAGGAGCGGTGATAGTCTCTACCGTACCCTCATCAGTTAAAAACGAAACCTTACCCTTTAATAAAAAAGAAGGATGATTTTGTTTATGAACCATAGATATTACTACGTGCCCAGCAGGCATAAATAACTCTCTAGTATATAAACCTCCTTCTAGATGTTGTTTTAAAGGATATACTTCTTCTAATTCTTTACTTTGAGGAGTACCTGCTTTATGAACCAACGCATGCTCTGTAGCTATAAGCTGATTCTTAAAGTTTTCAATTTCATCCCAAAGCAATCCAGTGCCTGTAGAAATTCCTCTTAATATATCAGTAGATAAAACTTCTGTTTCCATATTTCTACAAAGATAAGAATTTTAAGGGAAACTTTTGAATGCCTCACTTTTTACTGCAAATAATTCTGTAGCACTCGTTGATGCGTTGCTTAATGTAAACTCACAGTAGTGTCCCATTACTCCTTGTGATTCAGCAATAGAGTTCTTAATGTATAAAAAATATTCAGTTTGACTAGGAATAGGTACAACTCCAGCTACGGTGTTATCTAATTCTATCAAAACATTACCAGTATTACTAAATGTAACTGTTGTTACAATACCTGCTAGAGTAGGTTCTAAATCACCACTAGCATTAGCTACACCAAAATAAAAGGCATCGCCTATAGATAACATTGAACCTATATTTACAGGCGGTTCAAAAAGAATAGTTGTAATTGCTCCATTTACAAAAAATGAAGTACTGTTACCAATTCCAGTTAGTGAGCGTAAAGCATACTGGTCTAGATTAGCAGGAACATTACCACTATTTCGGATGTAAGCAAACCAATCACTTTCTTTCTTCTCGTAGTACTGATTACTAGGGTTTGATAAATCTGCATTTATAAATCCTGTAGTCTGGATATCAGTAATAAATGTGCCCTGCCAAGGGTCATCGCTTTCTAAAGCAATAGTTTTAAACTTTTTATTTTCTAAGGGAGACTCATTAAATATACTTGTTAATTCAGAGACACCTTGAATACCATAGAAATTATTTCTAGTTTCATTTGTATTATGCTTATACAAGTTACCTCCTTGAAAAGTATATAAGAATTGATTCATTCCTTTTATTATCTCAGGATAATAAGAATAAAAAGAAGGGAAACCTTGTGCCGCTTCGCTATATGTTAAAGTGTAATTTTCCATTTTTTATGTACAATTTCCTGGGGTAAATTCTACAACCCCATCTGTTACTACTATATATTGACCATTACTCATTAGGTAATTCCCATCAGGAGCTCTATTTGAACCAGTCGAATCAAGAAAAACAGGATTGTGTCTTATAGGAAAGGCGTTTGTGTCTGGATTGCCATTAGCATCAATAAACCTACCAAAATAATATGTGTCTGGAGTAGCTCCACACGAAGTGCTGCTACCTATTGACGCTCCTTGAAAAGAAGGTAATGCTTCTGCACAATTTACTGTTATATTCCATCCTGTTTGGTCGCAAGGTCCTAAAACCTGAACAGTAACAGTACCTGCTGATGCCGTAGGCTTAGGAACAATTAAAAGATTATATTCATTACGCCCTCCATAAACTTTATCGCCAGGGTATATAAAAACAGTTTGTGTACTAGGAGTACCTGGAAGCCAACCTCCACTATCAAAACCATTGAAAAAATTAACTGTATTTCCACTAGGGTCTGGAGCACAAAGAATACCATTAGGGTCATCACAAAAACTCTCACACTCGTCAGAAGCACGTCCTAATATAGTAAACGCATCTGATACACCACTTGTACTCTGCCTGTTACCATCAGTTGGACTTGACAGTCTATTATAATATACACCGTCAAATAAAACCCTAATCCCATCAGGAACATTAGCAGGGTCAAAATGAATACTTATAGCACCTATGTCAGTAGTTAATGTACCAGCATTAAATTCTAACTGGTACAGCCCTTGATTACCTTGAGGCGGAGTTATAGAGTCTCCACAAGCAATGCCACAATCTGGGCATGTCTGAACTGGAAGTAATACGCAGTTTAATAGTTCTCTAGTAATAAGACCATCTGAATAAAGTCCATCAGGAGCACAAGTTGTCTGTGCCTCATCAGTATAGATAGATGTTGAAGATGCTAAATCTGGTCCGTTTAAATAATAAGTTCCTGGGTTTGCCATTTTTTAAGGTATTTCACATTCACAACACAAATCAATTACACCACCTGTTCCATAACATAAATCTACTTCAACAGACTGTCTATAGTCATAAACTAAATATAGATACTGTCCGCTAGAAGCCATAGTATAATCTCCTATAAATTGAGTAGGAGCATTAGTGGTGTCTAATGGTAAAGCTGTACCTGCTGCTGTTATTAGAGCAGATATATCTGCAATAGTTTCTGTGTATAAAGTATTAGTTCTTAATGCATAAAATTTATTTTGTGTTGCATTAAATTCAAAATCATCTATAGGGAGTTTATTACATATAACCTGCACCTCTGCACCATCAGAAGGAATAACACCTGCTCCCTGTGGTGCTGTTACTGAATCGTACTGGCTAATAGTTATAACACCTTGTTCATCATCAAATGTTATTTGCCTAGAATGAAGAGGTGAAACATAAGTTCCGTCTACCCATCTATATTCATTATGTATTGTCTTTCCAGCATCAGGTGCGTTTGTAACACAAACCTGAAATACTGTTATTACATCTCCTACAGGACATTTTACATTAACAGAAACTGTTGTGCCCTGTAAACCATTAATTTGAATTTGAGCCTCATTTTCATTAACAACATCTTTATCAAAGTTAAAGGTAAATGTTCCGTTATCCACACCTGTTGTGGGAACTACGGTTGCTCCGTTATACGTTACTGTTATAGCACTAGGAGTACTAGTAGGAGGAGTTTCAGCTATCACTTCTATCTCTACATCTCCAACAAGTAGACCTACATCAACACAGTAATTAATAATCTTATCCTCTGGGAAAGTAAAAGTTTGTTGTATACCACATTCTAAACAATCGTCTCTAGATGGTAAATCTTCATCATTTATACTTAGTACATATTCATTCATATAAGGGTCATACCCTCCAATTTTTTGCTTGTTTAAGCTATCTTTAAATCTGTCTCTAAACCATGAACGCATACCCCTTTCTGAGATAACACTGAGCTGTTCGTTCTGACCAGAACTTCCAGATAATTTTATTACAGCACCACGTTTAGCGTCAGTAAAATACTTATCAAATCCCCATGCACAAAAACTCTCAGGGTTTTTAGAAATACCATACTCTTCTATTCTAGCTATCTGCGTTCCTAACACTTCAGGAACTGAAGCTATCGTTCCTCCACCTATAGAATCACTAATTAAATTCTTACCTGCTAAGACATAAGATATTTTATCTTCCTGTAGTACAAGAATATCAGTTTCTCTTCCATATAATTTTTCAATAGGTCCATAAATATCTTCACATGGCTTAAAGTTTAAAAGCCCTAAATTAAATTCATTTAACTTATTTACGTTACTCTCATCATTATATACACCACTATATGTCAAATCAGCAAAACGATGAGCTTGTTTAAATTCTACTTCTGAAGTAGAGGCTGTTCGCTCTCCTAGAGAAAACTCTCCTCCAATTAAAGAATCTCTTATTTTAAAACTTTCAACACCATTACCGTAACTAAAACAATTAAAGAAATCAGTTTTTATTATAGCTGGAGCTGTAGCTGTTTGGTTCTGTACATTACCTTCGTGCCTTCCTGTAGTTTTATCAATATTAAATACGTCTGCTGATTCATACCATAAATCTGGAGTAGCATCTTCAGGCTCTGTTTCAAAAACTATTGTGTTCTCTGCTCTAAAAACTTTTATATTAACATCAACGCATGCTCTTTTTCTTTGCCTATGAGATGCTCCTGGACAAGAATTAGTTCCTACTACCATTAAAAAAGTTTGATTGTCTGTGTCCTTAAAAAACCTCCAGTTATATACACAATCGTTTTTTTCAATGTCGTTAGCGTTATTTGCGAAAGTAGGGTCGTAATAGTTAGCAAAATAAGGTGCTGGACAATCAGGGTCTCCACTTACTGAAGCGGTTCCAGAATTTAATCTACTCGATATATTATCTCCATCCCACCAATCTTTAAAACTATCATAATCACGAGAAGCAACTAAATTTAATAAAAGATTATATCTTCTTCCATCACAAGCATTTCCAGGACCACCTTCTCTTTTAAACTTTACATCTAAAGTTATTCTACTACCAGCAGGAATTTCATAATCAATATAAGAACCTGGAGTGTTAGGGTCATCTATAGAAACAGGATACCTAACTATAGGGTATGCGTCATCTCTTCTGCCGCAATTTGCTAAATTACCATATAATATAGTAGGATTTGAACCTTTAATTATTTGAAAGTCATTAGCTAATATTTTCATATATGTTCCTGCTGGAATATTTATATCATTCCCTTCTTCATCTACAATATCCTCCCCTAAAAAATCTTCTGTTTGAGCTTCTTTTTCAAGAACAGTAGCATATTGACATCTTCTGGTAGGTCCAGAAGTATCAGCTTTTACTCTAAGCCTATCTCCTTTTTCAATTTTTCTAGAGTTCTCTCCCTCTAATAAAAACCAAGTCGCTGAAGTAGAGGTGTCACTAAAAAAGAAATTTGTATATATAGTATTATAACCTTCTAAATCTGGTTTTAAAACAAACTTATATCTATCAGCCCATGATGGAGCTAGTTGTGTTGGAGGTATAATAGCTTCTATATAATTTTGTAAAGGAGCTGCTACACATCCTACATGAACGGTATTGTTTCTACTTACAAGAGCAGTAGTAGAACGGTTAAACTCATCCATATATACAATACCTAATTCATAATCTCTATTACTGTGTAAACTTTTAGGATTTCCCACTCCTAAATAAGTACCTTCAGCGAATGTAACGCTATAGTATTCATAAATACTGGTAGTAGGTGTAGTTAGGTTGTCAACAAATCTCATAGCTAATAATCCAAATCCTATTTCTGAACTTCCAGGAGATGTAATTATTTCTATTGCCTGTCCAGGAGTGTTAATCCCACTTTCAAACTTACTATAAGTATCTAAATTGTTTGGAATAGCACAATTAAAATCATCAGTAAGAGTAAAACCACTACAAGAAGTTGGCTCGCCAGGAGTAGGGTCATATACAGGAAGTATGTTTGATGCAGTACCTATTGATTCAACAAACAAAGAATCTGTTGCTAACTCATATACACTATTAAAATCAGATGGAAGTACAAAAGAAAAATTTAAGTTTAAATTTGTTGATGTTTCGGTTGGAGGAGTTCCTGGACCAGCAAATGAATTATGAGAAAACCTTATTTCCAAAGTTATACTAGCACCAGCAACTAAATCTATACCGTTTAAATCAAAATATACAGATGCATTTGGTATTTGATTAGTACCGCCAAATGTATAATTAAAATTTTCCGTTCTATCTTCAAAATCATCTGAACTAATTTCATTAGATATTAATTGACAGTAATACTCTAGTTTTATAGGGTTTTCATTAAGGTCAGTTAAATCGTATCCATCTACATAATTACCATATATCAAACGATTACCCATTATTGTTTGAGCTTTGGCTTTTAAAGGAACATTATCAAATATACGTAGAAGCTGAGTAGGATTAATAACAGTATATATTTTACTGTTAGTAAAATTAAAACTATAATCCGTATTATCTGCGTATCCTAAATCTTCTTTATTAAAAACCTCAATTGATTTTATAACATTTGAAGTAGTTTCTTTAAATGTCACTTCTATATCTTTAACTAAAGGACCGCCACTATTAAATGTGACATTTACACTATTAAATGCATTAACCATTCCTTCATTAAGACCACTATCTATAGCGTAATCAAAAGGCTTAGGAATAAAAGCAGGTTCACTAAACTGTGAAAGTGCAGAATACTCACCATCTTCATATTTGTATCTGTATGCGAACGTTATAAATCTTTCTTCTAAAAAGTTTTCATCTCCAGATAAATTTACTAATTGAAATTCAGGAGATTTTGTCGGAGGTTTTTTTATAACAAGTAGTTGTTCTTCTAAAAAGGAAGCTGCAGAATCATAGTTTCTAGTTATATTTATAACTCTTGGCTGATTATAATTATCAGTCCAAAACAATAAATCCTCTACTCTATTAACTCCTGTTATTAAAAAATCTGGATTAAAATTTAAAACAGTTTTTGTTACGTCAGCAGTTATAACGTGGTATATCAAAGTGTTTAACTCAACATTAAAAGACACGACCATATCAACAATTCCACCTGTTGGATGATTAGGGTCATTTACAAACCAATATAAAGTTTCTCTTTGACCGTCTTCATAAGCTCCTATACATCTAGCCTGACTGCTTAAATCAACACCATTATATTGTAATGAAGTTAACTGAGTGTTCCCTTTCGTATTTTCAACAGACCCAACCTCTGATTCTTCAGTTGAACCTAGACGAAGATTCATAGCATCAACATACTCGCCATTAGGTAGCAAGCGTTCGTCAACGCTTTTATTCATTCGTCCTGCAATAAAATTCCTAGTAGTTTTTGCCATGCTTATTTAATCCACTTATCCATACCTCTCATGTTCTGTAACAATCGCCCTGGATGTATATTACTTATTCTAATTTTAGCGTTTCTTAATAATGAAGAGCTTCTTTTTCTAGCTCTATTCACAACATATTCTTGAACTCCAAATTTACTATTTAAAATAGCATATTGAATGTAAGCGTATACATACTCTTCAAAAAGTTTGTTGACAGTTACTAATGAATCATCTCCATTTTCCATTCCGTCTGACACATATTCTACAATACATAAGTTCCCTGCCATATCAGAACTAAAATTAATAACACCACCTTTAGGGTCTATCTTAAATGTTGGATTAAAATTTGCGGTCTCAGTATTTAATCCATAACGTGCTCCAACACCATAATCAAAATACCATTCTCCATCAATACAATAACCCTCTCTGTTATTGTAAGGACTTTGGTCATTAAGGTAAATACTTTTTTTAGTGCCTTCTACTCTTTGTAAATCTATAAAAGATTGTGATGGTTTTAATATATTTCCATCATGGTCAAATAATATTCTACATGTATTATCCTGAAGATAAGCGTCACTCCAGTTTGTTTGCACATTTTCAGTTAATGGTCTTAGAACACCATCTTTATATAAAGAAACTCTAACCCAGTTTACATAATCCTGTGGAAGAACGAATCGTAATCTTTCACAAACATCTAGTTCTAAAATTTTTATTTCTTTAAAAGCATCATAGTTTAGTTCTTGTATAGCTCGTTTTGCGTGAAATAGAACTCTATATCTTTCCTCGTTATTAACTAAGCTGTGGTTACCAGCATACATCAACATAAAGTTATTTACTATGTCGTATAAGCTTACATACTGGTAAGACCCCCAGTTTGCTTGTTCTGTATGTGGATTACCTGTATTTTCGTAATATGTATAATCATTTATATATGCCATTATTTTTCTTTTTGCGTTTCAATAGTATCCAATCCTGTTGCAAACTGTGTAACTTGAGTTTCTCTTATAGACATTCCTGCATATTGTAATATCTTATTTACTAGTGTGGGTTCATCTTCTAATGGAATCTCAAAATCTTGATACAATGCACTAGATGAATCAAACGAAGGTTCTCCTCCTACTAACTGCACGTATGTCCATTTAGGGTCTTTAGGGTATCTAATATACTGACACTTAACTCTACCAATAGAGGTTATATCTTCAGGGAATACATCTAACGATACACTCTCTGTCGTATAAGCTGGATAAGAAGAGTTAGGAGATGTAAGTATAGAGTTATTTAACATTGTTATTTTAGTATGTGTAACTCTTTCTGCTTCATTAAACATTGTCCCTTTTTGGTATATGGAATATTTTGTACCAACAGGACCAGTTTCATTAGGTGAAACCTGTAGTGTAGTGCTATTAACTACAGTTACTACTTTTAGATATTGAACACCATTATTTTCAAGTGCTACAATATCCCCTACACTAATATCACTAAAATCAGCATTAGCGTCTATAATTCTATTTTGTCCACCGCTAGTACCAGTTGTTGTTCCTTCATCTAAAACTTTATCGAATACTAAAACTTTGTTTAATAAGTAGTAATCACTACCTGTTGTAGCTAGTGAAGGAACAGAATAAGTATTATCTACCTGATTATATAATCCTGCTGTTACAGAAAATAAGTCAATCGCTTCCTCATATATTCTTTTAATGTCCGCTAATCCTATTCCTGATTTTCTAGCATTCTCTTGATTTACCTGATAGTTATACTGATAAAAGTAATCTTCAAATATATCTAATTGAGCTTGCTTTGCGTAAAGGTTAAAATCACTAGGAGTAATATATCCGTAGTTGTTTTTATTAAGGACCGACAGCACTGTTTCTCGTACCGAATTAATAATGCTCATCTGTTAAATTATTTAATACAAAGATAAGTAAAAAAAAAGAGGTTGCATTTTTGCAACCCCTTGGTATAACGTTAATAGAAATACTATCTTTTGTTTTCTAGATTTTTTTCTAAAAATTTTAATATGTCAACTCCTTCATCAGTTTGTAAATATGAAGAGATTACATAATAAGGGTCTTCCCCAAAAGGAAGGTTTAACATCCTCTTCTTATTTTTAGGGGTATTAAAGTATACGTCTTTTTTATTATTTTTAAATATTAATACCTTATGTGAAAAGAATTCTTGAACTAAAGAATTTAACTTTAATGTAGGGTCTTTAACAGCGTTTAAAAATTGTGCTGGCTCTTGCTCTGCAAAAATTAAAATATCTCTTCTTAGCTCAGCTGAGGTGGTTCTAGATACATCTGTATTAAACAACACTCTAGCTAAAGCTTCTACTTGTTCTATATCTAATTGTCTAGCTTCTATTAAAGCATCTACTCTAGAATTTAAAACATCCATCTCTTTCTGAGCGTCTTTTTCTGTATTAACCTCTACAAATTTAGAACCGTTCATTGGGTGATAATGTAAAAACTCCTGAAGAACTGGATTAGTTCTAGATACATGTAAAAATCCATCTTCAAAAATAACAGGTTCCACAATAGCGTTTCCATCCTGCTCATCTTCAAAAGGACTTTTTTGATTTCGTGCATATCGCAAAGCTCTGTTTTCACCCTTAGCTTCATCAAAATGCATTAATGGGTATCTTCTTGAATTTCTAGTTGGCAGCATAAAAGAAAGGGGTGCTGCTTCTTTGGTAAGTTTATAAGTCTTATTGACAAAATTATTTTTTTTCATTTGATTAAAATTTAATTATTAAAAAAAAGGGAGGGCACTAAACACCCTCCCCTGTATTCACATTATTATGATTGGAAAATAACAAAGTTATTTGCTCCCATAGTACATACACATCTTTCAGATAGGAAGTTTACTTCCATTGCATCTAAATCAGATGTTGCTGCTCCACCAGCTGAACCTGTAATCCAAGTCTTGTAACGTCTGTCTTCAGTTTCTGAAGCTCTGTAACGCACGTGTAAGAAAGGACGCTTAGCATTCTTTCCTAAGATTTGGTCATATACAGTAGTAGAACCTGCAGGAACTAACATACCATTTACAGCACCAGTTCCAGTAAGACCTCCACGCATAGTTGGGTCGTTTAGGTATTTCCAGTCAGACTTATAGAAGTCATATCCTCTACGGAATCCTGTAAATCCTAAATTAAGAGCCATCTCTTCATCATTGTCAAATAGACCGTAAGAAGTACCATTAGCTCCACCACCTTGAGCAGAACCATTAAGCTCAGCTAACATGTCATCAATATCAAATCCAAACTGACGGTTTAAGAAAAGTACATTCTCTTCAATCGCCCCTTGCTTATCTAAACGAGAAATGATAGTATCGAAATCCGCTAGAGCTGTTGGGTTTCCACCTGCCCATACGTTTCCTCTGTTTTCCACTACGTGGAATACACCTTCAGAACCTTTGTTTCCTACATCTCCACCTGCAGCAATTGCTCCAGAACCTGCTTCAGCTGGTACTGCTTCAATCATTGCTGTTTCTAAGTAGTCATCAAATCGTAATCTTGTTTCATGCTCTGACTTCAAATACCATAAGTATCCTGATGCTCCATTCTCTGAAGTTACTTCAATCCATCCGATTTGAGCCATATCTGAACCAGATACTGCGTACTTATCTTTTATGATAATTGGAGAGTTATCGAAGATTTCATCTTCAGCCTCTAAAGAACCTTGCATTCCGTTGCTTCCTTTTTTAAATTCAGAACCATAGATAAAGATAGTTGCATCAGCATTTCCTGCTCCTGTACCACCTGTAAATCCTTGAGCATTGTAAAAAGCAACTACGATTTGGTTGGCGTTTAAACCACCTGCTACACCTACTGCAGTAACAATACCTTTAAATTCTCCTGTTCCGTCATTTTTAGAAACTACAACAGTTTGACCTACACGAATTGCAATTGTTCCAGCAGTTAAGCCTGTTGCAGCTCGGTCTGGTACTAACGCATCGTTAATATCAAATGTTACATTGTCTCCAGCAACTACTGCTGCTGTACCACACTGTGTGTATTTAGTGTGTAATCTCCCTTGCTCTGCCCACTTTACTAAGTCAGAGTTACTTGGTAACTCTGCTCCTACTAAACGTAAGAAAGAAGAGATAGTTCTATTACCATAACGCTCGAACTCTTTCTCGTACGTATCTGGTAAGTACTGATTCAAAAAGTTGAAATCAGTAATGTAATTAGTAGCCAACGGCACTTGCTGTGGTGCTGGCTGTAATTGAAATCCTGGACCTACTGGGTTAGTATTTGGTCCTAATAATTGTCCTGCCATTTTTAATTTTTTAAAATGTTAATTTTTATTTTTTATACTTCTAATTTTTAAACCTTTTCCAGTACTTGGGTTCATTGCACGAAACTGAGTTCCTCCTTTTGAAGTAACTTCAGGAGCAGAACGTGTGGACATATTGACATTCTTTATTTTTCTTGTCACGTCCTCTGTTGCTGCCGCCATTCCTTGTTCGTAAAAAAACCTTGCGAACTTATCAGGGTTCATTGCTGCCGATAATGCTTTATGATACTCAGATGCATTTTTAACTAATCCACTTTCATCTAAATGACTATCAATAAAATTCTTGATACTCGATTGAGAGTTTTTAATTTCCTCCGCAGTTCCTCCAGGATTATACAATAAGTTAGCTTCATCAATACTGACCTTAAAACCTTTAAAATCTTGATTTAAAACCTTGTCTGTTTCTTGTAAAAAAAACGCAGACCTTCTTTGACTTTCCTCGTCTTGAGTTTTTGCATTATCAACATATTGTTTATAAGCCTTATATTCTTCACTATCATTAGAAATACCAACACTACTTGACTCAAGCGGTTGGTGATACATTTCTTTCTGTTCGTTAAAGAACTTCTTTGCTTTTACAATTGCCTTCTTTCTTTTTAACTTAGCTCTTTTTACATCAGATTCATCATCCACATCCTCATCAAATGAATAATCTTCCATTAATAATTCAACATCTTCTTTATCAATGCCTTCCTCTGTGGCTAAAAGATACTCAGTTAAAATCTGGTCTCCATCTAAAGAATCAAAATCTCTGTTTAACTTAACATAGTCTTCAATCCCCCTACCAGTTTTCTTTTTATATTCAAAATAAGCTGACACATCTTCAGGTAATGGTTCGTTGTTTTGTTTTTCATCAAACAATTGACCTACTGATGATATGTCTTTATCATATCTATTCTTAATAAAACTAAGAACGTCTTCTTCTTTTAATTCAGTACTTTTAGTTTCCTCTGGTGATGTACTATTATCTACAACCTCTTGTTGTGATTCTGCTTCGTGTTGTTGTTCTGCACTTTCTAGTAAAGTTTCTTCTACTTCTATTGCTGATTTTTCTTCAATAACACCTACTTCTTTTACTTTTATTTCCATTAGATTAAATTTTAGTACAAATATAGTACATTAAACAATATAAATTATTCAGTTTACCTTGGGTCAAATTCTGCTAAATCAAAGCCGTCTAAGCTATCTTCATTAGACTCAAATGTTTGAGGAGGTAAATTATTTTTTCGTTGATTTATAAGCTTAGATTGTTCAGAGTTCTGTTGACTTATTCGAGATGATTTTGCGTCTTCTCTACTTACCTCTCTATTAGCTAAAGCTTGTTCCGAAATATCTCTTAATTGTTGATTATATTCAAACTCTTGAGCCATCAATTGACTTTTTAGTTGAGCTTCATTCTTCATCTTCTCTATTTCAAAAGCAATCTCCGCTTGTTTAATCTGCATCTTAGCATTCATCTCCGCTTGAGATTTCTGCATAGCTGCTTGAGCTGCCATCTGTTGAGATTTTAATTGCTGCTGAGCTAACATTTGCTGCTTCATCATCTCATTTTTTTCATCACGCTCTTGCTTTTGTTTACGCTTAACTTTTAATAATTGATTAGCTAATTTTATATTTTTTAATTCCCTTATATCAATTGCATCCTCAAGATTAATATCACTCTTAGATAAAGCAGTTTGAATGTTTTGTTCAAGCTGAGCTTTTTCCTCTTCATCTGGAGACACCTCAATAAAAACTCCAAAATCATAAATGTATAAATCAGATATATCACCTAGAATAGACACATTATATTTTCCTATCTGGCTTATAAAATCTTCTTTAAAATCTGCATATTCCAAAATGTCAGCCACCCTGTATGTTAACGCTTCGGCTAATGTTCTATAAACATATAGACTACCTTGTAATATATGACGTGTAGCTGTATTAGAATTAAGTGCTGCTAACTTCTGTAATCCTACTAAAGAATTAGGGTCTGGTGTTGAACCATCTCTAGCTTCATTTAACCCTGTTACAGTTCTAATCATGTTAAGATAATGATTGTAGTTTGTAATTAGCATTTGTGTTTTACTAGCACCACTATTAGATGTAAGCTGTTGAATAGGAACTCTAGCCTGGTTAAAATCTCCGTCTTGTGTATAGCTTCTACCTATAACACTACCTGTCTGAAAGTAAAGCCTTAAAGCATCTTCAGGATTATAAGCTTGACCTGTCCCTAAATCTACTTCATTTAATCCATCAGCATCAATAAACACTCCATCAGGTACAACTCTAGCTATAACCTGTTGTAATTTTAAATGAGTAATTTGTATTAAATCTGCAAAAGGTATCATCCTCCTAACTAAAGATTCAATAACTCCTTTATACATTCTTGGAGCTACCGCTACATAATTAGGTAGAGCATGCTGAGAAGAAGACTTAGGTCTAACCATATTCTCTGCAAGTTCCCATTTTAATAATATATCCGTTCCCATAACCATAATACCTTCGTACCATACATCAATAGTTTTAGAAACTTTTTCAAACTTTCCATCTTCCATCATTTCTGGTGGAGGATTAAATTGGTCGTCTTTTTCTATCATTTTAACAGCACCGTTCTCTGATATTCTTTTCTTATATACCATCTTCTTAGTGGTCTTATAATTAAAATACATCAATGTTACAGTGTCTCTATAGAATATATCATTTTGATAATACTGTGCTACATTATAATAATCATACCAGCTCTGACTGTATTTAGATATTTTTTCTAAATCATCATTAGTAAGCTTAGGGTCTATCTTAAGTAATTCTGTTATAGGAACATTTTTGATTTCCCCCCAATAAAAACAATCTTTAAAATGAGGGTCTTCAGTATAGCTATATACTACATTAGCAGGGTCAACGTATTTAACTTCTACACCAGAACCTGGCAAGAACTCATGCTTTGCGACTCCTATTCCTAATACTGTTAAATCATAATCAACTCGCTTACGAATATCCTGATAATGATTTTCAGCAAACATAGTATCTATAGCTTCTTCTTCTGCGATTTCAATAGCAGGTTTATAGTTAAGCTGCATATATAAAGTAAGCTCCTCATCATTCTCAGGTAACGAATCAGGGTCCATTGTAAAAGGGTCTGCTCCTGTCATCTCTTTAATATCTAATAAGATATCTTTAGCAGCCATTTGACCTTCAATCATATCTTGATACTTACTTCTTTTTCCTTGAGATAAAGCATCTTGAGCGTATGCCTTTACCTTAAATAATCGGTCGGACATTCCGTTAACTACTATGTCTACAAATTTTGGAAGTATAGGGACTGGAGTCCAGTCTAAGTTGAGGTAAGATAAGTCTCCATCAACTGCTAATTCATTTTTATATTTTGCAACAGATTGCTCACCTCTTGCATATAAGCGTAGTTTATGAAAGTCTCTCCATTGAGAATAATAACGACAACCGTTACCATCTTTTTTAAACCACTCATACTGTATCGCTTGCCCTATTTGTAAGCCAAACTCATCAGTGGCTTTTTCTGCATCTGACACAAATTGACTAGGAAAACCTACAGATGAAATTTTTACTTTTACTTCTTTCATCTATCTTATAATATCGCTTGTTAATCCCTTGTTGGTATACCTTGCAAAGTTAATGGAAATTTTTGAGCTTTTCTTTTCAGGTGTGTAAAGATGCTTCTGACATGCCATGATAGCTAATCCACTACTAATAGAGGCATCAAACCTAGTTCTATTACTTATATCGAATTTAGCCCAATCTTCTAATGTCCTGGTAAAGGGCATAGTACCCATTAAGTCAGAATCTCTAAATGTGTTTTCCATATCTAATCCTATATGTTTTTCTATAAAAGACTCTATTGCTGCAGCGTGAGCTTGCTTCACATCTTCACTAGAGTTAGGTATACCTCCTAATTCTCTTTCTGTTCTTGATAATTTATTATATGTTTTGTCAGGTCTGTTTAAACTAAATCCTCTATATCCTCTGTTTTTAAAATGATATAATAGTCTAGGTTTGTTATTCTCCACTAGTATAGGCATTCCGTAAAACACACAAGCCATTAATACTTCTTCAAAAAATATCTCTGCTGTTTGAGGTCTAGCAACATATTCTAAAAAAAACTCATTGCTAGGTGCTTCATCCATATTGAATTTAGTAAGCCCATGTAAAGCTCCGTTAGACCCTCCACCTCCTACAACTCCTGATATGTCATAACTGTCACATCCAAAAGCCCCTAAGTGTTCGTTCCCTGGAAGATTTTTACCGTTTCGTTTTATTACTCTATTCTGTAGATTTTTATTAGGTGTCCATGAAACCCTGAACCGACCTCTATTATTAGGTGTCCATACAACAGAAGAATCTTTAATACCATCCTTCCAAGAAAAAGAGCCTTGAGTAACGTGATGTTCTGTTATCATAGAATCATTGTAATCAATCTGCTGATATATTTTTGTTAAATTAAACAATGACTGCTTACTCTCATCTCTAAATGCATGAGATTCTGTTCGAGGAAACTGACGATAAAATTCATTTAAAGCATCTGGGTCATTCTTTAAACTGTCCACTTCCGCTTCCCAATAATCTACCGCACCATTATCTATTATCTCTCCATCTACTCCTATTGTTTTTGTTTCAGGTTTCCTAAACACTGGCATTCCATATCTATCTATAAAACCTTCCATATTCCATTCCATAGGAATAAATAAATTATATAATCCACTTTTAGTTTGCCCATTAGAGTTTCTACTGGTTGCGTCTGAATCTTCGTAAAGTTTTTTAAAGTTACCACCACCTTTACTCAAGGCATTAGAAGTGGAACCCATCATGCACTTACCTATAACTCTACTTCCTAGTCTAAGACAAGTTTTTGTAACCCTCCAGTTATTAAGTATATTATTAGGCTTTATCCATTTTCCACTTTCGTCATGCACCAGTAATAAAAGCTTTTCACCATCATAAGAGTTATCATCTGTATTCTTCCAGTCAATTGTTGTGTCTAACCCAAGCAACTCTTCTTTGTCTGAATCATACATATTCTTCTTTGTTATTTTAGATGCAGGTATCCTAAAAGCAAGTTCTGTTTTAGGTTTATCCATACCATCCTGTATAGGTTTAAAAAAGAAAGGCAATCTATTAGCGATAGGAACTACTTTATCTGTAAACATTTTCTTTGAATCCGAACCTGTTTTAGATAGTATTCCAACTCTTGAATCTTTTGCAAGAGTACCTGTATTAACACATTCCGAAGACCCCATGTAAGAGAATCCTGACCGTCTTATTTTTAGGTATGTCATTCCAAAGCTTCTACTATCTGCCTTACATGCTTCCCAGAATATGTAAAATATTCTATTAGCTTCTCGGTAATCAGGATATCCTACGTCAATACTAGTCCATTGCAGATACATATAATGAGCTCCAGTTATATATGTGGGAACTCCATTGTTCATGAACCAATACCCTAGCTCTCTACTATCAAACTCATTCTCAATATAATCTACCCAATTATTTTTAAATTCAGATGGCATTTCATTCCATTGAAATATAGATTGAATTTTACCTAGCTGTTTAGGAATATCTATTCTCTCCCAGTATTGGTCTGTCTTAGATTTAGACCTACTGTGTATTTGTTTAGGATGCTTCGGTAAGCCAACTATAACGCCTTGTATGTTTAGTATATCTCCAAGCTCTCCAGTTTTTGATATACATATAAAATCATATTTTTTATTGTAGCCATAAGTCCAGCTCTTATTCCTGTTCTTATTAGTAAGCACAGCTTTAGGAATATAGTCTTCTAATATTTTATATAAATCTTTATTTTGACCTTCGTTCTGCAAATCCTTGTTTTGTATCTACTTTTTTATTTGTACCAGATAAATCGAGAGCTTCTCGTTCTGCTTCTATTCTGCTTAATATTTCAAATGCATCGAATATAGCAAGCTTCTTTGTTGCGGCAGCGTTCTTTAGTCTGTCTGCAGACAAGTCGTCTTCAGGGTCATGCTTAATAATAGCTTCTTTTGCAACTTTAATTAGTTGTTCTACCGCTCTGTGCCCTGCTTCTATTATCTTTAACTTTATTTCTTTTGATTTCATTTTTAATTCTTTTAACTTTCTTCAAAGGAATATTATCAAATTCATCATCATCCATCCAGTCCCACTCTCTACTCATAATATCATTGTAATTTGATGGTCATACATTCTATAAAGTTTATCTCCATCGACTTCAAACTCATATTCACTGTCAGGCTTAAAGGATACAATATCTCCTTTCGAAACACCTTGACTAATTAATTTAGTGTTTGGATAAATCATTTTGCCAACCAGAGGTTCTTCTTTTGTATTCTTAAATATAATAGATTCTTTTGTTTTTATTGGTTTAACATAACAATACCTGTCATGAGCATACCAATCATCTCCCTTCTTAAACATAAAGAACTGGTCTGAATCAACTAGAAATAAGTTATCTTTTAAAAAACTTCTTCCGCTTCTACGTCTTCCTTTTATATCGTTGTAGAATTTAAAAACATTATGGTGAACTAGAAGGGTGTCTCCTATCTCTATAGGACCACAGTAATTTATAGGTAATGATTTTACCTCTGCATATCTATTAGAGTATGTAGCATCCTCTTCAGAGGAGCTTACTAGAAAGTCTATACCTCCAATATTTTTAGTATTAGCGTATCGCTTATTATCTTTTGGGGTAACTATAAAGTCTGTTGGTGATTTCAAAAATTTATATTATATTCAATGGATACAGGCATATCTGAGCTAAACTCCTTCCAAAGAATTACAACATCATTGTCCTCTATGTATATTTTATAGGAATTTAATTCAGAATCAAATTTGATTAAATGAATCTTATGACTTCCGCTAAGAACGTCTTGTCCTACTATATAATGCATAGCCCCTGACTTATAATCAGGACCGACAGATATTTTTCTTATATCCATTATTTATTTAATTTAATTATACATTAAAGCCCATTGCCACTAAAGTATCTCTTATTTGGTCGTACCAATACTGCTCAGGGTTTGCAGGGAAATTATCTAAATCTACTGACCAATACATTCTTGGTGGAGTGCTTGTCGTGTAATCATTTAACATAGTTACATTAGTATATGCACTAGCAGGTATGCTAAGTGGCTCACCTGGGTCTCCTGCAGGATAACTATCACTAACTGGAGGGTTAGTAAAGTTTGCTGCGGCTAGCATTCCATTAGGTGATACTAAAGGAGCTATAGTACCACTACCTCCAATTGTATGGAAAAACTTAGACCTGTAAATAGTAGTAGTTCCTGCTGCAGTTTCAAGTGTAGAAATAAAACTTCTAACAGCAGCTATATCAGCTACCATATTAGGATTTGTAGCATTATCTCTATTTTCCCAACAAATACTTCCACCACAATCCATAGCATAATTGGTTGTTGCACTACCGCCTCCAGATTCATCACCAAAAGCAAGAATCACTACATTGTCAGCATCTGGAAAATATCCTCCAGGTCCTATAGTATCTCCCAAACCTTTATTGGCAAGCATTCCTATTTGTCTTTCTTCATTACTCATCCCCCAGTATACACGAGACTCAAACTCATCACTACCGTTAGTAGCTCTGTCTGTATTTCCACTTGCTTCAGTTCCTCCTGTTGCATAGAAATCTTGAAGTAAGTTTCTTAAATTAGATGTGTCTGCATAATCAGCAGATTTAATAGCGTCTGTTAGATTAAAAGTTAATTCAACTCCTGTTCCTATTGAAGAAGGTAGTGCTACAGGAGAACCATTAGCATTTACTAAACCAAATGCATCTGGAGGATTTTGTCCTGTTACAACGAAAGTTCCTGCAGGTATCCCAGTTCCAGTTATTTCCATTCCATCTCTAACTAATAAATACGCACCAACAACACCAGAATTAGTAGAAGCATTAAAATTGGTTGCTAGCCCTATATCATCAATTGCTCGTGTTTGTATTACAGTTGAACCACTTGCAGTAAATGAAGAAGATATCTTTATACCTGTCATACTAGCTATCTGAGATGTCACTTCTATTGTACTGTTCATAGACCCACTAGTATCACTCCAAAACTGGAAGTAAGTATCTCCTGTTACTGTTAATCCTGAGATTATAAAATCTTGAGTTGCTGATAATCCATCATTATCTGTTACTGTCATTACTACATCAATATTTCCTCCAGGATACGTTCCTGTTAGCGTTCCTGTACAATCGTTATTATCTGTAAAAGTTAACCAACTAGCTCCTGCAGCAGGGAATATCTCTACCCCATCTACTGTAATAACATAATCTAAATCTGCACATGGTGTATTGTCATCACTTGTTGTCCAGTTATATGTCCAAGTGTCGTTTGGTTGCAAGTTAGGATACGTTCCTGCAGCTACAGGGTCTGTAGATGTCCATTCTGGTCCGACAGGAGTAATTGGTATTACCTCTATCTCACCTGATAATGTCTGAGTTTCAGTTCCATCTACTGTAAATATTCCTCCTGGATTAGCTGCAGTAAAAGGAGCGGATGCTTTAAAGCGATATCCTGAATTAGCTAGTCCGTTTGTTATAAACTGATAGCTAACTCCTGGTTGTCCTTGTTTAGTGTCATTTAACTGATTACCTGTCAAAGTATAGTTTGGTGCACCTGCGGTATTATCTATAATGTTATTATTAAAAGGATTTAAAGTTACTGTTACAGGAGGTATAGGTGTTATAGCGTTTGTTTTTTCAAAATAAAATGACAACTCCATATCTCCATTTGTTGGAGTTATTCCTGAGTTTTGACTGCCTTCACATACTACACCAACATTTTGAAATGCGTTTAAAACAATACCTAAATCAGAAACATCAACTTCCCCTCTTGGATATGATTTATCATAAAGGTCAGATATAACAAATAAATCTTCTTTTTTAGAATAATTAGCAAAATTAGAAATAGCATTATTAGCAACTGTACCTATAGATACAGTCATTGTATCTCCTGCAGGAATATTCATAACAGTATCCGAAACCCAAGCCCATGTAACTAATTTTAATTTTAGAGTTACAGGAACTCTCCATAAAGGAACTTGTGTAATAGGTGTAACAGCCGATGTCCATTCTAAAAAATCTTTTGAAAATTCAGGACCAACTCCACCACCTGTATTACTTCCTATTGCTTTAAACATCCCATTTACAATAAATGTTTCTGATGAAGCAGGAGGGGTAACAGTATTTAATATATAATCAGCAAGACCAGCTATGGTAAACGTTTTAGTTTGTAACTCAATTGGATTTGACAATGCGTCTGTTCCAATTAAATAATCCTCTGGGTTAATAGGTACCTGATTGGGGTAAGCTAAAGTATTGCTAATTTTTGCCATCTTCTATTCTTTTTCTTTTATCTCTCCAGTTTGGAGATTTATAACGGAATCTTCTCCGTATTTTTTAATAAGTTTTTTTTCTAAAGAAGTAAAGTCTGTTCTTACAGTATTTATTTCTTTAAGCACTACATCTTTTTGTAATGCTAAATCTCCTAGTTGGTTTTTTAAACCTCCGAATTTAGTGTTTAATTCTTGTAAACGTTCTAATTCTTTTTTTGTAATTGATTTCATTTTATTATAATTAAAGTTATAACGCAAAGGTAGTAAAAAAAAATAAGTCTATTGTTTTGTCTTGCCGTACTCTCTTAAAGTAAAATAACCGCCAATCGCAGTGATGCCCATAGTAGTTAATAAAGGTATATATGCTTCTCCCAAAGGCATACCCCATTGAGAAGTTATAATAACAATATCTATAAGAATTGTAAAATTAGCAACAACTAAAGGTCTTATATTTCTTGTTAAACGACCTCCGAACTTCATATCGTACTCCCATCTCTTGCTTATTTCTATTTCACGCTTAGATATCTCCTGCTCTACTACAATATCTTTTTCAAGTTCTTTAAGAAGTAAATCTTTGTCGGATTGTGATATACTTGAATTGCCTCGTATAGCATCTCCTAGTTTATTCAGCCCTTCTACGCCTGTTACTGTACCTAATATATTTAATATCTCAGGACTTACTCCTGCTATAGTTCGAAGTAAATTACCTACAAAAGTTCCTTCTCCTCCGTTTTTTTTTAATTTTGGATTATTGCTCATAACTATTCTATTGTTTTATCCCAACGAGATTTTGTTTTTCTTATATCATAATGAGTAAACGTATTATACTTACCTAATCCTCCTTGCAATATGTGTCCATGCTCGGTTAAGTTATCTATAGTTTTATAAATTTCAGAAGGAGGAATGTCTGTAACTTGGATATCAGCAGCTTTTCCTAAAATATGCTGGGAGTTTGAAACTCCACCAACTGCTTTATTGTGCTTAGGACACCTATATGCATTTGTAAGCTTTATAGGTTTTCTTATAAAATCTCTTATTGTTTGTAACTGACCTGCGAGTTTTTGTATTTGAAACAAAACATCTTGAGGCATTTCACAACCGCACTTACAATCAAATTCAGACTTATTAAAATTATTTGTTAGTTTTTTTTCTTTCATTATAACTAATCCATATTCTTTGAGCCGTATATACTATAGAAGCTATTAATAAAATTAGTTTTAGAGCCATCTCAACTTGAGAAAATGAGACAGCTAAACTCAAAAAGTTAAATGCGTAAATTTTCAAATCCTGTGTGTTCATTATTGTTTAATAATTTCGTAAGTAACTTCAATATCCATCAAAGCACTATTAGTCTGTGTGTAATTTTCTTTTACCATAACGCAATAATATCACCTGCGGTAGTTCCTGTATTAAAAACTTGTACTACATTCACAGGAAAAAACTGTCCTGCATACGCTCCTACAAATGTTAATATATCACCACCTGCTGTTTGAACTTTTACTGCACCTGCTGAACCAATATATAAAGCACACCCATTATTTATTCCATCTGGATTAGATATGTTAGGAATTAAAGCCGTATCACTTGGTGTTACTGGAGCTGCTCTGTTGGCTGTTAGTTTTGTATATGCCATCTTTTATTTTGTATAAGGGAATTTTCTATTTAAACTATCTCTTCGTTCTTTACATCCGCAAGGTTTCCCTGTCACCTTACTTACTGTATCAACTACTTTTTTAATTCCTGTTGCGGTAGTGATTTTTTCTATAGTATCACCTAATCCTTTTGATTTCATTTTATTTATTTTTTACAAGTACATAGTTTATGAGGGCATGAAATAATATTAAACATAAGTTTACCTATTAACCAATTCCACCCACACTGAAACTTACACCAGATGCCTTGCATCCAGAGTCCTAACTTTACAAAAGCTCTACCCATTTATTTTCTAATAATAGCACCTAAATGTTCGTGTACCTTACCATCTTTTATACATTTGTGTTCATAGCTCATGCTATGGTCTCCACCGTACGAATGTCCGTAATCTTTTTTAGACATTGCTTTAGATTCATCACGTCTGCTTTTTAAAGACTGAGATTTTTTTCCATGTTTCATTCCTAAAGACTCATCAAGTCTTGAATTGTATCCTTGTTTCATAATATGTAGTTTTTATGCCATTCTAGCTCTTTTAGCTCCTGCAGCTGCTTTTCTTGCCATTCCTTTTTTGCCGTATTTATTTACACCAATAGAATATGCAATTTTTTTTGCAGCAGTTTCACTTTTGCCTTGTGACATTAATTTTTTTACTAAGGTTTTAAATTTTCCCATACCACAAATATACTAATATTTTCCTTTACGATTTTTTGGGGATGATTTAGTTGAGCCTCCCTTTCCTGCCCATAGATTTTTACATGCCCAATATCTAGCTGTTAGTTTAGATTTAGCAGTTCCGCACTTATGTCTAGCCTTAAAACTTTTGCGTGCTGCGGCAGAATAGTTATGACCATAGCCTTTAGCTCCAAAGTGAATAAGCTTTTCCTTACCACCTTCACATGCTTTTACCATTTTCTTTTTACCTGCTCTATCAGAACGTGTAGGTTTATTGCAAGCCATTTTACTTTTATCTGCCATACTATGCGTTTCTCACTTTAGCTGCTGCTGTATTAGCTACAAATTGTTTTCCTTTTGTTCTACCTTTTTTTGCCATATTTATTTATCCTAAACTTGCTACTGTTAGTTCTACTCTTGGACTTTGAAAGCCTGATGATACTGAACCAATCTGTAATGTAATTGTATCTCCTACCGCATATCCTGTTCCTGCTCCGGTTACTGAAAATGATGTTGCAGAACGACTAGCTATAACTACATCAAAAGTAGCTCCTGAACCGCTTCCAGATGTAGCAAACTGAGTTGATGCATAAGTACCATCACCTGTTCTAATACTGCCGGCTACGCTTATGGTAGCTGTAGCAACACCTGAAGCTACAGGCCAAACCTGAGTACTTCCTAGATATGCTTTGGTCACTGCAGTTGAACCTAGTTTTAAAGCACTTATACTTCCACTTCCTAATGAAATAGCCATGTTAAGTTATTATATATAAAGTGGTCGCTACTGGTGTTCCAGCGTCATATTCCGCTTGTGTTAAACTAACTATATTTATAACTGAATCAGAACCACTTGGTTCACCTGATGTAGATGACTTTACTCCAGCATCTATCCATTCAACTCCCCCTCCTGCTCCTTCAGAAGAAAGAATTTGACCTGATGTTCCTGTTGCGGAGTTTACATCTTTAAGTGAATTATTTACTATTAAGTCGCCACCAGCACATTGAACATCTGCATCAAATCTAACATCTGAATTGAATCTAGCAGCACCACCTACAGCTAAATCTAAACTAGCTTGGGAAGCTGTCCCAATCCCTACATTACCTGCAGTATATGTTATACCGTTAGTGTCAGTAGTCCAAGGGCTACTTCCTCCACTTGCATCTTCCCATGCAACCCCAGAACCTGTTGAGGTTAGAACTTGTCCGTCTGTTCCCTGAGCTCCTGATACTTTTAAATTAACTAAATCTAAAGTATCGTCAACAGTAACGGCTCCATTAAAATAAGCGGTTCCTTGATTATAAAAATCATAAGATGCATGAGTAGCTGCAATACCTACAGCAAACTTACCTGTTATATTAGCTGCGCCTGAAACAGTTAACTTTTCAGCAGGACTAGTAGTTCCTATCCCTACGTTACCTCCATCAGCAACAATAAGCCTACTTGAATTATTGGTTTGAAGAAATATAGAACCCGTGTTTACTTTTAACTTAATATCTTTGTTACCTCCACCGTCTGTCAAGGTTACTGCTGAATCTATCCATCCAACTTGAGCTCTTGCTCCATTAAATTTTATAAAAGCACTATCTCCTATTGCATTATCATTAGTATCTATTTTAACTTCAGTACTATCAGTAGAGCCTTTTACATGGAAAATTGCGTCGGGAGCGGTAGTTCCTATGCCTAC
>NHEP01000159.1 GCA_002171515.1 bacterium TMED88 | reverse complement strand
TTTTACTGTCCGTGACGAACGCGATGTTACATTTTGTTTTTGTCTTCGCGATTAGCATTGCGGCCGCAAATATCATGCTCGGCCCTATCACGGGTCAGGCCATCGTCTCTCGATGGTTCGCCGGCAGCCGCGGGAAAGCACTTGGGATTGCAGCGGTGGGTTCGTCGGTGGGTGGCCTTGTTCTGCCCATCGTCGTGAGCGGATGGATTGATCTGTGGGACTGGCGATGGGCCTTGCGGGCGCTTTCAGTCGGTGTGGCAATCTTCGTCCTGCCGTTTGTTTTTTTTGTTCTGAGGGATTTTCCAGCCGATAAAGGGCTCCAGCCGGAGGGGGCCAACGACCCTGATGTTCAGGCAGCGCTTGCAGAGGCTGCACAGGCCCCTCAGCTTTCGACGCGAGACATCCTCTCAGCTCGAGCGTATTGGGTCATTGGCATCTCTTTTGGTTTGCTTGTTATGAGCTACTCCGGTTTTTTGAGCAATGTCGGGCTCTATTCAGAATCGCTTGGGTTGGCTTCCGACGTGGGCCCTCGCTTGGTTTTCTTGGTTTCGCTTTTTGGCCTGATCGGAAAACTTGCCCTCGGTGCGGCAACGGATCGGATCGGATTAAGGTTGGGGCTTTGGATTGCGCTGGGCTTAGCGGCTGTGGCTCTGGGCGTTTTTTCAACCGAGCCCGGTGAGGCCGCTATGGCGGCGGCAGCCTGCTGTCTCGGGTTGGCGGCCGGAGGGATGTTGCCGGTGTGGGCGGGCTTGACGGCTTGTTGCTTCGGAACAGCGAGCTTCGGTCGAGCGATGGGCCTGATGTCTCCCGTCGTCGCGGGATTGGTGATGCCTGGGTTCATGATTGCCGGATGGAGCGCCGACAGCACTGGGAGTTTTTCGACCGCGCTGCACATCTACATCGTCGGGCTCGGGATTTCGACGGCTTTGCTGTTCGCACTTAATCTTGACCCCGTCGAACCCTCGTCGCAGGTCGGGTAAGTGGCGACTGCCGTTAGGGGGCGCTCGCCAAGGCTCAAGAGGCTTCGGGGTCAGGCGGGGAGATTTGCGAAGTCGATCCTCGGCGCTGTTTCCACCAACGGGTGATGCGCTGTTGTCCCATGATCAGACTGGTGTAGCTCAAGGGGACGGCGAAGAGTGTCCCCACCATGGCCACCATCAAGCCAAAGGCAATCGCCGCGGCGAAGGGGCCGTAGGTTTTGGAGGCGCCTTGTAGCCCGAGAGCCATGGGCATTAAGGCCACCACCGTCGTCAAGGTCGTCAACAGGATCGGCCGAAAGCGGCGGACTCCGCTCTGCCGAACCGCCTCAAGAAGGGGAAGGCCTTCGTCGCGTCGTCCGCGATTGATGAAGTCCACCATCACGAGAGAGTCATTGACGACGACCCCAGTGAGGCCGATGGCTGCGTAGAGGAGCACGAAGCTGACTGAGTAATCGAGGAGGGCGACTCCTAGAATGATGCCCACAAACGCGAAAGGCACTGCCGTGACGACGACGAGAGGCTGAAGGTAACTGCGGAACAGGGCAGCCAGAATCATGTAAATGGCCACTAAGGCGACGGGGAAAGCACGACCTAAGTCGGCGAAGGCTTCGGCGGAATCCTCGAATTCACCGCCGTAGCGGACCTCTAGGTCGGGGAAGCGGCTCTCGAGTTCAGCGAAATGAGTTTGTAGGGCCTGATTGGCCGAGCGGGAGGTGGCCAGCTCATCGTCGACTTGAGCAAACACGCTGACCGCCCGCCGTCCGTCGCGTCGATGGTAGGCGAGATAGCCCCGATCCAACTCGATGTCAGCGACGTCTCGAAGAGGGACGAGGTAGCCCTTGGGCGAGGCGACCTCGACATCCAGCAGATCCTGAAGAGAGGCTCGGTCGGCATCGGAGAGCAAGACGCGAATTTCCATGTCTTCATTGCGCGCTGGGTCTCGAAAACTGCCCGCGATCAGCCCATCGTTCGCTCCCCGCAAGGTCAGAGCGAGATCTTCGAAGCTGAGGTCGTGCTGAGCCATACGTTCTTCATCCACAAGCAGGCGAACTTCGGGTCGACCCCGCTTGAGATCATCTTCTACGTTGTAGACCCCGGGGAGGGTTTCGAGAAATGCGGTGACTTCGGCCGCTACGGCTTTACCGCGGGCATAGTCGTCCCCGAGAAGGCGCATCTCGACGGGCGCGCCCAAGGGCGGCCCGTCCTGCTCGGCCTGCACTCGGAGTTCTGTGATGACGCCCGGCCAGCCTGCCTGAAAGGCTTCCATGCGCCCTTGCATGCGTGTCAGAACATCTTCGGGCGCTTTGAGATTCTCTGGAGTTGGCTCCATAGTGAGCGTGGTCATCGAGTAGCGGTCGCCACTCAGTCGATCGTAGTTGATGTCGACGCTCATCCCTACGCTGGAGGAATAGTCACGAGTATCCGTGCCCAGGGTTTCCTTGATGAGCCTTTCATAGCTGAGAACCACCTGGTTTGTCTGCTCCAAGCTTGTGCTGGGTGGCATCTCAAGCAAAACATTGAACGTGTCAAATTCGCCAGGAAAGAGAACAACCCGTAGGTGCCCCGAGCCCGCATAGGCAGCGAGCATGATGGCGAAAAAAAGTGCACTGAAAGGGCCTCGGTGATTCAAGGTCACGGCTAAGGCCCGGGCGTAAAGATTTCGAAGGCGATCTAAACCGCCGTCGACTCGTTCACGAACGCGACGGACGAGGCTTGGGCTCGAGGAGGCGCCGCTGGCCCGCCGACTCCCAAAATCAAGGTAGTGTGCGGGAAGGATGACCAGGCACTCGAACAGGGAGGCGAGCAAGCAAAGCACGACGGCCTTTGGGAGAATGCTCACGAATTTACCGGCTGTCCCGCCAACCAATAGAAGAGGAAGGAAGGCTGCACAGGTAGTGGTGACCGCAGCAATGACAGGCCACAGGACTTCTTCGGCGCCCTCCAGCACCGCCTGGCGCAGAGGTTGCCCTCTTTCGATTCGGGAATAAATGTTTTCGAGGACAATGATTGCATCGTCGACGAGCATTCCGGAGACCAGAAGCATCCCCGTAATGGTCGTCGCATTCAAGGTGACACCAAAGACGGGAAAGAAAATCATCGCGGTCAGGAAGCTGAAGGGAATCGCGATAGCGGTGAGGGCGGCATTGCGAAATCCGATCGTGAACCAAAGGAGAACCACGACGAGAAGGATGCCCGTCAAGAGATTGTCTACGAGGATCTTCATGCGGCCTCGGACAAATCGCGAGGTGTCCAGGGTTTTGGTGATTTCGATGCCGGCCGGAAGGCGATTGGCGTAATCCGCGACCCAAGTATCGACCTCGGAGACCAGAGTGACGACGTCGGCGTCGCTCTTCTTAGTGATCGTGATGAACAGCGCAGGATCGCCGCCATACCGATTGATAAAGCGGGCTTCGGCGAGAGAGGCCTCGATATCTGCGATTTCAGACAGCCGAACGACCTGACCATCGAGGCTCTCAGTGACGACGGTATCGGCAATCTCGTCAACACTTTGGTAGTCGCCCCGGGCGCGCAGGGTTTTTTCGCCCGACTCGGATTCGAAGGAGCCGGCGGGCAGGTTGAGATTCTGGCGACGAATACGCTGAGCGACTTCCGGAATGGTCAGGCCATATCGGGCTGCGATGTCCTGCCGGACTTCAATCCGAACCTCTCGATCCTGTTCCCCGCGAATGTCGATTCGGTTGGCCCCAGGCAGATCTCGGAGGCGGGCCTCGATGTCTCGTGCGATTTCCCTGAGTGCCAGAGGCCCGACGTCATCTCGATCGACTACGGCCAGGATAACGACTGGGACGAATTCGCTGAGTTTGCCTTCGGTGATGGTGGGCTTCTCGGCATCTTCGGGCAGTTGGGTGGCTCGATCCAAGGCTGCCCGCACGTCATTGAGCGCTGCTTCGTATTCACCATCATTGAGGAATTCGTCGAAGCTAATATTGATGTCGGAAATGCCGGCCGAGGAGACCGATCGGATTTGATCCAGGTCGGGAACGGTGAGGAGTTCTTCCTCCAACTTTTGGGTGACCAACCGTTCGACTTCCTCCGCCGAGGATCCAGTCCAGATTGTTGTGATGTTGGCTTCGTTGAGATTGACGTCGGCGAAGAATTCAAGGGGGATCCGGGTGTACGCTGCATATCCGCCCAGCAGGCAGACGAAGAAAAGGATGTTGACGAGAACTGTCTGGCGAACACTAAAGGCCGGGGGCGTCACGGTCGTTGTCCTTGCGCGGCGGACTCATCGGGGGCGAGAGGGATTTCGGTCTTGATGGACTGGGGTCCCGCGGACAGTCGAAGTTTTAAGGCGCGCCCTTCGCGAACCGTTCCGAGATCGGATGAAATGACTCGATCTCCGGCGGATAGGCCAGAGGTCACCTCGAGCCATTCGGGTCTGAAGGGGACGGCACGAGTTTGGACTCTACGGCGTGTTGCATGGGGGGGGTGTTCGGGGCCTTGAAGAGAGGGTTCAACCGTATAGACGTAGTCTAAGTCGAACTCAGCGAAGACGCTTCGGCGAGGAATCCAGATTGTTTCCCGCTCGGGGCCAATTTCAAAACGAACCCGGCCAAGCATGCCCGGCAAAAGGGCTTCGTCAGGGTTCTCGATTCGTACGGCCACCGGATACTTGAGAGTCTGCGCATCGGGCGTTCGGCCCGGATGAACAATACGACCTTCTACCCAAGGAGTGGCAGCGGCCTCAACAAAAACCTGCACTGAGTCACCATCCTTCACCGAGAGGATCTCGCGATCCGACAAGCCGATTTCGATTTCGACCGCCGAAATATCGGCCAAGGTGGCGACGGGTTGTCCAGGGTTGAGGTAGGCGCCCGGTTCAAGCTCCAGAGTGCTCACAACCGCCGAAAAAGGCGCGCGGATCTGGGTTTTCTCCAAGCGGGTTTCGGTGTCTAGCAGGGCCGCTTGTGCCTCTTCGACCTGAGCCGCGGCGTTGCGGTCTTGGCTTTCTGCACGATCTAATTCGGCGGCACTCGCCACGCCTCGGGATGCGAGTTCTCGCTGGCGGGCCACTTCTGAGGCCGCCAGTCGCTCAGTTGATTTTGCTCGCAGGAGGCTGGCTCTCGCGCGCTCGACCGCGGCGCGGGGTAGGGCCGGATCAAGACGCACCAAAGGTTGGCCCGTTTCGACCGGCGTGTGCTCCTCGACATTGACGTCGATGACCCGCCCGGGGACTTCGGCCCCGACGACGACCTCTCGCCGCGGTTCGAGGACGCCGCTGACTTCAATCCGATTCCGGGCAATCACCGAGTTGACCTCGAAGGCGTCGACCACAAGTGGGGGCCGGGAGTCAGTCGGGCCCGTGGAATTCATGTCTCCGTTTTGGGTGGAATTCGCCAGCGGGCGTGCGGGCGGGCCCGAAGTCTGAAAGAGTAGAAAGGCGATCCCAAGGGCCACCAAAGTGAGGCCCAGGACCCAAAAGCGGATAGAACGGTTCGACATGGCCGGGAGAGTAACCCCGGTAGCGATCCGAGGCCCCTCCGCCTTCGATCGCTCGTCCGACCCGACTAGTTCGAATGGCTGCGGCCGGGCAGCCAGGCTGCTCCTCGGACGCCGCTCGCGTCACCATGTTTCGCGGGTTCGAGGGCTGTGTTGACGGCGTCGCTTGTAACCCACCGAGCCCATTGGCCGGACAATCCGTGGATGGGGTCATAGAGCCGCTTGATGTTGGATAGCCCGCCTCCCAGCACGATCATGTCAGGGTCCAAGAAGTTGATGATTTGAGAGAGGGCAAAAGCCAGCTGCTCGACAAACAGATCGAGGGTTTGACGCGCCGAGGGGTCCCCTTGCTCCTCGCGTTGGGCGATTTTGTCGGCGTCCAACTTCTCTCCGTGGAGGTGAGCGTGGGTTCGAGAGAGTCCGGGTCCGGACAAAAAGGTCTCAATACAGTTCTCGTGGCCGCAAAAGCAGCCTCGAGTCGGACCGGCCAAGCCCCGGATTTCTCCTGGCAAAAGGTTGTGACCCCATTCCCCGCAGAGTCCGTTAGGGCCTTGAAGCAATTGCCCGGCCTGAACCAGACCGCCTCCAACGCCGGTGCCGAGTATGGCTCCGAAAACTCGAACCAGATCGGCTCCAGCGCCGTCCACAGCCTCCGATAGAGCAAAGCAATCGGCATCATTCGCGATCGAGACAGGGCGGCCCAGGGCCTCGCTCAGATCGCTCTGGAAGTACTGCCCATTGAGGCAAGTTGAGTTGCAGTTCTTCATTGCACCGGTCACCGTCGAAACGGAGCCGGGCAGGCCTACGCCCACCCAGGGCTGGTCACCTTTTGCCTGTTGGGCTTCGAGGTCTTGGATCAAGCCGACCGTCGCATTCACCGTGGCGCGATAGTTTCCTTGCGGGGTGGGAATCCGACGGCGGTGAAGCGGGGCCCCGTCTTCCGCGATCAAGAGACCCTCGATCTTGGTCCCTCCGAGGTCGATTCCGATGCGTGTGGCCATGGTGAGGGGAGGCTAGCGCTCTCGGCCGATGGCTGGAGGATCGACCAGGGTGTTTAGATTTTTGCCGGGCGGGGCGCGATCAAGGAAGCCGTTTCCTCTCGAATCATTTGTACGCCCCGGCGGTAGCGAATGAACAAGGCGCCTCGTGGGCTTCCTCGGTGGATGGCTTGCATATGCTCGAGGAGGGCTTCGGTCACATCGATGATGGGCAGCGTGAGGGCTTCTTGGATCGGAATCCAACTGAGGTCGATGAGTTCACCGTTTCCCACTAAGCGGCCATGGGCCCGATCGGCCGACGCGGTGAAGAATCGAGCGTGATACCGAATTTTGCTTTCGGTGGGCGTGATGGCTCGACCGAGATAAGCCAGCGCCGACAGGTCTGGCCGGATCTGGCCCTCCTCGGTCCGGCCGACCGTGAGACCCGTTTCCTCCCAGGTCTCCCGAATGGCCGCGGTTGCCAGGGCACGCGCTTGGTCTTCCGAATCGGGCCCTGCGATGCGTGCCGCCACGCTGGAATCGATGGCCCCATCGACCGGCGAGTCGCGATCTTCAGGTTCAACCCGTCCACCGGGAAAGACAAACACGTCGGGCATGAATCGGTCGCGGGGGGGTCTGCGGCCCATCAAGATTTCGAGATCGCCTCTTCGATCCCGGTGAATAATCAGGCTGGCGGCGTCTCTCGGGGAGGCAGGGCGGCTCATGCTGTCGAAGACTAGCAGGCTCCGGTTGCGCTCCCGAACCGGCTTCGTGCCGGGATGGGGGAGCCATTTTGATTCGGTGTTTGCGTTAAGCTGGGCATCGGTTCGTGGGTCGTCCCTCACCCGTCCGAGGGCATATTGGGGA
The DNA here is from genome assembly GCA_002171515.1 of bacterium TMED88. GTDB lineage: Bacteria > Myxococcota_A > UBA9160 > UBA9160 > UBA4427 > TMED88. The sequence goes on along the minus strand of NHEP01000159.1, from coordinate 2,219 downwards.
GGCTTTGGGTGTCGAAGAAAGTTCTTTGGGGGTCTCTTTTTGTCCTCGGTGCCATGGTGTTTCTGGTGTATGCGTTGGGGCGGGGCTGGCTGACGCCCGCTCAGCATGCGGGGGCAGCAAGCGGTGAACCGATTGCTCAGGCCCTGATTGACCAACGAAGCGAGTCACAGTCCGCCGCCGCCCAGGCCGTTCGCGTGGCCTCACCCAACCAGATCCTGTTTGGGGATCTCCACGTTCATACAACATTCTCTTTCGATGCATTTCAAATGAGTCTCCCCATGGCGGGCGGCGATGGGGCCTATCCCGTCGCGGATGCCTGTGACTACGCGAGGCATTGTGCGGGCCTCGACTTTTGGTCGATCAACGATCATGCGGTCACGCTGACGCCGAGGCGCTGGGAGGAGACCGTCGATTCGATCCGCCAATGCAATGCGGTGGCCGGGGACCCGGAAAATCCAGACGTCGTGGCCTACCTCGGCTGGGAGTGGACTCAGGTTGGGTCGACCCCGCAGAACCACTACGGACACAAAAACGTCATCCTTCGGGATCTCGAGGAGGGCGCGATCCCGACTCGGCCGATCAGCGCGGGAACGCCACCCGGCATGCGGGGTGCCGACCAGCTGGCCCCATCTCCGTTTCTGCTCGGGGCGCTCGCGCTCTACGAGTGGAATGGCGGTGGGCCGGATTTTGTTCGTTATCTGAACGAGACGGGTGGCGTGCCCAACTGCCCGGAGGGTGTGCCGGTTCGTGATTTGCCGGCCGACTGTCGAGAGGTCGCACCCACACCCAAGGATCTTTTTGCGAAGCTCAACGATTGGGACCTCGAAACCTTGGTGATTCCTCATGGAACCGCCTGGGGGATGTATACGCCTCCGGGTTCTTCTTGGAAGAAGCAGATTGTGCCCGGGCAACACGACCCCAATCTCCAGCGATTGATCGAGGTTTACAGTGGACACGGCAACTCCGAAGAGTTTCGATCGTTTGGTGCGGTTGAAGTCTCGCCTTCTGGGGAAAGGACCTGCCCGGCACCCACGGCCAATTATCTGCCCTCCTGCTGGCGGGCCGGCGAGATCATCAAGGAACGCTGTTTAGCCGCTGATCACGGAGAGGCCACCTGCGCGGAGCGTGCCGAGAAAGCGCGCCAGAATTTCATTGACGCCGATTTCAATGGTGGTGCGTATGTGATTCGACGGGATTCCGTGGCCGATTGGGAGGACTCGGGTCAGTGCCGAGACTGTTTCTTGCCGGCCTTCAACTATCGCCCGCAGAGTTCGGTTCAAGCCATCATGGCCCTTGGGCGCCCAGCTTTGCCTGAGGGGCCGGGGCGTTTTCGTTTCGGCTTCATCGGCGCCAGCGACAATCATTCCGCTCGACCCGGAACGGGTTACAAGCCGGTGAGTCGGACGGAATTTACAGAGACCCGCTTTGGCAACTTTGTCAAAACGCCCATCGCCGATGTGGACGACAGCGGTCCCTTCGATGTCCCCCGAGACCCGCTGCCGATCGGTGACATTGAGGTTCCTTTCGCGGTTTTCGAAACCGAGCGGGCCGCCTCTTTTTTCTTAGAGGGCGGATTGGCAGCGGTTCATTCGCCGCGTCGCGACCGCGACGCGATCTTTGAAGCGATGCAGCGGCGCGAGGTCTACGGGACCAGCGGTCCCCGCATTTTGCTCTGGTTTGATCTCTTAAACCCACCGGGAGGGCGGTCTGTCCCGATGGGGTCCGAGGTCGAGATGGACGAAGCGCCCATTTTTCAGGTTCGTGCGGTGGGTTCTTTTGAGCAAAAGCCGGGATGTCCGCCGGATGCTCGCCAAGCCCTCTCTGACGCGCGGCTGGAACGTCTCTGTCGAGGGGAGTGCTACCACCCATCGGATCGTCGCCGCCCGATCAGTCGAATCGAAGTCGTCCGAATTCGCCCCCAGAACGATGGGTCTGAAAAGATGGCCCCGCTGATTGAGGACCCCTGGAAGGTGCTGACCTGTTCAGGGGATGGGGATGGCTGTCAAGTTGCCTTCAGTGATCCCGACCACGCGGTCTCGGCCCGCGATGCGCTCTACTACGTTCGCGCAATCGAGGGGCCGACGCCGACGGTTGGGGCCAACCCTCTGCATTGCGAATGGGACGCTTCTGGCCGCTGTGCGTCGATTGATCCCTGCTTTGGGCGCCCGCCCGACGACCAATGCCTCGCTGACGCTGAGCACCGGGCGTGGTCGTCTCCG
>NHEP01000158.1 GCA_002171515.1 bacterium TMED88 | reverse complement strand
GTTAGGGTTAGGATTAGGGTTCGGGTTCGGGTTCGGGTTCGGGTTCGGGTTCGGGTTCGGGTTCGGGTTCGGGTTCGGGAAAAGGCTCCGGGACTGGCTCGCGCTCCGCCAGGGGCTCGGGCGCCGAAGAGACCGCCGCGGGAGACGTCTCCAACGGCTCGAGCTCGCGGTCTTCCCCCGGTTCAACCCTCGAAGGAGAAACAGCGCTCTCTGGCGCCTCGAGTTCCCGACCGGGGCTCCGATGCGTCAACCGTTCGAAAACAAGAGACAGGATCAGAGGGGTCGTAAATCCGAACAGAACGACCCAGTCTAGATTTTGGGCCAACCAAATCGAAACGCCGTTCAACAAGGGTTCCTCCATGAGTGCGGGGGCGGGAGCATAAAAGCCCAGACGGATCCCCACCACTCACACCCGGCCAGCTTTCCCCGGAGGTCGCGGAAGGCTGAGGGCCAGATCCCCCCGCCTTGGGGAAAACGCCACGACGGGGAAACGGGCAAAGCCCGTCGCGAACTCGATCAGGTCAGTTCGACACCGACCAGCTTGCTGACGCCCTTCTGCTCCATGGTGACGCCGTACAGAACGTCAGCCACTTCAATCGTGCGCTTGTTGTGCGTAATGACGAGAAACTGTGAATGAGCCGCCATTTCAACAATGAGTTGATTGAATCGACCAACGTTGGCGTCATCCAATGCGGCATCAACTTCATCGAGCAAGAAAAAGGGTGACGGACGAACTTGAAAAACCGCAATCAACAAAGCCAATGCGGTCATGGTCTTCTCCCCACCCGAAAGAAGATTGACATTCTGCAAACGTTTACCGGGCGGCATTGCCATAATGTCGATCCCTGCCTCCAGAATGTCTTCGGAGTCCGTCAGCGTCAAACTCGCTTTGCCGCCACCGAACAAACGTGGAAAGTTTTCCGAGAATCGCTTGCTGACCTCATCGAACGTTTCGCGAAATCGACGACGACTCGTGCGGTTGATTCGCGCGATCGCCTCACGAAGCGAGTCAATGGTCTCTTGCAAATCTCCGCGCTGCTCCGACAGAAAGCGGAACCGCTCCGCGAGCTCCTCGTGCTCCTCAATGGCCCCAAGGTTCACCTCGCCCATGGACTGGAGGGACTTCCGCAAGGTCTCCAGTTCCTTTTCCCGCACGGTGCGATCGGCGCGAGCCAGCTCTGCGTTCCGCTGGGCCTCTCGGCGCTCGCTCGCAGCTTCGCCGGAAGTCAGTTCGGGTGCGGTCTCTGCGGTCTGCCCTTCTTGCTGACCAGCCAAGCGCGCCGCAACTGCGGCCTCCGCCGCATCAGCGGGGTCCGGCGTCGGCGGAGCATCGCCCTGCTCCTCCGAATCCGCCGGCTCAAGGGGCGGCAATTCCCAGTTCTCGATGTCGACGTTCCAACGTTCTCGAATGCTCTCAACTTGATGGGAAAGTCGCATCTCGCTCTCTCTCAGGGAAAGCTCGGCCGCCGTAGACTCTTCCTGCCTGCCCGACACATCCCGGCGCAGGGTGCGGACCGCTTCATCAATTTCTCGCACGTCCGCGGCTTGCCGCTCGTAGGCGTCCCGCAAGGAATCGCTCTGGACCCTGGCCTCTTCTTCCGCAACCACCTGCTCGGCGAGGGAGCTTTGGGCCGCAGCACTGGAAGCCACCAACTCGGCACGGCGCAGAATGCCCGCCTCAATTTCCTGCTCCCGCCGGGTGATCCACTCCGCCGTCTCCCGTGTCGAGGCATCTGCCCGGGACACGGTTTCACTCAGCCGGTCACGTGTCTCGACTCGTGAGGCATGCGCGACCCTCAATTCCGCCAAACGCGTCTCGACCCGGGAAACCTCGCGGGATGCGGACCCAATGCGAAGCCCCAGTGCGTCGATCTCCGCCTGTCGGCTCCCTCGGTCTTCACGAAGCCCACCCAGCCGCGACTCCAGCTCAACCTGCTCGGCGGCCAATGCATCTGATTCTGCCACCAGATCCGCGCGCTCGGCGACGCGAAACTCCTGGGCTTCCCCCAGCGTTTTTACTCGCTCGGTGGTTCTTTCCAAATCTTTTTCGTGATTGGCGACCGCGAGCGCGGCCGTATGATGGCGGTTACGCAAATTCTCCAGTTCTTGGACGGCCCCCAGGTGCGCGGCTTCCCCAGCTGAATGGGCCGACTCAAGTCGCTGCGCCTCATCGGCCAGTCCATGAACCTCGTGCTCGAGTTCTCTCATTTCGCGCATCCGCGACAGCGAGCCCGTGCCCCGCGCCTCCCCGCCTCCGGACACGACGCCGTCTGGCGTAGCGACATCGCCGTCGAGTGTCACAAAGGTCGCAGGCAGGGCACCGCTTCCATACCGGGTCAGCGCGTCGCCCAGCGAATCGACTACATAGACGTCTCCCAGCAGGCGGTGCGCCAGCGGCTCATGCCCAGGAAGCGGCCGAACCCAGTTCAGAAGCGGCTGACCGAGCGGAACAATCCCCGCCGCCGGGTCAGAGTGAGCCGGCTCGACAAGAAATACGCCTCGCCCGCCAGATTCTTCCCGCAAGGATCCAAGTGCATCCACGACGCCTCCGGCATCGGCGACCACGAGGGCATCGGCCCGCTCGGACAACACTGCAGCGACCGCTTTTTCGGCTTCACGCTCAATGTCGAGAAGCTCCCGGACAAGGCCGCGCAGGCCAAAGCGCGTGTGCGCCTCCTCGCCCCGTGCCATCAGGTGGCGAGTTCCCGCGCCAACATCCTCGTTTTGCTCAAGAATCTCGCGCAAAGAATCCAGTCGAGCTCGCCGCGCCTCATACTTTTCGCGCGCGCCGCGCAGAGACTCGGCGCCCACCCGCAACTGCTCCGCAGTCCGCTCCTGATTGCGCATCGCTTCGATCAGCTGTTCTTGGAACCGGTCTCGGTCCCCGAGCAAATTCCGAAGCCCCTCCTCGAGGTCTGTCTGTTCTTGGCCTGCCGCACTCGCCGCAGACTGTTTCTCTTCATAGTCACGGTCTGAGGCCCGCAATCGCTGGTCAATTTCGGCACGGCGATCAGCCACCGCCGCTGCGCGATCTTCTTTTCGGGCCACCGTCGTCAAAATCTCAACGAGGACGCCATTGGCCGCCTCTCGTTCCTTATCTTGCTCGGCCAACCGTTCGCGAGCGGAACGCAACTCTTCCTCTGCACCGTCTACAGCGGCCTGCTGACCCGCCACGGCTTCCTCAAGCTGCACCAACTCTTGCCGTGCTTGAATCGCGTCCGCTTCCGCCTGGGTGAGCTGGGAGCGCAACTGGGCCAGCTCCGACTCGCGACCCGCGTTGCTTTCATCGATGTTCTCGCACTCTCGACCCGACAGTTCGATCTGGCCTTCGAGGTTCTTAATTTCACTGCGCAAGGCGTAGAGCCGCTCAGCACCCCGGCCTACTTCCTTTTCAGCCTCGGCCAGCGCGATACGCTTTTCCTCTACGGCGAGTTCGCGTTCGGCGAGTTGGGTCGACAGTGCGGTGACGGCGTCTTTGAGTTCGACGAGGCGTCCCCGTGCGGACTCCACCGCCCCCAAGATGTCTTGCCGCTCGTCCTGCGCAAGAGAGAGCTCAAGGACCCTCTGCGTCTCGCGCAGCCGCTTGTAGCGAGCGGCCTTTTTGGCTTGACGCTCAAGGGAACTGATCTGGCGCTTGATTTCACCGAGGACATCGGTCACCCGCGTCAGGTTCTGCTCAGTGGACTTGATTTTGCTCTCGGCTTCGCGTCGCCGCGCCTTGTACTTGGTAATGCCGGCCGCCTCTTCAATCAGAACACGACGATCGTCCGGCTTCGCGGAAACGATCTCGGCGACCCGCCCTTGCTCGACAATCGTATAGCCCTTGGCCCCAATGCCTGAGTCTCGAAAGAAGTCCTGAATATCCTTCAGGCGAGCGGGTGACTTATTGATGAGATATTCGGACTCACCCGATCGATACAGCCGACGACAAATCTGGATCTCACTGAAGGCCACATAATCAGCCGGCGCAGAGCCATCACTGTTGTCGAAAGTCAGCAGCACCTCAGCCATACCAATCGGCGGGCGAGTCTCGGACCCGGCAAAGATGACGTCGTCCATGCCCTTCCCGCGTAGGCGGCGAGCCGATTGCTCCCCCATCACCCATCGCACGGCGTCTACGACGTTGGATTTGCCGCAGCCGTTCGGGCCGACGACCGCAGTGACGCCGTCCTTGAAGGTGAACGTCGTGCGATCGACGAATGACTTGAAACCATGGACTTGGAATGACTTGATGCGCACCAAGTACCCCCGAAGGTTCGGCCCGGAGGAGGCCGATCTGGGTGACTCTGCATGCGTTAAAACCGGGGGGAGTCACCAACGGATACCACTCCCGGGGGGTCCACGCAACTGGCACAGGGTTGGATTCCGGCGGAAAAAACCTTTTGACGGCAGGCGCCTACGCGAGGACCGGGTCCCCGGGGACCGAATCGGATTCTCGAGGAAGTTCGGCCTGCAGAGTATGGAGGCGATGGTAAGCCCCCTGCTCGGCCAGCAGCTCCGCATGGCTGCCCGATTCGACCAATTGGCCGCCTTCCAAAACGTAGATCCGATCCATGTCCCGAATCGTTGAGAGCCTGTGCGCGATCGCCATCGCGGTGCGGCCGTGCATCAATCGATGGATGCCTCGCTGAATCATGGCCTCAGTCTCGCTGTCGATGGAGCTTGTTGCTTCGTCCAGAACGAGGATGTCGGCTCCGTGAACGAGCGCTCGGGCAAAAGAAAGAAGCTGCCGCTGCCCCGCCGAGAAGTTGGTGCCTCTCTCGCGGACCTGCGTCTCATAGCCCTCTGGCAGACGCATCACGAAACCGTGGGCCTCAACCGCCCGGGCCGCCTCCTCGACCGCCGCCTCACCAATGTCTTCCCGGCCCAGCGAGATATTTTCACGCACCGACCCGCTGAAAAGAAAAACGTCCTGGAGCACCGTCGCGACCCGCTTGCGAAGGTCGCCTTGGGAGACCTCGCGGATGTCGACGCCATCCACCAAAATTCGGCCGCGCGTGACGTCGTAAAGCCGCGACAGCAATTTAATGATCGTTGTCTTTCCTGCCCCCGTCGCCCCCACGAACGCGACACGCTCACCGGGCGCCACCCGAAAAGAGAGATCCTGAAGCACCCAATCAGAGGATTCTGCGTAGCGGAACCAGACATGGTCGAACACAACCTCCCCCTGGCCGCGTCCCACGGCCGGAAGTGATTCGGGCACAGCCGGATCTTGGACCGCCAAAGGCGTCTCAAGGAGCTGAAAGATCCGCTCGCTGCTCGCCATCGAGGACTGCATCACGGAATACTTGGCCGAAAGATCGCGGAGCGGCATAAAGAAACGCCGCATGTAATCGATAAAGAGGTAAAGCGTGCCCGCCTCAACGATTCCGGTCCCATACGCGATGATCAAAGCGACGCTCACTCCGCTGGCGAATTCGACCGCCGAGAACAACAGTGCGTCGTAACGAATGGACGTCTTCCATGCATCGCGATGCCCGGCGTTCATTTCATCGAACTCTCGGAGATTTCGCGCTTCTCGAGTAAAGAGCTGGACGACTTTCATTCCCGTAATGGTTTCTTGGATATGCGCGTTGATCCGAGCGATCCGGACCCGAACGTCACGGAACGCAGCCCGAACCTTCAGCCGAAAAATGATGGCCGCAACGGCCAAGAACGGGATCACGAGAAAGGTGACGCCGGCGAGCTCAGGCGCCACGGCAAAAAGCACCGCCGCCAGAACCGCCATCTTCAGGATGTCCGTGACCAGCGCGACCACGCCGGCGGCGAACATTTCAGCCACGTTCTCGACATCATTCGTCGCTCGGGTCACAAGGCGGCCGACCGGATAGCGATCAAAGAAGCCTTGATGCAAGGCCTGGATTCGATCGAAGATGACTCGGCGCAGATCCCGCATGGCCAATTGCCCCGTCGTGGTCATCAAGAGCATGTGGGCGAACTGAAGGCCTGCAGCCAACGCGGTGATGGCCAAATAAAGAATCCCGAGCCAAGCAATCGGATGTAGGGAACCCGGTGGGTCCACCAACCAGTTGCGAACACGTTCTGCCCAGAGGTCGGCCCAACTCCGGGCCGCGGTGACCGCATCCGCCACTCCACCGGCAGCGGGGTCGGCCACGAGTTTTCTCCCGACCTCAAGCGGCTCGCCGCCGGGCACGAGAACAGAATCCAGTGCGGTTTTGATCAGAAAAGCAGGGGCCAATTCGATCAGAATGATCGGAAAGACCATCAGCAGAGTCAGAATCACCTGCCAGCGGTAGGGGGAGACATACTGCCAGAGCAAGCGCGTCAGCCGGGCATCGTAGACTTTCCCGAGCGCCTCCTCTTCATGAAAAGCGTCGCTCACGGGGTGTCTCCCGCCCTGTCTAGTGGAAGGGTCTCGGCGCCCTGGCTCATCAAGTGGGAGCGTCTCTCCGCTTGGGCCTCCTCATCGGCCAGCCGCGCATAAAGCCCGTCTTGAGCGAGCAGCGTGGCGTGCGTTCCGCGCTCGACGATCGCCCCTTGGTCCAACACCACAATCTGATCGCAATCCCGAACAGTGCTCACCCGAGACGCAACCACCACCACGGTCTTCCCCTGGAAGACGGTTCGCAACTCTTCCTGAATCGCTGATTCCGTCGCCGCATCCACAGAGGAGAGCGTGTCGTCCAAAATTAAGATGCTCGGTCGAAGCGCAAGCGCCCGGGCCAAGGCGGTCCGCTGTCGCTGGCCACCGGAGAGCATGACGCCCCGCTCGCCGACCACCGTGTCATAGCCCGACGGCAGCTCATCCACATCTTTTGAGAGTTGGGCACGCTGGGCAGCTTCTTCTATCTCCTCCATCGACGCGCCTGCAGGCAGCCCATAAGCAATGTTTTCAGCCAGCGAAACCGAGAAGAGGAAGGAGTCCTGCGGCACCATCGCGATACCCGCTCGGAGCACCTCAAGGGGAACTCGATTGACATCCAGACCATCCAACAAGAGTTGACCATCTGGCACTTCAAAGAGTCGCGGGATCACCGACGCAAGAGTGCTCTTGCCTGAGCCGACTGGCCCGACAACGCCCAGGGTCGATCCCGCCGGAATGTCGAGGGTGAGATCTCGTAAAGCAGGTTCACGATCCGAGGCGTGATAGCGAAAAGTCAGCCCCTGGAAAGAGATCGCGCCGGCGAGTCGCTGGATCTCCGCCCGATCGTCGTGGTCACGAATTGCCGGCTCGACCGAGAGAATCTCGTCGATTCGCTGCATCGCGGCGGCACCCCGCTGAACCAGAGCAAAGACCCAGCCCATGATGAAGGTCGGGAAGGTGAGCTCCCAAATGTACATGGCAAAGGTGAAGAACTCGGCTTTCGACATTTCCCCGGCAGCAATCGCATTCCCTCCCACCCAGAGGACGATCGCCATTCCGAGACTTGGCAAAATACCCGTCACCGCCGGCATCGCGCCGTTAATCCGAACAAGCCGCAAAGCCCGGTGGTAGAGCGATCGGTTGACCTTCGAAAAACGCTGGGCTTGTTCCTCTTCCATCGCGTAGGCCTTCACGACGGGAATCCCTGAAACCACTTCTTGAACCTGATTCGACAGATCCGCCAGCCCCACTTGAAAATCGAGGCTCCGGGTGTGCATATGCTGGCCAAAGGCGCGCATCAGTAGAATGAAGAACGGATAGGGGAGCAAGACCAATGCAGCGAGGGTCGGATTCATCACAAACATCGCCACCAAAACGCCAACAAAGAGCACGGGCGACTGGACGAGGGAGAGAAGCCCCGGCCCAAGCATCAAGCGAATCGCGTTGAGATCGTTGACGCAGCGGCTCATCAGATCACCCGTGCGCCAGTCAAAGTAAAAGGATTGAGGCAGCCTTTGGAGATGGGCGAATAAATCATTCCGCATCTCATATTCGATCTCTCGCGCAGCGTTAAACACCAGCAGCCGCGAAGCAAAGCGGAGAGCAGACCGAAGTGTCGCGATCACGAAGAGCAGCCCACATCGGCCCAGAAAGGCTTCTCGGGAGACGTCCGGATCGAGGCCTCCCGCCACAGCCCAACCGACGAGGATCGGAAAAGCAATAAAGGCTGCGACATAGGTCAAGGTGAGGACGGACCAGATCGAATAGAAGATGGCGTTCCGCCTCAGATAGACCGAAAGACGACGCAGCGCGTGTCGAACCGGACTATCGCCCGTCTCTGAAGCCGCCACGACCGGCGCGGCGCTCATCGGGCCACCCAGCCGGCGATCCGCGCCCGATTCACGCCGAGCCCCCACAGCAGAAGGGCTCCGAGATGGCGGACCGCCGTCGTCCATCGACCCGCCTCAAGATATCGGCGCCCGGACGTCTCCACCTTCGCATCGAGACAGACCACCCGCCCTTGCCTTCTCATCGCCCGCACGAGATCCAGATCCTCCATGATCGGGACATCAGGCAATCCCCCGATCGCCTCCAAGGTGCGCCGCCGGACAAAGAGCCCTTGGTCTCCATAGGGCAGGCCGAGACAGCGCACCCGAAAAGCCACAGCGGCTTCCAGCATGCGGAAGAAAAGGCCCGGAGCATCGAACTCGAGCCGAAAGGCCCCGCCAACGACACGAGCGTCCTGCAGCGCGTCGGCGACATCCTTCACCCAGCCCTCTCTCAAACGTGTATCTGCATGCAAAAAAAGCACTACATCACCCTCGCTCGCCCGCCAGCCCACTTCGAGTTGACGTGCGCGCCCCGGTCCCGTCCGAATCACTTGGGCACCGGCTTGAGCCGCTTGAACAGTCGTGTCGTCCTGACTGCCCCCATCGACCACCACGATCTCAACCGCTCCCGAGTTGGGCCTGCCTGACAGACCCGCCACTTGGGCTTCTCCTCCGGCCCCGCTCGAGCCGCGCACCGCTCGAATTGTGCTTTCGATCCGGGAGCCCTCGTCGAGCGCGGGAATCACCACCGCGATCATCACCCGACAAAACTAGCACGCGATTGAGACGATTCGGGGCGTTCCCCGGCGCGGCGCGGAGGGATCCGGGGCACGAATTGGCAGATTGGCGGTGGGTCGTCTATTCAACGATTGTGGCTAAAGACAACGATGAACGCGCTGGATCCGGAAAATCTGAGCCTACGGCCCCGAGTTACGCCCGCGCAGGCGTCGATCTCGATCACGACGAGTCCTTCATCGACGATGTGAAGGATATTGTTCGAAGCACGTTCCGCCCCGAGGTCCTCTCCTCCATCGGAGGCTTCGCGGGCCTTTTCAAAACCCCCGAACGCTACCAAGACCCGGTGCTCGTGGCGGCGACCGATGGCGTCGGCACCAAGCTGAAGCTGGCGGCCCAGATTGGGCGCTTCGATACCATCGGGATCGACTGTGTCGCCATGGTGGTCAACGACCTCGTCGTTCAAGGCGCCGAACCGCTGATTTTTCTCGACTACATCGCCATGGGGAAGCTCGACAAGGCGCTCGCCGCCGAGGCTCTGCGAGGCCTGGCTGAGGGGTGTAAGCGCTCAGGCTGCGCCCTGCTCGGAGGCGAAACGGCCACCATGCCGGGCATGTACCCGGACGGCGAGCTGGAAATGGTGGGGTTTTCCGTAGGGGTCGTCGAAAGAGATGCGCTGATCGACGGCTCGACGATCAGCGAGGGAGACAGCCTGATTGGGATCTCGTCGAGCGGCTTTCATAGCAATGGCTATTCCCTGGTCCGTCACGTTCTGGACGAGGGGTTAGCTGCCGGCCGATTGGAGCTGTTTGGCGAGTACCCTGAATTCAACGCCAGCCTCGCCAGCGCGCTGCTCGCTCCGACGCGGATTTACGTGAAGCCTCTCCTCAACATTCTCCGAGATTTCACGATCAACGGACTCTGTCATGTCACAGGGGGCGGTTTCCTCGGCAATGTCCCACGCGTATTGCCCGAAGGCGTGCGAGCCCGAATCGACCCGGGTGCTTGGCCGCGGCCTGGAGTGTACCCGTGGATCCAGAAACAAGCCGAGCTGCCGGAGGATGAGATGCTTCGGGTATTCAACTGCGGAATCGGGATGTTAGTGGTCGCTCCGGCAGTGCAAGCTGAAGAAATCATCCATCGCCTCAAGGGGCTTGGAGAACGCGCCTACCAGATTGGCTCCATTGAGCGCCGAACGCCCGGAGAAGAGCAGGTGGTCTTCGACCCGGGCTGCCTGATTTCAACCGCAACGGCTGGACACGGCGACTGATGGCTGGGCTGCGGCCCGCCGCCAACGTGCAGCAGCTGAGGGCACGACGTTGGGACGCCATCGTGCTGGGCAGCAGCATCTACGGACTGGTCGCCGCAGCCCGCCTCGGGGCCGCCGGTCACAGGGTCCTCGTCGTCGAGGAAGAGCGAGCCCAGTCCCTCCATCCGGCACTTCGCGAACCTTTTTTCCTCGCGGGCTCTCGGGATGAGGGTGTTCTCGACGCCTGCCTGCGAGAGCTCCACATCCCCCTAATCGATCGCCGTCGAATCAGCCCAGAGCCGCTGGCTTGGCAGATTGTCGGCGATGACTTCCGCATGGATCTCGGCAGCCCGAAGATCACCCACCAAGAGTTGGCAACCTGGGGATTCTGCGAAGAAGAACAGGCGGGCCAACTGGTCCGAACCCTCACGGTGGCGACCGACGCGGAGCGCCAGGTCATGTTGGAAGCACCAATTGTTCGGATGGGTCGTCGGTTAGGGCGGGCTTGGGCGAGTGGACTCACGGGCTCCCACCATCGCGGACTCCCAGCAGAAGCCCGAGATTTACCCCCCCCGCTGGCCCGCGCCTTGGCGGGCCAAATCGAAGCGCTCTCCAATTTGGCTCACGCCGAACCGTCCCCGGAGGCCTGGGCCCGACTCCTGGGAACAGGCTTGGCGGGCGGTGCAGGATTTGGCGAGCGCCCCCCCTGGCTCCACGGCCTCCTCAGGCGAAGGGTCGAAGCGGTCCACGGAGAGTTTCGCACCCTTCCCGGTCGATTTGAACTCGTTGAAGTGGACCACCAACCCGGGATCGTCGCAGAGAAATCCTCTGATCTCTGGTTGGGTCGCGCCTTGCTGATCGCCTCGACGCCCTCGGCCCTCGTTCCCATGCTCACCGGCGGAGCGCCTCCCGATTTTCTCGATCGCGGGCGGGCCCGCTGCCAACGTCTCGCTGTCCACCTCCGCGCCGACCGTGAGGTGGTCCCGGCCGGCATGTGCGCGAGGTTGGTTCTGCTGCCACCAGAGAACCCCGAAACAGACAAGCCCGGACAACGAGAAGTCATTTCGCTTTCAGCCTTTCCGGCTTCCGAAGGAGGCGAAGGCGTCGACCTCATCGCGCGGATCCGTCTCCGGCCAGGACATGAGGAGGACCCCGCCACAGAAGAAATTCTCAGGCGGATTGAACGGCTCATGCCTTTTTCAGAGGGCCGAGTTGTCCCCTCTGAACAGCTCCGCCCCCTTTGGGACGACGACGGTCTTCTGGAAGACCCAGAACCCGGTCGCAGCTGGCCCTCGGAAATCGACCTGCGCGTCTCAGGCCGAACTCCGGTGTATCGTCTCGATCGCGCAGGCGTAGCCGGACTTGGGCTTGAGGGCGATCTGCTCCTGGGCTGGCGGGCCGGAGACGCCGTAGCCGCCGACATCAGTTGATCCGTTGAAGTCGGTGCGACGAAGAAGGCCGACCCTGCGCGGGACGGTCAGCGGAGGAAACAAAGGCGTGGAGCGACTCGACCGAGAGCCCCGTTCCAACGATGCTCCGCCGGAACCGCGCCCCCTCCTGCGCATCCTGCGACTCCTCAAGCCGTACGGGGGGTTCATCCTTCTGGTCGTGCTGTGCACTCTCGTGTTCTCAGCGGGCCGGTATGGTCGGGCCTACCTCATGAAACCCCTTCTCGACGGGGTCCTGGTCCCCGTCGAAACCGCCTCGCAGGCCACGCCTGCCCGGGCTGGCCCCCTCGACTCGCTCGTCGACCCCTTGAGCCGGGCTCTGATCCCGCTACTGCCCGATTCGCCTCAAGACGAAGCCGGGCCCGGGGCGTCGAAGCCCTCGGAGCGGGAAGTTCGGCGGTCCCTCGCACAAATTCTCTTGGCCGCCATCGTGATCGTCCTGCTGACCCCCGTCGCGCTGTTTGGCCGGGTCGTCCTAGCCGAATACGCCCTGGGAAGGGTTCACCTAGATGTCCAGCAAAATTTGGCCCGAAAACTCCTCGCGCTTCCCCTCTCGGCGCATGCCCGCAGACGCCGAGGGGATCTGCTCGCCCGGCTTCAGGTCGATGCCCAATCCCTACGCGAGGTCCTCAAGCTGGTTCTGCAGGAATTCGGGGTTTCCCTGATCATGATCTTGATCGGGCTTTCCACCCTGATCTACATCTCACTGCCTCTGACGCTGATCTCGGCGGTGGCCGCGCCCCTCATCGCCGGGGTTTTGATCGGCTTTGGTCGGCGAATTCGCCGGCGCGCCGCCCGCCGACAGGCTCGCGTCGGAGAAGTTCTCTCGAGACTCGTCGGCATCCTCTCGGGCATCAAGACCATCAAGTCATATGGGGCGGAAAGAACAGAACAGAAGGCTTTCCAACGCGAAGCCACACGGGTGTTCCGAGCGGACATGCGCGTGGTTCAGGACCGAGTTCTCTCCCGGGCCACGGTTGAAATGCTCAACAGCGCGGCCGGTTTTCTCATGTTGGCGCTCGGCGCACTGCTGGTCCTGCAGGGTCGCTACGCCCTGACACCGGGCGATGTCGCGGCCTTTGCCACAGTGCTCGCGACGACCTACCGACCCGTCAAGAACTTGGCCAAAGGGTATTCGCGGCTCATGGAGCACTTGGCTTCGGCTCAACGCACTTTTTCGATTCTCGATGCGGAAGAAGACCCCACCCAAGCCTTGGGACGCGCGCCCATTGAGGAAGTTAGAGAGGGGCTCGCTTTCGAAGATGTCGGGCTCATCTACGCTGACGACCGGGGCCGACCCCAGGCGGCCCTCAAGAACATCCAGCTCAAGCTCAAACGAGGCGAGGTGGTGGCGCTCGTCGGTCGCAGTGGTGCAGGGAAGACCAGTCTCGTCGACCTGCTCCTGAGCCTTGAGCAGCCCTCTTCCGGCCGATTGACTCTGGACGGTCGAGACTTTGCTGAGCTGGATGCCGCGAGCATCCGCAACCGCATGGCTGTGGTCACCCAAGAGGCTTTCCTCTTCGATACCAGTATCGCTGAAAACATTCGCTATGGCTGCCCTGCGGCCAGCGACGCCGAAGTCTGGGAAGCCGCCCGGGCCGCACACGTCGACGAATTCTGCGAAAACTTGCCCGATGGCCTCAACACGGCGGTCGGCGAACTCGGCGTCCGACTGTCCGGTGGCCAACGGCAACGCATCGCGATCGCGCGGGCCCTGCTTCGCCAACCCGACGTATTGATTTTTGACGAGGCGACGAGTGCGCTCGACCCACTCACCGAGCGGATCGTCCAAGAAGCCATCCAAGCCCTTCGAGGCGATCCGCTCATCGTGATCGTTTCTCATCGCCTGGGCAGTGTTCGCCATGCGGATCGGATCGTCGTCCTCGAAAAGGGCCAAATCGTGGAAGTCGGCAACCACGACGAGCTGATCGAAAAAGCCGGGGCGTACCGTGCCCTCGCCGCATCCTGAAGTCCGGCCGCAGCTCAGACTTTGGCTCGGGTTCGATTCCAGTCCACGCAGTCCGCGTAGCGAACGCCCTGCCCCCCGAAGAGATCCAGCGCACTCCCCAAGACAAGGTCAACACGCCCCTGGCTCAGCGTGTCCACGCGCTGCAAGTCTTCGATCGCTCGCCCCCCGCCAGCATACGTACAGGGCAGAGGGGTCACTTCGCCCAGCAGCGAAACCAGCCTCTCATCGATTCCTTGCTGAAGGCCTTCCCGAGAGGCGGCATGAATCAGAAAGCCGCTGCAGTACTCGGCCAGCGCATCAAGTGTATCCGCCTCCACTGCGGTCTCCGTGACCGTCTGCCAGCGATTGGTCGCCACCCGGTACACGCCGTCCACCTCGCGACAACTGAGATCAACAACCAGTCGCTCGGGACCAATTTGGCGCGCCAGTTCTCGAGCACGCTCAAATGACAGCCGTCCATCGACAAAGAGCCAGCTGGTCACGATGACCGCTTCGGCACCGGCATCCAGCCACCGCTGTGCATTCTCCCCGTCGATTGCGCCGCCCAGCCGCAGCCCCCCCGGCCACGCGGCCAGCGCGGCGGCGGCCGCCTGATCATTGCCGGGCCCCAGCCGGATGACATGCCCTCCGGTGAGGTCATCGTCTCGATACCGCTTGGCATACCAAGCTGAATCACGGTCGGAAATGAAGTGGGTCCGCGGGGTCTCTCCCGAATCAGAGAGCGTCCCACCGACGATTTGCTTGACCTGCCCATCGTGGAGGTCGATACACGGTCGAAAGAGGGTCACACCCGAACCGTACCCCATTCAAGAAAAGCGTCGCTCCAAGAGCCTCCCCTCAGCCACGAGGCAAGGGCGTCAAACCATCCTCGGGCTGGACCCCGAAGGTATTCAGCGCCATGGAAACGAGATTGTATTGCCCGACGGTGAAAACGAGGTCAACACACTGGGTTTCGCTGTACCCGGTCTTCAAGGCCTCCCAAGTCGGATCGCTGACAAATGCATCGGCATGTAGCTCATCGGTCGCCTGGAGAAGCACCCGATCCCATTCACTCCAGCCCTCCGCGTCGGGACCATCGGGAATTCGGTCGATCTCGGAATCCTCGAGACCGCAATCCCGACCGATCGCGACATGCTGTCCCCACTCGTAGCCCGATCGACACAACCAGCCGATTCGAAGAATCACCAATTCTCGCTCGCGAGGAGGCATCGAGTTGTGCCCGAGGATGTGATTGGCAAAAACCAACCAACGGCTCATCAGCTTCGGAGATCGGGCGAGGGTCCGAAAAATATTGAGCATCGGACCGCCACCGAATCGATCCCGCGTCGAGGGATCGATTTCGTCATCCGCCAGGGGCGGGATACGGGGCTTCGAGAGTCTCATTACACCTCCTCACGGCTCACCGCCGTGCAGCATAACGCCAAAAGCCGATGGCTGTGGTCCTCCGGGCCCTCGATCATTAGAATCCGCCACCTCAGGGAACACGAAGCATCCGTGCGGGGACGAACAGCGTCCAATCCGTTCGGGCGCCTCCGGTCCCGGACGGGATCATCTCCCGCGCCCCGAAGTCAGGAACGCCCACCACGAGGATCGAAACAGCGTGACGAACGAACACTCTTCCCCGCCCGGTCGGGAGATTCCCCCGTCAAGATTATGCGCAGACGTTCAGAACGAGGTGGGCAAAGTCCTGGTCGGCCAGGACGAGATGGTCCAGGGCCTGCTCGTGGGGCTGCTCTGTGGCGGCCACATTCTCCTTGAGGGGCTTCCCGGGCTGGCCAAGACCTTGACCATCCGAACCTTGGCGCAGGCCATTGACACGGGCTTTTCACGCATCCAGTTCACCCCGGACATGCTGCCCGCGGACGTTGTGGGCACTCAAATTTTCAATCCGGGGGATGGCAACTTCAGCATCAAAAAGGGTCCCATATTTTCCAACCTCGTCCTCGCCGATGAAATCAATCGTGCTCCGGCCAAGGTCCAAGCTGCGTTGCTTGAGGCCATGCAAGAAAGGCAGGTCACCCTGGGTGGAGAGCAATTCCCCTTATCCGATCCGTTTTTAGTACTCGCCACCCAGAACCCCATTGAGCAGGAGGGGACCTACCCTCTTCCCGAGGCGCAAGTCGATCGCTTCATGCTCAAAATCGTGATCGGCTATCCGAGCGCGGAAGAAGAGCGGCGGATCCTCGATCGCATGGCCGGGGGACAGGCGCTCGCCGCCGTCGCGGCTGTAACCGATGCCGAGTCGATCCGGACCGCTCGGAAAAATGTGGAGGAACTCTTCGTCGATGACAAAGCCCGGGACTACATCGTCGATCTGGTTCAAGCAACACGGAAACCCTCCGCTGCAGGCATTCATGGTCTCGACGGACTGATTGAACACGGCGCGAGCCCGCGTGCGAGCATCGCCCTGATGCGAGCCGCGAAGGCACACGCGTTTCTACAGAGCCGTGGATACGTGACCCCTCACGATATTCAAACCATGGCGCCCAGCGTCCTGCGACACCGAGTTACTGTGAGCTACGAGGCTGAGGCCGAAGGAATGACCTCGACCGACATGATTCAAAAAATCATGAACAACCTGCTGGTTCCCTGAGGACAAGGCGAGATTCTCGATGCTGCCTCAGGAGATCATGCGACGGGTCCGAGAGATCCAGCTTCGGACGGGGAAGCCCGTAGCGGATGTATTGGCAGGAGAATACGTCTCGGCTTTCCGAGGCAGCGGAATCGAATTTGACGAGGTGCGCCCCTACTCCCCGGGCGATGACATTCGAAGCATCGACTGGAACGTCACTGCCCGAACCGGCGAGCCTTACGTAAAACGTTACGTCGAGGAACGCCAGCTGACCCTCATGCTGATGGCGGATGTGTCTGCGTCTCAAGACTTTGGGTCCCACACCCGATCGAAACGCGAATCAGTCGCCGAGCTCTGTGCTCTGCTGGCGTTCTCAGCCACGCACAACGATGACAAGGTCGGACTTCTGTTGTTTCACGGGGAAGTCGAGCAGTATATCCCCCCGCGCAAAGGCCAGCGCCATGCGCTTCGCGTTGTTCGAGAGGTCTTGAGCCACGGGGAAGAGGTCCATTCCTCCCCAGCACCCCGGACACGCTTCCGGGATTGGGTCGCAGGACTTGGGCGACGACGCTTCCGAGCGGCTCGCCAGTCGACCCATATCCACCGCGCCATTCAATACTTTTTATCTGTACACAAAAGAAAGTGCGTTGTTTTTGTGGTCAGCGATTTCATTGACCAAGGTTTCGAGACCGCTTTGCGCAGTGCGCACCGCCAGCACGATGTGATCGGCGTGCTCATCACGGACCCACGAGAGCTCGCGATCCCCAACATTGGCCTCGTTAGCCTAGAGGATCCGGAAACTGGGGAGAGGCGG
The DNA here is from genome assembly GCA_002171515.1 of bacterium TMED88. GTDB lineage: Bacteria > Myxococcota_A > UBA9160 > UBA9160 > UBA4427 > TMED88. The sequence continues at coordinate 8,683 of NHEP01000158.1, read as the reverse complement.
GTCATCGATGCCGGATCCAAGCAATTCCGCGAGCAAGTAATTCAAAGCGGCGAGGCCCGCATCAAGGGACTCCGAACTCGACTGGCGGCCTCGGGCATCGATCTCATCCACATTGACGCATCCGGCTCTGTGGTCGAACCCTTGGTACATTTTTTTCGGAACCGCGAAAAGAGAGCGCGCCGATGAACCTTCGGCTCAGCGCCCCTCGCGCCCGAATCCGCCTCTGTGTGGTCGCCGCAGTGGCCGCGCTCATTACCATCCAGGCCAGCCAAGCCATTGAAACGGTGGCCCAAAATGGCCCGGTCGCAGTGTCGGTTCGAATGGATCCCGAGACCCCGGTCATCGGCGATGCCCTCCATCTTGAAATTGAGGTCATTGCGGATCCCGACATTGAGCTCTTGATGCCCGAGTTCGGAGAGGCCCTCGAACGCTTCAAGATCGTGGATTTTGTGCCGCGAGAAAGACTCGATTCGAACGGACAAATGCGGGCCCGACAACGTTACACCCTTCGAGTGCCCTCTTCAGGAGCCCACCAGATTCCCTCGATCTTGGTCGAATTTGTCGACCGGCGCCCCGGGAAGCCCCCCGCCCCGGACGGCCAGGACGCCTACGAGGTTCTCACTGATCCGATCCCGTTTACCGTCGAGAGCGTGCTCCCCGAGGCGGCCGCGGCGACCCTCAGTCCGCCTCTCGGGCGACTGGAACCCCTCCAATCCCCGACGACACCCCGCTGGCCTTGGGTCATCGGAGTCCTGCTCGCCGGGCTCGTCGCCCTGCCCTGGGTCGCACGGAAGCTTCGAGCCATTCGAGATCAAGCCGCAGTGCGCTCGGCCTGGGAGATTGCCCGAACGGAACTGGACGAACTCCTGACCGGACCGCCGCCCGACAAGGAAAACATCGACGCGTACTTCGTCCGGCTTTCTGGGATTGTCCGAACCTACCTCGAAGCCCGCTTTGGGGTGCGATCGCCAGAACTGACCACCGAAAGGTTCCTTGAAGCGGCAAGCGACTCCCCGGAACTCTCCGAGTCTCATCAACTCCTCTTGCGCGATCTTCTCCTCCAATGCGACTTGGTGAAATTTGCTCAAGTTGTCCCCACTGAATCGACCATTCAGGACATCATCGCCTTGGCGGGGCGCTTCATTGACGAAACCCAAGACCAACCCACATCAGAGGAGATCCAATGACGGGCCTTGAGTTCCGGGATCCGTTTTTTCTCCTATTGATCGTTTTTACACCCTTCGTCTTTCTGCTTGCCCGTCGGCAGCCCGCGGTGATTCGCTATTCCAGTCTGGCCCTACTTGAGGCCGCACCCACTTCCTGGCGAATCACGCTCCTTCCGCTCCCCGCCGGATTGTGGGCGCTGGCCAGCGCGCTGGTGGCCCTCGCCCTGGCCGGTCCCCAGATCGGAGATGCGACGACGCAGATTCAGCGCGAAGGGATCGCGATGATGCTGGTCGTAGACCGCTCAGGCTCAATGAACGCCCGCGACTTCGTCGATGACGACCGAAGCATTGATCGCCTCGACGCAGTCAAAAGTGTCTTGAGCACATTCCTCGGACAAGATGGCGGCGGCCCGGGTCGCCCAGACGACTTAATCGGACTGATCACCTTTGCCCGATACGCTGACAGCGTCGCTCCCCTCACCCTTGATCACGCCAACCTGACCTCGATTCTCGACGAGGTCGAGGTCGTCAACGATCCCGAGGAGGATGGCACCGCGGTCGGAGAAGGCCTCGCCCTGGCCGTCGAACGCCTCCGACGCCACCCGGCCAAAAGTCGTATCGTCGTCCTTCTGACCGACGGTGTGAGCAATACCGGCGACGTGTCCCCCGCTCAAGCCACTGAACTGGCTTCACAATATGGCATCAAGGTCTACGCAGTGGGCGCGGGGCGGACCGGACAAGCTCCATTCCCCGTGGAGTGGGGAGGCCAAACCGTGCTCCGGCAGGCTTTTGTCGAACTGGATGAGCGCAGCCTGCAGACACTCGCCGATGAAACCGACGGCCGGTACTTCCATGCTGAAGATGCTGAGGCACTAGAGGAAGTCTACGCAGAGATCGATTCACTTGAACGAAGCGAGATCGTTGAAGTTCGATACATGCAATATCAAGAGCTCTACGGATACTTCGCCGGAGGAGCCGCCGTCATGATGGCGATCGCGGCTCTCCTGGGCCAGAGCCTTCTTCGGAGACTTCCGTGAACGATCTGCATTTTGCCGAACCCGATTTCGTTCAAGCATTCTGGATCGTCGCAGGCTTAATCGGCCTGCTCTTTTTCCTCGAGAATCGTGGAGGACGGCTGCTGGGCGAATTCGTCTCACCGTCGATGCAGTCCCAAACGATCAACCAAATTCCAAGTGCCCGGAAACGAGTCGGGCGAGTCGCCTTGGCGGTGGCCCTCTGCTCAATCGTCCTCGCTCTCATGCGACCCCAGTGGGGGTTCGAGTCGATTCAGAGTCAGGCTTCAGGCGCGGAGATCATAATCGCACTCGACGTCTCACGGTCCATGATGGCTGAAGACGTTGTCCCCAATCGGCTCGAACGCGCAAAAGCGGAAATTCGAGATTTGCTTCCCTACCTCGAAGGCGACCAGGTCGGATTAATCGCCTTCGCGGGACGCGCCAGCGTTCTGTGCCCACTGACTCCGGACTTCAGCTTCTTGCGATTGGTTTTGGATCAGGTCGGCCCGGAAAGCATTGGGCGGGGCGGCACACGCCTTGAGGAGCCAATCCGAGAGGCGGCTGCGGGCTTTGGCGATCACGGCGATCTCGCCCGGGTGATTCTTCTGATCACCGACGGTGAAGACCTCGACTCTTTCCCGGTGGATGCAGCTCAAGAGGCCGCCGAGCGTGGCGTTTCGATTTTAGCGATCGGCTTTGGCGACGAAGTGGGCAGCGAAATTATGATCACAGACCCGATCAGTGGCGCACGCCAAACCCTCCTCGATGCCGAGGGACGGCCTGTCATCAGTCGATTGGATGGCGCCCAGCTCCGCGAGATCGCGATGGTGGGCCACGGCGCCTACATCCCAGCAGGCACTGGACTGCTCGACCTCGAATCCATTTTCAAGGCCCACATCCAACCCCTCATGCGCGCCGAGGGAGGCCAAACCTCTCGAACGGTAAAGCAAGAGGGTTTTCAGTGGGCTCTCGGGCTTGCGTGGATAAGCCTCATGATTGCCGTGGCACTCGGCAGCGGCACGAAGGCCTCTATCTTGATGCTCATCCTGGTGGCCTCAAGCAGCTTGACACCCCAGGAGGTCGTCGCCCAAACAAGGCTTGACTCCCCGCCACGCCTCACCCCTCCGGAGGTCGAAGCGACCGACCCAGCGCTGAAGCAAGGCCGTCCTACCGATCCGCTGACGGCTTCCGCCAAGCCACCGCGAGAGGCCTTGAATGCGGGCCTGTCCGCCCTGGAAGGCGAGCAAATCGGCGAAGCCCAGTCTCTCTTTGAGAAGGCTCGGCAAAATGCTGTCGGCGATGGCGAAGTCCGCTATCGAGCAACCTACAACTTAGGTTGGCTGGAAGTCGCAAGGGCCGATTCCCTGCTCGACCAGGAACCCGCAGAGGCCTTGAGCGCCCTGCAGCGCAGCGCCGACTGGTTTCAAGAGGCCGTCAACTTGCGGCCCCAGGCCGAGGCACCCCGTCGCAATCTTGAGATTGTCCTGGCTCGGATTCTGATTCTCTCGGACCAATTGGCTGAGCAAGGCTCGAAATCACTGGAACAACGGCTCACAGCCCTGATCGACGGTCAGAGATCGATCAACCAAAGTCTCCGAGAAGTTTCGGAAACCCTTCAATTCATTGAGGATCCCCATCAGCCGGAGGCGTGGCGCCCCGTCTTTCGCAGGCTGGCCGTCGAAGAGCGACAGTGGCTCAACGAGGCCCGCGGGCTCGGCGAGTCCGCCGCTACGGAACAACTGAATCTCGAAAAAAAATTGGGCGATTCACCAGCCCCCGAAGACGCCATGCGCCGTTTTCAGCTGGAAGGAGCGCAACATCAACTCCATCGCGCCCGAGAGAGAATGGGACAAACACGGCAGCAGCTTCGGAGGCGCAGCGCGAAACGGGCCCATCGACGCGGCGCTCTGGCCCTCGAACGCTTGAAACGATCGCGGGCGCAGCTTCAGGATCCCGTTCTCACGCTGGAAGAGCTGCTTCGCGACGGCGCGCGCGTTCACGAAGACACCCAGCGTCTTCTCTTTCACCCGACGCCCCTGCTCGAAGATTCCGAAGCGAAGGCCCCCAATCCTCCCCCCTGGCTCACCGCGGATTACTTGATGGACGGCCAGACTTCCATTACCGAACGCAGCGCTGAACTCGACGGTCGCTTTGCCGCTGCTTCCGACTTGAGTGTCTCGCCCTCGGACCCTGAAGAGTCTGCCCAACAAGCACAAATCCAGGCGACCGCCCCCTTCATCAATCAAGGGCGTCAGGCTTTTGAGTCGGCCCAAGCTGCACTCGCCCTCGAGGACTTATCTGAAGCGGAAAGAAATCAAAGTGCGGGTCTGGCGGCTCTTACCAAGGCTCGCGAACAACTTCTCGACCTCCGCGGCCTGATCGAGCTGACCTATCGAGATGAGACACGCCTTGCTCAGGCTCTCGACGAAAAAACAAACGCTTTGCCCGGCATCGATCCAGGGGGTCTTCACTCTGCTCGGATCAAGGAGGCAGGGCCTGCCTTTGTGGCCTTACAAACTCGCAACTTAGAGCGCGCCCAACGTCTCGGGGCGCTGATCGAGCAAGCGCGAAGCCGTGCAGAGAACGCCTCACAAAACACTTCAGCCGCCCCGGACACCGCGTCGCTTAAAGCTGAAAGCGAACGCCTCGATACCGCCGACGGACTCCTTGCTATGACCGAATCCTCGATGCGAGGAGCGCTGAAAGCCCTCCAGCAAACCGGAGACGGAACGATCGCCGCAGAACGAAGCCGTCGAAGCATCGCGTCAGCCGTGAAAGGCCTCGAAGGACTCCGAAGACTGTTTTTCTCGATCGTTGAGCATGTTCGTGAGACCCTCCTTCAACAGCAGGGCCTATCCGATGCCACCAACGGCGCCGGTGGGCGAGACGATTCAGAAAAAGATCTGATCATCGGGCCCGTAACCCAACGACAGGAGGCGCTCGGGAACAAGACCGAGGCGTTGGCCGAGACGCTCCATGGGCAGGCCCTCGAGGCATCGATGTCCCCGGAATCTCCAGCCTCCCCAGAAACCCACGCCGACCCTGAATCCGCGAAAAAAGCCAGTCAACAGTTCAGCCAAGCCGCCGAGCATGTACTGGAGGCGGCGGGGCAAATGTCCGCCGCGGCCGCGGCCCTGGCTCAGAACGGCGGAACCCTCGAAACCGCGAGAAACCACCAGATACGAAGCGAAGAAGCCTTACAGGAGGCCCTCGCCCTGCTCACCCCCCCGCCTCCGCCTTCGGATGAATCCACGGAACCTGAGGCTTCCGATTCTCCGGAAGAATCCGAATCCCAAACCGAGCAGGCGGCCACCCCACAGGCGGAAACTTCAACGCCTGGTGACGATCGGGAACCCGGACAGATTTTGCAGGCCGTCCGGGAACGGGAAGCCGAAAGACATCGAAGACGACGGCCGCCCTCGGGATACGAGCCCGTCGACCGGGACTGGTAGGGTTGGACTGAATGGACTGGCCGATTCTGCATCGTCGCAATGCATTGACCCTGCTGTTGTTGGGGCTGCTCGTCGGGTTCACCGAAACTCCACGGGCCGATCCCTCTGGCTTGGAAGTCCAACTCCGTCTTGCCCGGGGCCCCTATTACGTGGGCGAACCCATTGAGGTGCACCTTCAAGTCACCGGACTTGAGCGCAGCCCCGAGCCTTCCTGCCACGGCCAGGCGCCTGCCGGCGCCCGGCTGGAATGGCGCGGAACACAACCCTCCGTGAGCAGCTCGATGCGAATCGAGGGAGGCCAAGTCACACGCACTGAAACCATCACTTTCACCTGCCAGTTCGTTCTTGTGCCCTCACAGCCCGGGCGGGTTCGGATCGATCCTCTTGAGATGCGTCAAGGCGCGGCCCGCGCTCAGTCCGAAGCCCATGCGATTCAGGTGGAGTCGGTCCCACAGGATTCTCGCTTAAAGATCGAAATCCTGCCTCGCACCAGCTCGATGGTCTTGGGCCAGCGCGTTTCGGTCCGAATCGAATGGCAGCTCGACGCTGAGCTCGATGAGGCGCTGCGTCGCTATTCAATCCGTAGCCCGCTTTTCGAAATGCCCGACACATTCCGCTTCTTAAACGATGCATCCGGGTCGCGCGATACCACTTCAATTCAGATCCAAACATCGACGGGGGAAATCGCCATCCCGGCCCAGGTCGAGCGACGGACTGAAAACAATCGCGAATACCTCGTTCTCTCTGCGGAGCGGACCCTCATGCCCTTGAAGCAGGGCCGGTTTAACCTCGAGGGGCCCACGGTCAGCGCCGAGGAGGTGACCCGCTGGCAACGCGACCTTTTCGGATCCCGGAGGCCCGCGGCCTCCCGCCGGCTATTCGCCCAAGGCGAGGCCCTCAATTGGACCGTGGGAGAAGCCCCCTCCGCCGGGCGGCCAGAAAGCTTCGCGGGCGCGATCGGCCAGGGCTTTTCCCTTGAAGCCATTGCCGACCGGAGTGTTGTAAAACGGGGGGATCCCATTGAGCTGACGCTGGTCGTTCGAGGACAAGGACACCTCGGGAGCGTAGGCATCCCGAAACTCGATCGAGTCGGCGCCCTATCGCCAGACGCCTTTCGCATTTCAGGCGAGACGCCGACAGGAGAGATCATCGACGGAGCCAAACAATTTCGTCTCCGGGTTCGAGTGCTTGACGACTCGGTTCGAGAAATCCCGGCGATTGAATACGCGTGGTTTGACCCCGAGCAAGACGCCTTTCAAACCACGCGCTCCCGGCCGATTGCCCTGTCGGTCCGACCTGCGGACCTCATCACCGCAGCCGACGTGATTCGCCCCGCCGCCTCTAAAGCTCCGGATGAAGAATCGAGTTCGCTCTCGACCTCTTCGCCAACGAACCTCACCTCGGCTGATGCTCCGACCCCCCTCGCAAACGTGGATCTCTCCATCGACGTTGACCTTGATCGCCTCTCCCGTCGGGCCGAGGGTTCGGGCAAAGTAGAAGCGCTCCTCTATGGCTTCGGAATCCTGCTCGTCGCCGCAGCCTTTCTCAGGCGTCGAGGCGTTCGCTGGCGTGGAAAGAAAGGTGCGCGAAGAGCCCACTACCAAAAACAACGCGCGGTGATCGAATCCTGCGGCCAGGACGCACCGAAAGACGCGCTTCGAAAAATTGTGGCCGCCTTGCGGGCACTCGCTGCTGACAATCCCACCGCCCGTCGCTCCGCGCTGAATGCATTTCTCCAAGAGTGTGACGAAATCCTCTATGCACCGAATGATTCCAAGCAGATCCTCGTAGCTGCGAAAATCCAAAGGGCACTCGAACTGGCCGAGGCCATCATGCGAGACTCCGAATGAAACTGCTGGGCCGATTGAAGCTCTCCTTAAAACTCGCCTGCCGGGCGGCCTGCGCCAGCCTTTCGACGTCAGTCTTAATCGCCGGAACCTTGCTCGCTCATTCCGCCGAAGCCGCCGAAGAATCGGCCCCCTCAATCGAGGCCGGGATCGAAACTTATCAACAGGCTATGCGATCCAAAGATCGAGACGAACGGATGGCCCTATTCGCCCAGGCCGAACGGATTTTTTCCAGCGCCATCGATGGGGGGGCTCGCAACCCGTCGATCGAAACCAACCGCGCCAACGCGGCACTCCAAGCCGAAAGGCGAGGCTACGCGATCTGGGGATACCGCCGGGCACTCGCGATCGACCCCAGCCATCGGCAAGCCCGTCGAAATCTAGAGCACGCCCGCTCCGGATTGCCTGAATGGGTTCCCGTTCCGGAAACCGGCGGTCTCGCCGATACCTTCTTTTTTTGGCGTAACGCGTCCCCCCCTGACGAGGTTAAGCTTTGGGCGGCTGGGTGCTTTGCGGCAGCGTGTCTGGCCCTTGCCGTTGCGTTGGGTCGCCCTGGATTTACCCTGCGCCTCTTAGCGCTCTTTTTTGGAACGCTCTGGCTCGGGCTCATCGCCCCCAACTGGATCGAACAACGGAGAGAATCACGCCGACCCGGAGTGCTCATTGCGGAAGAGACCACGGCTCGATCTGCGGATGCCCGTCATGCGCCCCCCCGCCTGGCCACACCGCTGCCCGCCGGCACCGAATTCTTACTCGTCCAGGACCGGATAAACTGGCTCGAGATCGAGCTCTATAATGGTCTCAGGGTGTGGGTCCCTGCGTCGGCGGCGGCAACGCTCGACCGCCCCTGAACTCGACCAGCCAGCCTCGATCCGAACGCCGCGCGGCAGTCCGCACCCAGGGCCGCTAAAGCCAAAGGTGCCTGGGCCTCCGGGCATCGATACTCTCTGATGCTCACGAGAGAGGAATCCGATGGATCAACTATTCGATATCCAAGGCCTTCATGTCGCGATTACCGGGGCATCTTCTGGTTTCGGACACCACTTCGCAGGCCTGCTTGCTGGGCGCGGTGCGCGCCTCACCCTGGGCGCCCGGCGACTTGATCGCCTTCAAGAACGGGTCGGGAACATCGAGCAGGACGGTGGCTCCGCTATCGGGACAGTCCTCGACGTGAGAGAGCGACGAAGTATCGAAGACTTTAT
>NHEP01000157.1 GCA_002171515.1 bacterium TMED88 | reverse complement strand
GCTGTTTGCGCTGCAGCCGCGTGCTGGGCGGAGAGTACTACTAGGAAATTGTTCCTCGAGTAGCCGGTCTCGTTTTGTTGTCGCTTTGTGCTATGCCCTGGCGTATGCTGTTTGCACAGCGAATGCCGATGTGGGCAAGAGGGGCGTGGGTGGCCGTATGCGGCAGCGGCCGAATGGGACACGCCAGGCCGCCGGTCGTTTTCACGATCGAGGGTCACTAGCATTGCCCAAGGCCTTGCGCTCGGGATCGAACCGAGTGGCCCAGGCGCTGCGCTCGGTGGCTGAGGTGCTAGCCTCAGTTTTGGCGCGGAATGTTCCGGTGGTGCACCGGTTGTGCCGGGTTTCAGGTTAAAAACGGCACCAGCAGGCCCAATGCGCTGCCGCAACGCTACGGCCGCTGTCGCGAAACGTTGGGCCCAGGCGCTGCGCTCGCCCCTGAGTGGGTGGGCGCTGATTTTGTGGTTGATCGCGCCGGTGAGGTACCGGTAGAGCCGGGTTTGGGGTCCCTTAGTACCTCCCACACCGTTGCGTGCGGCCGCAGCTTCAAAGCGCGAGAGCCGTCCCGAGACGCACCTGCGGGGATGCGCTCGCGTGGTCGGGTCGATGTCGGTTTTCGCGGAGCGTGCGGTGCCGTGCTCGACGTCGCGCTCTGTTGTGGATTCACCCCGTTTTCCCCATGACATCTGCGTGCAAACGCCGGAGCGTTCCACGAGACGCACGAGCGGCGGTGGCGCCATGCAACGAGAGATGACGATGGTGTGATGTAAGAGTACGTGTGGTGGTCTGCAGGCCTGGCTGCGTGTTGGTCCGTGTTTGGACTCTCGTGGATCGGTCGTTGATCGTGTTCGTTTCGGTGTAGAGCGTGATCGCGTATCATCCCGGCGTAGAGCGTGATTGATCGCGTATAATCCCATCGAATTACATCATCCATCTCACCCGCTACAAAACACTTTGCAGTTATCTCTGCATCGTAATTTTGTCTCGGGTTTTCTCTCTTTCGTATTTCTTGGTAAATGGAAGGTGGGTAATTAGAAACAACAATAGGTTACCTTGAATGTGGAGTGGTTCCAGCATTCAGTTTCCCATTAGCAGTTTCTGTACCTCAGAGCGTCGAGTGTGGTCGGCCGAACGGCGCTCGTGGAGGTGTTGGCGAAGTTGTGCGTCGTTTTCGCCATCGGTCGCTGCCATCATGGCAGCGACCTTTTTCGCGTAGGACCGTGAAGTCCAGTTGTAGATGAGGTCGCAGTCGCTGCGCCAGCGTCCGTGCGTCTTCGTGAATTCGCGCGGCACGCCGGCGGCCGATTGCGTGGATCGGCCGCCGATGCGCAGGCCGTGAGTGCCGTAGTGGTCTGGGTCCTCTCCCATCGCCGTGGCCGTGACTCGAATGAAGTCCATGACCTCCGATCGGTGGAGGATCGGTTTTGCGCCGGGGCGCCGGCGAAGGAACGTCGCGTTAGCAGAGTAGGCGATCCGGTGCTTCCTGCGAGAGAGCACGTGTGCGATCACTGCGTCGACAACGCATACCACCGAGCCGCTCTTACCGGAGGAGAGCGCAACGCATTCTCCGGAGGTGTGAGTCTTGCCGAATCGTAGAATGATTACGAGTTCGGTGGCTTCGCGCAGCTGCTCCGGGGTGGCGTCCGCCCACGGGATGACGTTGTTCGAGTCGTCGTACAGCCGCAGATCCGCGTCCTGGAGCGGAAAGTTCTTCTTCTTGTGAGTGGTGTAGGCGTACTCGCTGACTCTTAAGAGGTAGAAGAATCCCAGCGCGAGCGCGGACCATAGAAGCGAGTGCTCGAAGAGATCGAGCAGCAGCGACTGCCTCATCAGCGTCATGAAGGGCATACGTATCGGCATCTCCGGCGTTCGAAGCCGTGCTGCCTCGCGTGCGAGCGTGCGGGCGATTAGGGGGTAGCGTTTGAGCTTCGATCGCACGTCGAACGCGTGATGCGTCTGGTGGTAGTGGCAGATTGCTGCGACTTTAGCTCGAGCAGATCCCCATCGGTTGCCGTGGTGGGTGACCTCCGAGATCGCGTATGCCAACAAGGCCTCGTCGATGGCGGCTGGGTCATCCTGGTCGGTAAAGACCGGGCCCACCGGCGACTTAGTGAGCGAGCAGAACGTTTTCCACATCGTCCACGCTCTCGCGTAGCTCTCTCGCGTCTCTGCCGAGACTCCGAGTGCAGCAATCTCTGGGGCAAGGGCGAGGCTCGACTCGTACACCTCGCGAGAGAGTAGAGCCTCTCGCGCTTTGCGCGATGCCCCAGGTCCAGTTCTAGCGCCATGCGGTGTGTTCGGGTCTGGAGGGCCGATCGGTACATCGGGCGCCGTTGGTGGCGTCGGGTAGGCCGGTCGGTTGGCCTCTAGCACCGCTCGGACGCGTGTGAGTGGCCCGGGAGCCGACTTGGCGTTGAGCTTCAGACCACGGTGCAATCCACGGTACGCCAAATCCTTCATGCACGCAAGGTCGGTGAGGCGAGCGTCTCCCGTGCGCGGGGCCTGAACGGCCTCGGACGGCGAGGCGGGTCGCAGATCCTTGACCGAGTGAGGGTGAACGAGGTGGCGCCATCTGACGAAGGCAAAGTACGCTGGCCCCATTTCGGGGTTGTCAGCATAGATTCGAGCTCGTTGGCGCATGCGCTGCGCTTGGCGGACTACAACCCCAGCCATAGCGGTTGCCATGCCTGCGGGTACGGCGTTGCCGGCGAGATCGTAAACTTGCTTCATCAGCAAGTGTTCCTTGTCCGCTAGCTCCTCGCCAGGAGCTGGGATCGGGCCGCTCTCGAGGAGCGCCGCGATGGGCACCCCTTGTATCGCCGCGCACGCGTGCTGAGAAAGGGCGAACACCTTGCGGTGGCCATCGCGATAGTCGGCGTACAGGTTGGCACCTGGCCCACCAGACGACCAGTCACCAGTACGGTCCCACGAGCCGTCTCCGAACGCGCGTACCGTGTGCGCCGGGTGCTCGCACGACCAAACTGGGCGGCGTTTGGGCCCGTCCGGAGCCTGCGAGTCCTGGTACCAGCCCACTCTGTGCTGGTGCCAGCCAGATATCTCAGGGCCAACGTCAGGCGTGAATCGAGGGTCGTCGATGTCACAGATATCGTGCGATGGAGGCATTTCGTTTGGAGGTTCGAGCAGCGAATAGAGGCACGGCGGTGGCGTGGCGCACGGCGTCGGCGGCTCCATTGGCCCGATCTCCTTCAGCCAATCTTTCGGCTGAGCTACGACGTGGAGGCGCTGACGCGTAGTGGGGTCGCCATAGTAGCTAGCATGCAGGTAGAATGCCTGAACTGCCATGTCTTGCTCCTCGAACCAGTCCAACCAGGCACTCCAGATCGCCCCATCGTGGTGGCGCAGTATATTGGGGATATACTCTGTGGATACGATCAGGGACGGCAAGCGCCGGTCTCCGAGCTCTAAGATTCTGCTTACTTGCGGAATTAGGCGGAGGGCCGTCGGCAGGACGTATGCTCGCGTATCGACCAATCCCCGCGCGTGGGGGTTCGATGATGAACAGATCTGGCATGGGGGCCCCGAAGTGAGAATGTCGATGGGAGCCAGTTTCGCCACGCCCGATTGGTCGGCGATTTTACCGTAGATCTGGGCTTCGGGGTGCCGCTGCCGAAGTACTTGCTGCGCGTGTAGCTTCGGCTCCCAGAGCGCAACCACCCGGCATCCGAGGCGCTGAAGTCCCGCTGAGAGCTGGCCAGTTCCGGCGGCGGGCTCGATTATGCGTATTTCCTCCGAAGGGTCCGTCTGGGTGCGTTTCGGAGGCGTGCCTATTCCTGGGTCTGGCTCCTCCAGCACCGGTGCAACCTTCGCAGGAGCGTTAGCGCACAGGCGCGCTGCACCGTAGAGGTCGGTGAGCGGAGCTAGCAGCTCCAGCGCAGAGTTGCCCATGTCCACTTGCGTGAAGAGGTGCATCCCCTTGCCCGCGAGGAAGACGTCGAGGTCCTGCAGACCGCTCAGGGACCCATCAGGCGCAACCGTGAGAATCCGTGTTATCTGATCCGGCACCTCGTTCACGTGAGTGCTGGCGTAGGTGACGAACAGAGAGTAGCCACCCTTGAGCTCGAAGCTGCATATGGCGGCGACGATGTAGATGGCCAAGGCGTTATGAGGCTTTCGCTTCGTCAGCCAAGATCTCACATTGGTGTTGTCGCTGACATACATGACGAGGCGACCTCGCCATGAGTCTTTGCGACGCTTCTCGTTATCGGAGACGAGCGCCAGTATGCATAGGAGCTCGTAAATCGCGATGATGAACTCTGGATTGTCAGGACTATCTGGAGCATACGCGTCGCCCGGGACGGCCGTGGTCCCGTCCGGAGGCGAGTCCAGCGCGCGGGCGAGCTCGCGAAGGCGTTCCCGCGTCGCAGGCAGGACGGGCCACGCGCTCCACTCGCGCGCAGTCCAGTTCACCGTGCCCACCAGTCCTGGGACCGCATCTCCGCCGAGACGAACGAGGGCGTCTCGTTCGCCGCTCAGCCCCAGCCGCTCTCCCGGAGAAACGGCTGCCAGCATCGGAGAGCGCGCGTCGAGCGTGAACGCGGCGCCCTTGTCCGTCACGAACAGGGTACGTAGGATCTCGATGGCCACCCAAAAGCGGACCCAGCACTCTCGTACCTCGGACGGGGTGCCGCTCGGGGACGCGTGGGTTTCGCCTGAGTCGCCTAAGCCGCTGATGCTAGAGAGCAGGCACCGGCCGGCTGCGGACGTTAGACTCCAGTGTTCGAGGGAGCCATAAAGAGAACGCAGCTCGGTCATGCGCACGGCCGTGCTGCCTCGATCGAATGCGCAGTTGCTGAGTTTCTCGATGGCCACCTCCAGCTTGGCAGGCGCGATGCCGACGGTGGGGCTAGGCCCAGACAGGTCGTGATCAAGTCCCCAAAAATAGCACTGGTCGCCGAATGGCTTGTCGTACTTGGGGCTGACCGCGTCGGGCGCGAGTCCCCGCATCGCCCCCTCGAGGAGCGAGATTGCCAGAGGCTGTCGCGCCACTCCGACTCGCGCCTCAACCAAAACCGCGTCGTCAATGTGCGTGTAGCATTCCAACGGGTAGGGCCCGTTCAGGATGGGGTCGTCTGGGCAGTAGGACCCCACCAGGCTGGATATAGCGGCGCTTATGGGGCTGCTCGCGCCGGGTAGCCCCGTGAGTCCGAACTGGCCCACGAACGAGATAAGCGTGAACGCTGGCAACGCTCCTTGTTGGGGAATGTTGATCGTGACCTCGCGAACGGACGAAGGCTCGATCGGAATCCTCTTGAAGAACCGCGATGCGTCCCGCAGAGTCGCCTGGATCTTCACCTGTGCGGGATACAACTCTCTCAGGCGCATCATCCGTCGCACGGGATCCTTGGGGTCCGGCGTCTCTAGCCTGGGGTAGAGGTACTTGGACGTCCAGGGATTCGCGGATTTGTGGGCGCCCACAATGGCTCGGTAGCTGCCTGGGACTACCCTGCCGAACTCTCTCTTCGGAACGCCGCCGAGTCCCGCTGATATGAGGTTGCCCGCGGCCGCGCCGCACTCTTTGGGCAGAATCGGCACGACTGCACACGCGCGGTAGTCTTCGCAGACTGCCTTCATGATTGCCGGGGCGGCATCTTTGAACGTTGGCATCGTTTTCCCGTCGTAGCGATGGTCCTCTGGGGCGAACGATTGGAGGTCTAGCCCGTGGTCGGCTAGGGTACGCAAGTACTCAGCTCGGTACGGCTCGGAGTGCTGCACTAGACGCTCCATTCGCGCGGGATCCAGTACAGGATTACCGATCTCCTGGAGCATGTCGCGATGCACATGCGCTAAGCGCTCGGTCGAGGTGCACGCCACTAGAGCGGAGTTCGCTAGCTTGATTGCCTTTGTGAGGGCGTGTGCATCGGTGAACTCCGGTTGGTGCGTAGCACCTTCCTTCGCGTGCCGCTCACTAGCCTGTCTGCACTCTAGTTGGTGTTCGATGACTGCTCGTACCGATTCGAGGCACGCTGCGTCGCATTCGAACATGGCGTCCTCGTTCTCGTAGCGCGTGTTCTTGAGCGGAAGTGCACGCAGCTTTCCGAGTAGTTCACCAGCCGTTGGGGTTACCTTGTCGTCCGAAGCGAGCCATTCGGGTGAGCGAGAGCCCATGGGCACGTCCGGGACGTTTTCGCAGGACGTGGCCGCCAAGAGGCTCGGGTCTTGGACCGCCAGGTCAAAGTCCAGCGGTAGCTCTTCGGACGGCATATCTCCCTTTGCGTCGTCTACCAGCACAGCCAGTGCGCCGCCCCGCTTGCAAGTGTCGCTCAGCTTGCAGGGCTTCAATAGCGCGTCCTTGCGGTCTCGAGGCTCGTGGGACGCAGGGTCGCGCGCGCGGCGGAGGCACTCTTGCCAGCCACGTACCCGCCGCACGAGGACCGTGTCGCCGTCCCTCTGCCGCCCGCGCACCCAGCTCATCGTGTCTCCACACGTGAGCGGGAACGCGGAGAACGAGTGGTGCGCCTCGTTCAAGACCCAGCTATACTCGAAAGGCTGTGTCAGGTTCGCCTCGGGCGAGAGGAGTACCGTTATGGACAGCCTGGGGTGATGGCGTTCAGCTCGGCACAGGATCACAAGGCCGCGTTGTGCGGGCCATTGGGCGGGCGGGAAGCACTCGAATGTGGCCCTGGTGAGCTTGTGGTCCATCCGAGTGATGCTGTGAGCGCTTTCGATGATTTTGGCCTCCGTGAGCGTGATGTGCGTATCAGTGCTCGTTGCGTTTTCGGCTAAGTACATCGTAGCTTGGCGAGCCATGTCGGTCGCCATCGTGTGTGCCAGCGCGCCCGCGCGCTTGTCGGTTGCGCGGCGGGGCGGTACCCCGGCCAGCGCCGTGGCTACCGATAGCAGGAAGCAGCTGTTTGCTCGTGGTCCACGCGGCGTCGCGATTATCGATCCGTAGTCGATAATCCCGAATTCGTGCGAGTGGTAGGTGAAATAGTTTTCGTCCGGTAGGTCTGGAAGGCCCGTGTCGGAGCCCACCGGCGAGGAGCGCGGCTGCACTCGGAGCAACGGAGCCACGGTGTCGCACCTCAACGCTCGACGCGCCTCTCGCATGACCTGAGTCGTCGAGTCGGTAGCGACCATGTGCAATGCGTCCGACAAGGCCTTGTCCAGCGTTTCGCATTGCCAGCTCTTTTGTGTGGTTGCGAGGACCAGCTCGAGCGCCGTGGCTAGTGTCACGTGCCGCATGTCGACTGACCATTGGCACTTTTTGAGTTCCTCGCCTTGTCGCAGAGCGAGCGCAGTAGCTAGAGGGCGGTCTCGTAGCGCTGCGGCTGCGCGGATGCGGCGAGGCGAAATCAGCGCGAGCGTTTGTCGCGAGGCTTCGATCTGCCTGGGAGTCGCGTTCGCCTGGAAGTCCAGCCAAGTGACCGGCGGGTCGAGGATCCCGATCAGATCGTTGTCGAGCGGCGTGACCTTCGTGGGGTCTAGGCCCATCTCTCGTGCCCGGCGAGCAGCAGTCTGTGACACCTTGGACGTGGGCCCATTCTGTGTGTTGGAGGCGTCCTGTTTGGCTGCCTGGGCCCGCTTTTCGCGAATTCCCCAGTCGCGGTGTGCGAAGCGTCGCTGGTACTGCTGCGATTCCACGCTCCGGTTGCCTCGAGCGCCGACTGGGTCGTCGGGCGTTGTCTCTTTGAAGCGGACCTTCCTGTTTGGTGCGCGCTGGGCATCTGGCGAGCGGTGCGCCGATGCGTCCTTGAGTGTCAGATATTTCTTGACTGACTTGATTACTCGTTCGCGGGCGCGCATGTCGAGTAGCGGATCCGTCTTGAGGCCGCCCTTCGAGGCGAGCCACCATCGTGTCTCGTGCGAGAGGCCCTTCCAACTCGCCTTGGCGATTTTGGAGGGAACCGGCACGTGCTGGCGCTGGCAGCCATTTGTGTTTTGGTCGCAGCCGTCGTGGCACCAGTGGCGCATGCACTTCTCGGCGTCGCCGCACAGCGTGCCCAGCTCGCGCAGGGCCGCGCCTTGGACCGAGCCTGGGACGCGATACTCTGCAGCGAGTGTCGGCGTGGGGACTGGTGCCAATGGCGGCTGGGGATGCTCTACGCCCGGAATTGCGTTCAGGTGCGTACCGACGACGAATGGTCCGCCGCTGACGCCGTCTGCGCCGCCGACTGCGTGGCGGCGCGCAGCACTCGCGCTGTCGCGAACCGCTTTCCACTTAAGATTGCGGAGCTCGAGTTGAGTGTCTCGATTCCACACAGCGGTGAGGTCTCTCCCCACGTTGATGGACACTTCCTCCGCCCAGTCTTGTTGAGCGGATGGGTAGTTGTGCATGTACCCGCGGAGCTTCTCGAAGAATGTTAGGGCGTCGAGCCCGCGGCCGAGAGTCTTCTGCATCCTCTGGACCACGGCGCTCGCTCGCGTGCGGACCTTGTCCACGACGATTTCCAGTTTCGCGATCACCTTCGCGTAATCGTCGAAGGCCGGGTCCTCTTCGCGCCACGTTCGCTCGCAAAAGACGTCGAAGTCTCGAAGCGCGCGGTCGTGATAGACTTTGGCGCCGGGGCCGTACGCCTCGGTGAAGAATGCCAACAGGCCAGAGAAGGCTTCGCGTATGACAAAGTTTCGTCCATATGGGAGCGCGGCTTTGGCTACTCTTTTGCGAAACGCTGCTTGGGAGAGAGGGCATGTCTTCGCGGCCTCGTACCGCTGGACGGGGTCGCGAACGATCGCGTAGTGTGTTTCGAACTCCGTGGACGTCATGGGCATTCGAGGGGTGTCGCGCGACGCGAACGTGTGGAGACCGTTCGAAGGACAGTCGGGACCGATGGCCCCCTGCCCCCACGCGCCTCGAGATGCGTTGTACGCCATGTACGGCGAGAGGTAGGGTCTGTGCACGCTGTCTGCGTCGGCTTCGCCCATGTGGAAGTGGCCATCGTTGATAAGAGCGACCACCGCCTCGTATTGCATGTGCGCGGGAGAGAATGGTAGCAACGAGGAGTCATCGCGGGGGTCAGAGGACCCGTATATGACTTGCAGCATTAGTCCGGCTAGCTCATCTTCCGGCGTGATCGGAGGGAGACCAGCGCGCTTTTGCAGGTCGTTCTCGCGGGTGCGCTGCGCCCCTCCCCAGACACTGCCGGACTCTGCTGCCAGCGTGGTCAGCAGTGTCTGAGTAGGGTCCCATGCTGGCGATGCCGGAACGTTAATCGTGGGCTGTCTGGCAGGTGCCTCGAACAGTCGAGAAGCATCTACCAGCATCAGCCCTGCTCCTGGGACTTCCACGCATATGCTGCCGTCGGCCGAAACGGCTTTGACCGTGGCAGCGCACGGGGACGCCCCTTGAGTAGCGATTACGCCCACGATATCTCCTGGCGCGTAGACTCTAGCTGGCGCCGCGATGGTCGAAGCGGCGCGCGTTGGAGGTGGCAGTCCGGCCGGGCGTGGTGCCCGCGGCCGGATTGTGCTGGTTCGCCCAGGGCGGAGCGCGGCCAGTGGGTCTTCCACGACCACCTCTGCTCGCCCCTGAGGCTGCACAGGAATGTGCGGCGAGGCGAGCGGAGGCACCACCGAGAGGTCGCCCTCGACGGCTCGAAGTCGTCGCATCGCGTCGTCGACGGGGCGACCCGAAATGTCTAGCCATTTCGGAGTTGATGGCGTAAGAACCCGTCCAGCCAGTCCGTGCGCTGTGAACACCGCCACCAGCGCTCGTCGCGGGAGCGCGGCGGTGCCATCAGCGACGAGGGCGCGCGGGGAAGGATTCGCTTCCGATGCGGAGACCATATCGGTGACCTTCCGTCGGTTTACGAAGAGCTCGAGCGGATCTGCCCCTGGGGGGACCATCACCTGCATAGAGATCAGGTTTGAGTCGTCCACACAGGGGGCCGCGTCCCGCGCGTACACAAGGAGAGTGGTTGCCAGGTGATCCGGCTCTGCTGGGCCTAGCAGCGACTGGCACGAGATGGCGAGCCACAAGTGGATGGCGTTGCTGTCGTCGCCGTCGGGCACGCCCGTGCCACTGCTGCGACGAGGAGCGCGGCGGTCGGTTTGAATGGTGTCGCCGACCGACGACTCGTCGTCTAGCAGGTCGCCAGGGTCGAGAGGATCCGTTTCCTCTTCGCCGTCTTGGCCCTCGCTGCCGGCGTCTCCGTCGGAGTCCGCATCTTGCGGCGGTGCGGGGTCTGCGGGATCGTTTTCGGTAGCGGGATCGTTGCGTATGAGCGGCTCCTCGTCCTGTGAGGGGTCTCCGCTCTCGATCGCGTCGTCGTCCGCCGGAAGCTCTGGGATCAGCACTCCGGCTTCGAGGAGGGCCCGGCCGGGCCAGTCGTCGAGTTTGACGTAGAAGCAGCGGTTTCCCGACTGGTCGGTGCAAACCTTGGTGGTGATCCCAGGCCAGAAATCGAATCCGCGAGGGTGTGGTTCGTCGGGCCACTCAGTCGCAGGCACCAGCACCCGTTGACGGACCCGTATCGGCGGAGCGGGAGTCTCCTCCTCTTCGGGAGCTGGCTCAGTCTCGACTATCTCCGAAACAGGGACGTCCGAGAGCAGCGGTCGGTCCGCGTTCGGTGTTGGGTCGTCGCCGCCCACCGCACTGTACTCCGTTGGAGTGCGCCAGAGGGTCGCGTCGCCAGCATGGTGCGCCGCGCCCGGTGGAGGAGAGTCTGCAGTCGTTGGTGCGCGTGGAGCCACCAGCTCCCCGGGGGGTGCGTAGTCCTCCTCCGTCACCGTCTGCAGCCGTAAGTAGTCTTCCTCCGTCACCGTCTCGAGCCGTACCAGCATGGGCCTCTCGCAGATGCGGTGAGTGAGGTATCCGCTTGGACTCGCGGATTCGGAACCCAGCTCGACCAGCTCTGATGTGCGCGGCAGCGGGCTGGGGTCTGTTGGTTGCTCAGTGAGTGGGCCTACATCCGCAGAG
>NHEP01000156.1 GCA_002171515.1 bacterium TMED88 | reverse complement strand
TCAAGAAGGATTTGTCCAGAGCACGCTCCGGCTCCGGAATATACGAGTCCAGAGCTTCCATCAGCTCATCAATGCAAGCGTTCGTCGTATCATCCGACGAGTTCTCCAACGCGCTCAGAGCCGAACCCTTTACGATCGGAATGTCATCGCCCGGAAAATCATAAGAAGAAAGAAGCTCGCGGACTTCCATCTCCACCAGCTCAAGAAGTTCCTCGTCGTCCACCTGGTCCACCTTGTTCAGGAAAACCACGATGTTCGGAACGTTCACCTGACGAGCCAAAAGAACGTGCTCACGCGTCTGGGGCATCGGACCATCTGCTGCCGAAACCACCAAAATGGCACCGTCCATCTGGGCCGCACCCGTGATCATGTTCTTCACATAATCCGCGTGGCCAGGACAATCCACGTGCGCATAGTGACGCGTCGGAGACTGATACTCCACGTGAGACGTCGCAATCGTAATCCCCCGCTCACGCTCTTCCGGCGCCTTATCGATCTGATCGAAAGGCGTGAAGTCCGCCAAGCCCTTCGAGGCCTGACGCTGAGTGATTGCTGCAGTCAGCGTCGTCTTACCGTGATCGACGTGTCCGATGGTCCCCACGTTTACATGGGGCTTTGTCCGCTCGAACTTCTCCTTGGCCATGCTTATCCTCGTCCTTTTTTTCTCTGTCTCGAATCTGTAGGGCCGGGCTTGGCCCGGCTCATGTCCCGCTCGGGTCTTCTGCCTTCCCCAAGCTCAGCCTTTTTGACACTTCTGCGTTGCTTTCGTCGTCCTGGAGCTCACGAGCGGACTTGAACCGCTGACCTCGTCCTTACCAAGGACGTGCTCTACCACCTGAGCTACGTGAGCCAAAACCCTCTCATTGCTCGCTCTGGTTGAGCGGCGAACTTGGTTGCAGCGAGGTGAATGCTGCCACCCACTCTGATCTCTCTTCTGCCTTTCATAACGCCCAGCAGGTCGTTCATTGGAGCGGGAAACGGGGCTCGAACCCGCGACCCCGAGCTTGGAAGGCTCGTGCTCTAGCCATCTGAGCTATTCCCGCATGACTTTTTTTATCGCGCCCGTTAAACGGCCGCAGCTTAGTTGCCCTCAATGAGTTGCCCTGATTCGTGATGCCGGATCTTGGGCCGCCCGTGATCTCCGCCTCTGTGTTTTTGACACTCACACGACCCGTGACTGATTCAATCGAACGGAGTCGACGCGTTTGCTTTTGTAAAATGGTGGAGAGGGGAGGATTCGAACCTCCGTAGGCATAAGCCAGCAGATTTACAGTCTGCCCCGGTTGGCCGCTTCGGTACCTCTCCTCATCAAAATCATGAGGCCAGCATGGGTGCAGAGAATCGTCTCCGAGAACAAACCGGATGGTGCGACTCTCATCTCCTCTCACCCAATCGCTCAGCCCGCTCTTCTTTCCCTCCGCACTCTCGGGTGGCCAATGACCGGCCCGCTTCCCGCTGATTGCCGCTTCACCGTCTGGCGCTCATTGCAAACGGACCCGCCGATCCGAGGGCGAACGATTCCTGTAGCCTCTCGACCAGCCCCTTCCTCCTCAGTTGCCTCGATGAAAAACAAGGCTGGGAAAATGGAGCTGGCGAGGGGACTCGAACCCTTAACCTTCGGATTACAAATCCGGTGCTCTACCAATTGAGCTACGCCAGCGTCTTCGCGGACGCGCAGAATATACCCGAGCCCTTTCCCTCGGCAACCTCCGGGGAGGGCTCTCTTTTTCTCGACCAGGGACGGGTGTTTTTAAACACACCTCGAATCAGGTCCTCCCGCCTGGCCCCCCGCAGGATTACGGGTCTGACCGGCTTCGCCCTGGGTCAATCCGTCCGTCCCGAACCGACTCTCGGCGCAGTAATTCGAAGAGGATCACTGCCGCTGCGGTCGACACGTTGAGGGACCCGACCTCCCCCTGCATCGGGATACGAACTCGATGATCCACTTTCTTCAAAGTGGAAGGGCGAAGGCCCTTTCCTTCAGCCCCCATCACCACTGCGACCCGCCCGGTTAGCAGCTTGTCTGGCATCCCAAACAGATCCTGCTCTCCCGCCGCATCGGCGCCGATCACCCAGAAACCTGACTTCTTCAGCCCATCGAGTCCCCGATTCAGATTAGGAACTCGGCAGACCCGAAGTCTCTCAATGGCCCCAGCGCTGGCTCGGGACGCAACATTCCCAAGGGGAGCTGACCGGCGATCCGTCAGGAGCAGCCCCAGAACCGAGGCGGCCTCTGCCACCCGCGCGATGGCCCCAAGATTCCTCGGGTCCTCAACCCCGTCCAGGGCGACGACGATCTCCCTCTTCCCGGAACCTTCAGACGGGCTTTCGCGATCTGGCCCGATGAGTGCGTCAACGGTCGAAAGCGTCCGAAGCGGGCCGGCCTCCAGCACAATCCCCTGGTAGACCTCTTCCGGCTCGGAGCCGAAACGGTCGGAGAGACTTCTGCGGGGCACCTCCGAAACGTCCAAGCCTCGACTGCGAGCTCGCTTGACCAACTCAAGAACTTCGGGCGATCTCGGTCCCTCGCGAACAAACAGATGCTCCAGCTTTCGGTTTTCCGAATCAAGCGCCGCACGAATGACGTGTTGACCCGTCAGGACCTCCACCGCCGGGCGGTGAACGCTCTTCCGACCCGCCCCCCGCTTTGCGCCGCTCATTGTATGACCTCAAACGAATTCGACCGCGCGAGGGCCGATGCCGATATGGTGTGCCGACGCCAGGAGCCTAGCGCGAGATCGAAGAAGCCTAATCGAGTAAAAGTCAAGTCAAACTCTCCCATCCGCCCGGGATTTCGCCTTGAGAAGGATGGCAATGAATGATTCCGGGTGCAGATGGACTCCCTGAAGCCAGCGGCCAACAAGCGGTCATAAATGCTTGAAGCGTGCGGGTTCCGGCCGTTATCCTAGAGGCAGCATGAAACCGTCCGGTACTTACAAACTTAGCTACCGAAGTCGAGGCTCCCGCAGCGAAGAGATCGGCATGGGTTGTCTCGACCTCGGGCGGGGCCAACGAATCGTGGATTCCCTGCGACTGCAGATACTAGACGGCGGGCCGGACCAATCCCTTCGGCTTCGCCAGGTTTTCTCCACACCCCGGGAAATTTACCGTCTAGAGATCCGAGAGCCCGATGTGGGCTACTCCAGGATCACCCTTCTGGACGAAGACGCCCTCGAAGACCTTTTGGAAACGGACGGAGTGCGAGAGCGCGTCCTCGCTCAGCACTCCGACTAGAGTCTTTGATTCTTCGAAAGTGAAATGCGCTCATCCAAATCAAGGCGCCTTGGGGGGGGGTACCCGGAGCAGGACTCGAACCTGCACGGCATAAAGCCAGACGATTTTAAGTCGTCCGCGTCTACCATTCCGCCATCCGGGCGTGGACCGCCGCGTAAACAGTATACTGGTCCTGCGCGCAGGCCCTGCAAGGATTTTTCAGACCTTACCCACGAGGAAACCCGCCGTGTTCCACGGAAAAAAGATCGTTGTTGTCATGCCGGCCTACAACGCCGAAAGAACCCTCGAAAAGACCTACCGTGAAGTGCCCCTCGATCTTGTCGACGAAGTCGTCGTCACTGACGACGCCAGTCGAGACGAAACCGCCCGGGTGGCCCGCGAGCTTGGCCTCCACACCCTCGTTCACCCAAGTAATCGGGGCTACGGGGCGAACCAGAAGACTTGCTACACGGCGGCGCTTGAGCTGGAAGCGGATGTCGTCGTGATGCTTCACCCGGATTACCAGTACACACCGAAGCTGATTCCCGCCATGATCAGCATGCTGACAGACGGACCGTTTGATGTCGTTCTCGGCTCTCGCATTCTGGGCGGAAGCGCCCGAAAAGGCGGGATGCCTCTCTATAAATATATTGCGAACCGGCTGTTGACCGCGAGCCAGAACCTTCTGTGTGATGCGAAACTGTCCGAATACCACACCGGCTATCGAGCCTTCACCCGGGAGGTTCTCGAAGCCCTGCCTCTGCTGGAGAATTCCGACGACTTCGTCTTTGACAACCAGATGCTGGCCCAAATCCTGCACGCAGGATTTGAGATCGGCGAGGTCTCCTGCCCGGCCGCCTACTTTGAGGAAGCTTCATCCATCAACTTCCAAAGGTCGGTCCGTTATGGTTTAGGCGTGCTGTGGACGTCTTTCCAACTCTTCACCACGCGACGCGGCTGGGCACAGTCTTCAATCTTCAACCCGTCGGGTCGCAAGCTCGAAGTGAAGGGACGAACAGCGGGGTAGATCCCAAAGGCTCCGTCCCCTTTTCGCTGATCCCGGCTTCCTTAGGGGTTCATCTGTTCCGCGAGGTAGCCCTCTCGACCCACCTGCTCCACGAGGTGAAGCTGCGCCTCGTGCCAGTCGACTGATTCTTCCTCTTGAACCAAGATCCGCTCTGCAAGCTCCCGCGTGCCGTTATCCCCCAATTCACGAGCCAGCAGGATCGCCTTATTGAGACGCTCCACGGCGTCGAGCTCGAGCGCCAAGTCGAGCCGGTGCTGTTCGATTGGATCTTCTCCGACACGCACAGGCGAGAGCCGTTGCATATTCGGGACGCCATCAAGGAACAGAATCCGCTCAATGACCTCGTCGGCGTGCTTCATTTCTTCGATGGACTCTTCGCGTTTCTTGCTCGACAGACGCAGGAATCCCCAGTTCTCGCACATCCGATGATGAATGAAATACTGGTTAATCGCGGTTAACTCCGCGGTCAGGATCTCGTTGAGTGCTTCGATGACCTGCTCATTGCCCTGCATGATTCCTCCCCGGTTCCCACTTCAGGCGAGGCGATTCCGCGAAACCGATCCACGGGCCGCGCCCTGCTTTCACCCTGAAGGATGAAGCACAAACAGCGGAAAGGCGAATCGGTCCTGAATATCGAATTCAGTTCCCGCGCATCCAACGGTCCGACACGACTAGGCCATCAGGCCAACCTGAAGGGAGCCTTCGGTCAGGAATTGGAGGTCGGTGCCGGCGCTTGATCCTGACCGCGGTCGGAGCGATGGGCCCCTTCGTTGCGAATTAACTCGCTGACGGTGCGCAAGCACCCACCACAACGAGAGCCCGCTCCACAGGCCCGCGCCACCTCGGAGCGCGTGGTTGCGCCGTTACGCACCGCTTGCCGGATGGCGCGGTCAGAGACTCCGTTGCAGTGGCAGACCATCATGGCGGGTTTTTTCCGGTTTTTCACTTCTTTGGATGAATGCGTTGCCGTGCGGGCGAAACGAGATTTGATTAGCCTTTGAATTATGAGTGATAAGAATTGAAAATCAATATCAATTCCAAAAAAAGACGCGCATCGGCCCCCCAGCCCGTCTCGAGAAATAGACAAAACTCAGAATGACGCTATAAATCAGTTACTTACAAGTGTTTTGTCTATGATTTGTCCGATCCCGACAAACCGTTCGCCAAATACCCTTGGGGATCTCCATGCCGAGGCCTGATCAACCCCGGCCCTTCGAAAGACCCTTCACACGGTCAGTGCGACCGGCCGAGGCCTGCGGGCCAGTGGAGGGCCAGTGGAGGCGGCGATCGGATTCGAACCGATGATCAGGGCTTTGCAGGCCCGTGCCTTACCACTTGGCTACGCCGCCGAGGTCGCTCAAATGAGCGTGGGCGCCATGCTCCCGCTTCGAGGAGGTAACGCGATGGACGCCCGGAGTCAATCATCGGCCAGTTGGGAAGCCAACCCGAGAGGCAATTCCTGCCAGTGGCCCGCGATGAGAACGCCCACTCTTCCCCTGGCAGAGAAATCCACCGCCGACAGAAACTCAGCTTGGGGGCCATGAAAGAAACGTGCAGGAAGACCGGCCGCCTCCAAGGGCATTTTTACGCGGGCCACCAAAGCGCCATCCGACGGAGAGAGGGTCAACGTCGAGACCTCCAGAGGCTCTCGAGTGCCATCGGAGAGCGCCACCTCACCTCGAACCAGATCCACGGCACGCACAAAGAAACCGGTTTCCTCCACTTCGATCAAGCCGCGAAACCGTCCCACCTGAACGATGTAACTCTGCTCGTCGGGGAGGTAGGCGACCGACTGGTCAAAGCGCTCGCGCAGGCGGCGGTTGAGGATGGGCTGCCCTTCGTGACTCCAGACCCCATTCCGATGCAAAACGAGGCCAAAAGGACGGAGCGGCGGCGGTCCCGATTCAGCCGCAGAACCCGTCTCGCTCATGACCCCTCCGAGAATTCGCGAAGAAAAGAATCTTCGACCGCTTCCCTCACACGCTGATCCAATCCCAGTGGCCCACACCGCAGCTCTCGCTGAACCGAAGTCATTTCCACGTCCCCAAGGCCGCAGGGCACGATGCTCTCAAAAGCTCGGAGATCAGAGGTCACATTCAAACCGAATCCATGAAAAGAAACCCAACGCTTCACCCCGATCCCAATGGATGCGATTTTTCGACTCGAGCCGGCCCTGGCCGCCTCCAGGGACTCCCGAACAAACACCCCGGTCCGCCCAGGCACCCGGGCTCCTGCCAGACCCAGCGTATCCAAGGCTTCAATCAGACTGGCTTCGATTCTTCGAACAAAAGCGTGAAGGTCCGCCTCTCCCCGGTCACGGAGGTCCATCACGAGATATCCCACCAGTTGCCCAGGCGTATGCAGCGTCACGTCTCCACCCCGCGCGATCGAGTGCACTTCGACGCCTTTTTCGGCCAGCGCCTCCCGCGACACCAGCAGGTTCTCTTCATGGAAGGAACGTCCCAGGGTCACCACGGTGGGGTGTTCGACCAGAAAGAGTGTATCTCGGCCCTGCCCCGCGATACGCGCCTGCACCGCCTGCATTTGGCGATCCAGCGCTTGGGCGTACGACAGGCGCCCCCAGCGCTCAATCGCCAGAGTTCGTCGGAGCCCGCGAGCCGAAACCGGCTCTTCCGGTCTCTCGGGGCAAGACATTTCGCCCAGCGACTTGTCGAGCTGATTCACAGATCAAAATCCGCTCTCTCCAGCGATTCTCGGATTCGAAAAAGGAATCCATTGGCCGGAGCACCATCAACCGCCCGATGGTCGTAGGAAAGAGCCAGATGCATCATCGGCCGAATCACTATGGCGTCTTCACCCTCCACCGTTCGAACCACGGGCCGCTTGACCATTTCACCCATCCGAAGAATGCCCACTTGGGGTTGGTTAATGATCGCGAAACCGTAGAGGTTCCCCTGCCGACCCGGGTTTGAAACCGTAAAGGTCCCCCCTTGAAGATCGTCCGCAGAAATCCGTCGCGAGCGCGCACGAGCCGCTAAGTCATCCAGCTCAGCGGCAAGCCCCGCCAAAGAGAAGCGATCAGCGTTTCTCACAACCGGGACCACCAACCCCTTTTCTGTTTCGACAGCCACTCCGATATTGACGTCCCGTTTTTCCACGATCGCATCGTCCAACACCGAAGCATTCAATGCAGGAAACTCACGAAGGGCTCGCACCACCGCATGGACGATGAAGGGGAGGAAGGTGAGCTTGAATCCCTGAGCCGCCTCGAAGCCCTTTTTGTGGGCGCTCCGGAGCGCGACCACCGCCCCCATGTCCACCTCGGCCACCGTCCCGACATGAGGAGAAGTGCGCTTGGAATAAACCATATGGTCCGCGATGATGCGTCGCATCGGCGACATCGGAATGAGCCGATCCCCCTCCTGCATCGAGTAGTTCGCATAACCTGGCTGGGGTGCGGGACGCTTCGCTGGGGCTGTCCGGGTCTCCCCACTCGGCCCATGAGGCGGGGCCGGCATCGCCGCGGCGGGCGCAGGCGTCGAAGAGGGCGAATCCTGCGATCGAGCATGGCGAAGCACATCTTCTTTGGTGATGCGCCCCGCGTGCCCGCTTCCCTCCACATCCTCTAAAGAAATCTCGGCGTCCTCCGCCAGTCTCCGGGCTACGGGTGTCACCCGGGCATCCTCGAGCGGTTCCGCGCCCCCGACCGGCGAGGCCGCCGGTTCCGGGGCGGGTGGGCGCTCCTCTGTGACCGGCGCGGCCGGGGATGCCCCCACAGCGTCCCCATCAATCTCCGCTAAAACCGCCCCAACCTCGACCACCTCTCCCTCCGCTGCACAGATCCGCACGACGACACCCGCCGCGGGGGACGGAATTTCCGCATCCACTTTGTCGGTTGTGACCTCAACGAGCGGCTGGTCCAGATCGACCGAATCGCCCTGGGCGACCAGCCACCGAGAAACAGTCCCCTCGACGACGCTCTCTCCCAGCGAAGGCAAATCGACTTTGATCGCCATACCACTCTCCCCTCGGTCGTTCTGAAATCATGTTTGCTCAAGCACTCGGGCCGCCGCCCCAATCAAGCCACAGAAGTCCGGCCGAAGAACAGGAGGCAAAACGCCCTCCCTGCCCCCGCTCGGTGCGCTCATCACTCATACACGGCCACGGAGGGTATCCTGCCTCCGCCACGCGCCCCACTCTGCCGCACTGTCCGCAGCGATCTGCTGGGACACGACCCTCGTCGTGGCGGGCCACGCGACCGGTTTTTCCCCTCCTCCGGGCTTTTCAACCGGAGTGGGGAGGATAGACGAGGGATTGGCCGCGTCCTCTGGTATTGTCCCGGCCCGGTCCCTGATGGGCCGCCCACGAAGCCTCCAGCCGGGATCCCCATGGACGCCATCGAGCAGCCCCCCTTCAGCGAGCCCACGTCTCCCCAGAATCCGAGCCGACGCCTGCTCGCCTACTCGGTGCATGTGTTCACGGCAAGCGGGGCGGTTTTCGGAGTGCTCGCACTCTTGGCGCTCCTCCAGGGAAATCTCAGTCACGCCACCGTCTACTTGCTCATTACCCTGGCGATCGATTCCGTGGACGGTTCCATCGCTCGTCGAGTGGGTGTCACGACCCATGCCCCGGGCATCGATGGCCGACGAATGGACGATATTGTCGACTTCCTGAATTTCGTCATCGTCCCAGTCGTCTTCATGGTTCAGGCGGGCAGCCTGCCTTCGACCTTCTGGGTCATTCCACCCGTGGTGGCCAGCGCGTTTGGTTTTTCTCGACGCGACGCCAAGACCGATGATGACTTCTTCCTCGGCTGGCCTTCCTATTGGAATGTGCTGGCCTTCTACCTCTGGCTCCTTCATCTGTCTCCCGTGACCGGCGCCATCTGGGTCGCGGGACTCTCAGTCGCCATTTTCATTCCGTGGAAGTACATCTATCCCAGCAAACTCAGAAATCCGTGGCTCCGTCACGGAGTCAGTTGGTCCGGTGTCCTGTGGGCCATCGCAGTCGGCGTGGCCGCACTGAACCCGGAATGGTCAGCCCAAGTCTATTTGGTTGAAATTTCCCTCGCTTACCCCGCCGCCTACATGGGCCTCTCCTTGTGGATGGGCGGCTGGAGCCGCGCCTGACAAGCTCGGCGCTTGTGCCATTCTTCCCAAGTGAGTAACCAATCCAGTTCGACAGGCGCCCTCCTCATCAACCTCGGAACACCGGATGCGCCAACGACCCCCGCCGTCCGCCGGTTTTTAGCTGAATTCCTTTCCGACCCGCGGGTTCTGACCCTGCCCGGCCCCCTCCGCTTCTTGCTCCTTCATGGAATCATTCTTCGAACGCGTCCTCGACGGTCGGCGGCAGCCTACGCAGAAATTTGGCAGCCAGAAGGTTCCCCTCTGATGATCCACGGGCGCGCGCTTCATGCCGCAGTCGAAACGGCCCTTGACGAAACCATGCCTGTGGAACTGGCCATGCGATACGGGCAACCCAGCGTCGACGAAGCCTTGCAGCGCTTGAGTGACCGAGGCATTCGTCGCTTGATCGTCCTCCCCCTCTTCCCGCAGTATTCCGAGGCCTGCACGGGTTCAATACTGGCGCACGTCGAAACGCGTTCACGCAAGCTCGGAAAGCCTTTCGAGCGTGTGGCGGTTCGACATTTTTTCGACCACCCAGGCTTTATCCGGAGCGCCGCCAGACTGGCTCGATCTGTCCTCGACGAAATCGACGCCGAACATCTTTTGATGAGCTTTCACGGCCTACCCGAGTCTCAGGTCAAACAAGTGGAGGGATGCCTGGTCCGCCCTGATTGTTGTACCGACCCCGGACCGCGCTTGAAGAGCTGCTACCGGGCCCAATGTTTCGCAACCGGTCGAGCGCTCCACGCCGCCCTCGAACTTCAAGAAGGACAGAGCACCGTTGCGTTCCAATCTCGCCTGGGTCGTCAGCCGTGGATCCAGCCCTACACAGATCAAGTCATTCAATCGCTACGGGACCGAGGCGTCCGCCGTCTCGCCGTGATCTGCCCCGCTTTCGTTGCGGATAACATCGAGACACTCGAAGAGATCGGCTTGCGCCTCCGGGAGGACTGGCTCTCGCTGGGTGGGGAATCCTTTGGTCTCGTCCCCTGCGTCAATGCTGAGCCCGAATGGGTTGAGGGCGTCGCCCAGATGGTGACCGAGGCCGCTACAGCCTGAGCGCTAGGTTTTCTCAGGCCTTAGAGAGATCGCACCGCTTGGGTGAAAGCCTGCACGCCCTCTACAGGGGTCGAAGGCAAACAGCCGTGGCCCAAGTTCACGATGTGTCCTCGGGCCGGAGCTGCGTCCTCGACCATCCGCCGCACGCTCTCTTGCACCCGCTCGGGGGGCGCCGACAAGGCCAGTGGATCCAAGTTGCCCTGGAGGGAAACTGCTGCGCCGTGACGTCGAGCGACATCGGAGAGGTCAATCCGCCAATCCAACGAAATCACGTCCGGCCCCGCTTCAACCATTTCATCCACTACATGCGCACCATCGTTCACGTAAAGGATGAAAGGCGCAGCGTCGCGATCAACGCCCTCAATGATGCGCTGATGGTACGGAAGGACCCACTCTCGGTATTCGGCGCGGCCCAACAAACCCGCCCAAGTATCAAACAGCTGAACCGCCTGGGCACCAGCTTTGATTTGAGCATTGAGGTAACCGACTGTCATCTCCGCAAGCCTGTCGAGCAGGCCTCGAAGAACGTCCGGCTCTTGGTACAGCAGGCGCTTCGTCTTCTCGAAATGCCGCGAACCGCCGCCCTCAATCAAGTAGGCGGCCAATGTGAAGGGGGCGCCCGCAAAACCCAAGACCGGAATGTGGGCCGCCGCGGTCCGCGACCGCAGCTCTCGGAGAATTTCGAAAACAAAAGGGACGGAGGCGTTCGGGTCTGGCACCTTGAGGTTCGCCACCTGTCGAGCACTCCGGATCGGATCCGCCACAACGGGTCCGGGGGCGAAATCCACCTCAACGCCCATCCCAGGAATCGGCGTAAAGATGTCCTGGAACATGATCACCGCCTCGCTCCCGACTAAATCAATCGGCTGAAGCGACACAGTCACCGCGCGTTCAACATCTCGACACATCTCCAGAAACGTCACGCCCTCTCTCACCCGACGATATTCCGGCAGGTAGCGACCCGCTTGGCGCATCAGCCACACCGCAGGGCGATCAACCTCCTGCCCGCGACAGCTCCGCAGCAGGCGTTCGTCGGGTTTCAAGTCCACGGAAAGCTTTCCCTCATCGGATCTGGCTAAGGTTCACAAACATCAGTAATTCGAGAGCCCAGACCACCGCTTTCGATGGTGATTTGCATCTCCGAGCGTGAGCTCGGAAGCACGTGCCCGCTTCATATACAGGCCGATGTCATACTCATCCGTCATGCCGACGCCGCCAAACATCTGAACCCCCTCATTTGCGGCCAAGATATAGGCATCGGAGCATCGAGCCTTCGCAAGGCTGACCAACTTACTCGCTTCTTCATTGCCCTCATCGACTGCTCGCACCGCCGCCATCACACAAGACCGAGCCAACTCGATTTCCATAAAAACCCGAGCCGCTCGGTGCTTAAGACCCTGAAAAGTGCCAATTCGCGTCCCAAACTGTTCTCGCTCCTTGAGGTAGTCGACCGTCAACCGAAACGCTTCGGACATTCCCCCGAGCATTTCCGCACACAGCACGACTGTGCCTCGGTCGATAATTCGCTCCAAAGCCTCGCCAGACTGCCCCGCCTCGCCAAGCACCGAGGCGTGGGGAACCTTCACATGATCGAATTGAACGATGGCCGCGTTGCGCGAATCGAGGAGCGTTTGCCTTTCCACTGATACACCGTCGGCATCTGCCGGAACCCAGAAAAGGGAAACGCCATCGAGTTCGCCTGAAGACCCGTGGCTTCGCGCCACGACGACAAAAGACTCTGCACCGAAGCCGTCAAGAACCTGAACCTTACGCCCATTCAGGACAAAACCCTCCCCGTCCTGCCTCGCCTCTGTCGAGATGGCCGTCGGGTTGTACCTCGTTTCGGGCTCAAGGTGAGCCCAAGCCATGGCCTGATCGCCGGACGCGACAGGCGCCAGCCAAGACTCCTGCTGCTCCGCGGTGCCCAATTCGACCACCGCCGCTGCGGCCAGGCCTACGCAGGAGACAAAAGGCTCAGGCGCGAGCGAGCGGCCGAGCGCCTCAACCACCACAGCCAAGTCGGCCATCCCCATGCCCGCGCCGCCCACACTTTCCGGCAAGGCAATCCCCACCCAGCCGAGTTCCGCCATCTCTTTCCAGAGAGCCCGGGAGTACCCCATCGGGTCGCCCTCGTCTCTTAAAGCTCGCATCCGCGCGATAGGTGACTTCTCATTCACGAAATCTTGAGCTGTCTTGGCGATCAGCTCCTGGTCTTCGGTGAGCACCATTTCCATAACCAATTCCTCCTCACAACGCTTCGATTGCCGGTCTCTAGGCCGACCGAACGCACAGCGCCGCGATCAAGTTTGAACCCAAAAAACAGGACCCAATCAGTCGGGCAGCCCTAAAACATGCTTCGCGATGATATTGAGCTGAACCTCGGAAGTTCCGCCCTCAATGGAGTTTCCTCGCGACCGGAGCCAGTCTCGAGTCACCGCGATTTCCTCCTCATCGAAACCGGGCCCGTCCCATCCCAAGGCTTGGGGACCGGCAATGCGTACAGACAGTTCATTCCGACGCATATTGATTTCCGTGCCGTAAATTTTGAACATCGAACTCTCTGGGCCCGGCTGATGACCCGCTTTCGCCGCATCCTTCGCGCGCTGGACCGTCAGCCCAAAAGCTCGGGTGTCCATCTCGTTTCGCGCCACTTCATCGCGAAATACAGGATCCGCAATCTCGCCCTCGCGTTCACCGAGATAGCGGATCGCATGCTCGGCCATCACGCTTCGAGACCGCTTCTGACCACGACCAGAGCTCGCACCAAATGTATCCGCGATCATGGTCCGTTCATGACCCAACAAGGCCTTCGCCACAGTCCACCCAGCATTGATCTCACTAATCACATTTCGAACGGGGACGCTGACGTCCTGAAAGTGGGTCTCGCAAAAAGGCGACTTACCGCTAATGAGAAGAATGGGGCTCACGCTGACACCCGTGGTTTCCATATCGATCAACAGGAAAGTAATGCCTTCCTGCTTCTTGACGTCGGGGTCCGTTCGGACCAAACAAAAGATCCAGTCCGCCTTGTCGGCATAGGACGTCCACACCTTCGTGCCATTGATCACGAACTCGTCGCCCTCTCGAACCGCACGAGTCTGCAGCGAGGCAAGGTCCGAGCCCGCACCCGGTTCGGAATATCCCTGACACCAACGAATCTCGCCCCGCACAATCCTGGGGATGTGCTCCTGCTTCTGCTCCTCCGTTCCAAAACGAAGTAAAGTGGGTCCGATCATCGTCAAACCGAAGCCCACCAGAGCCGGCGGAATCCGCAACGCCGCCATTTCTTGATTCAGAGCCTTGGCTTCCTGGGCCGAGAGCCCTCCGCCCCCGTACTCGGTCGGCCAAGTGGGCGCCGTCCAACCTTTATCCGCCATCCGCTCAAGCCAGATCTTCATGTCGGGATTGCTGTACTCGGCCTTTCGCCCGCCCCAGTTGCCATCGAGTTCGGAAAACCGAACCCCAATAATCGACTCCGGCGCATTTTGCTCAAGCCACGTTCGCGCTTCCTCACGAAATTTTTCCAAATCAGACATCACGGACTCCTCTCTCTCCGATGCAGGCAACGGCCGGCCAATGCCAAGCTGACGCAATCGCGTATTCGATAGAACCCGGGGAGTCTAACGGCACCGCCGAGATCTGCCCGGGCGGGGGCGATTCCTCCGCCTGGGCGGCTATTCTCCGGGGGCGGGAGCAGCCGCCGGCGCGCTGACGCGCCCAACCAATCGGGAAATGACGTGAAAATTATTCTCGCAAGTCCCCGAGGATTCTGTGCCGGGGTCGATCGGGCCATTGAGATTGTCGAGCGTGCCCTCTCCCGGTCGCACCAGCCGGTGTACGTCCGGCATGAAATTGTCCACAACCGACACGTTGTCGAAGGACTGCGGAAAAAAGGCGCCATCTTTGTCGACGACCCCGAAGAGGCGCCGCCTGGTGCCGAAATGATTTATAGCGCGCACGGCG
>NHEP01000155.1 GCA_002171515.1 bacterium TMED88 | reverse complement strand
TGGGCGAGTGGAGGGGGCTGATACAGAATTCACGGTTCGGAGCTTGGGGGAGCTCAAGACGCCCAAAGAGTTCGGGGAGCTGTTGATTTCCAACGTAGGCGACAGCCCTGTCCGGCTTCGAGACATCGCAGTCGTCATGGCCGGAGCAGAGGACACTCGAAAACATGTCCGGTTCAACGGCGAAAGCGGAATCGGAATCGGCGTCGTTAAGCAATCTAAGGCAAATACGGTGGCGGTTGCCGACGCTGTTCGCGCTGAAGTCCAGGCGATTCAAGCCGATTTGGAGCCTGGGCTCCACTTCCAAATCGCGATTGATTCTTCTCGCTTTATCAAAGACTCAATCCGGGATGTGCAGGAGACAATTGGCCAAGCGGCGATTCTCGTCATCTTCGTGATCTACATTTTTCTCCGTAGTATCCGCGCGACGATTGTCCCCGCCGTCGCGATTCCCGTATCGATCATCGGCACCTTCGCTGTTTTGTACTTCATGGGTTATTCGATCAATACGTTGACGTTGATGGGAATTACGCTTGCGATCGGCTTGGTTGTTGACGATGCCATTGTGGTCTTGGAGAACGTTACCCGCTGGGTTGAGGCGGGCGTGGAGCCCATGGAAGCAGCTCGCCGTGGGATGGACGAAATTGCTTTCGCGGTGGTCTCGGCAACGATTTCCGCAGTAGCGGTTTTTGTGCCCCTCGCCTTTATGATGGATATGACGGGCCAGCTCTTTCGTGAGTTCGCTGTCACGGTTGCGTCGGCGCTCATCATTTCGGGTTTCGTTGCTCTGACGATGTCTCCCATGCTCTGTGCGCGTTTTGTTAAACCCCGACTTCAGCAGGGCCTGGTGAAAAGAAGTCTGGAGAAAGCCATCGGTGCACTGGTCGGGGCTTATGTGTCGGCTCTATCCTTCATTCTGGCGCGCCGCTCAGTCGTCATCGTGGTCGTTTTTTTGGGTGTCATTTGGGTCATCCTCGGCGCATTCCTGTACACCCGAGTCGATGAAGAGCTGCTCCCAAAGAGCGATCGATCATTCCTGATTCTCTTTAGTCGAGCTCCCGAAGGCGCGACCGTCGACTATATGAAGCGCTACCAGTCAGAGATGGAGGAGATCGCTAACTCGCGACCGGAGACGAGAGAGGTCTTCTCGATCATCGCATTGGGCATCGGCGCGCCGGGTGTGGTGAATGAAGGCATGATTATGACCGAGCTGGTCCCGCCCGGCGACCGATCACTCTCGCAGGCTGAGTTGGTCGATGAACTGCGCCCGAAGCTCGAGCATATTGCGGGCGTGGATGCGTTCACCCGCGAACCGAGCCCGTTGAGGGGTTTTTCGTCTACCCCTGTCGAAATTGTGATCCAGGGTCCCGAAATTTTTGAGTTGGCTCGACTGGCCGATGAAATCAAAGCCGAGGCTCAGCAGACGGGTCTGTTTGACGGTCTCTACAGCGACGTTTATCTCAATAAACCTCAACTGGATGTGTCAATTGATCGCGAGCGGGCCAATGATCTTGGCATGTCGACGAGGGAAATCGCCGAAACGCTCCAGATTATGTTGGGCGGCTTGGCCGTCTCTAATTTCAAAGTAGAGGGCGAGACGTATGACGTCATTGTTCAGCTAGCTGATCAAGATCGAGTGGATCCAAGCATCCTCATGGAGTTGTTCGTCCGAGGAGACAGTGGGCTGATTCCTCTCATCTCAGTCGTGGATGCGGAATTCGCAACGGCTCCTCGAGCCTTGCCTCACTATGACAGAAGTCGGGCGGTGAAGATCAGCGGGAGCCTTGCGAAAGGCGCTTCGCAGGGCGAAGCCTTGGATGTCCTGATGGCCATCGCAAAATCTCAGCTGCCCGAGGGCGGAGAGTATCGGAGTCTTTGGTCAGGCGAGTCGGAGCAGTTCTTCGACTCCGATAATGCTTTAACCTTCGCCTACGGGATGGCCATCCTGATTGTTTTTTTGGTGCTCGCAGCTCAATTTGAAAGTTTCGTTTACCCGTTGGTCATTCTGGTGGCCGTTCTGCTCTCATTCAGCGGTGCTTTGCTCGCCCTCGAGATCGCGGGAGTCTCTCTGAATTTGTTCAGCAAAATCGGTATCGTGATGCTTGTGGGGCTCGTGACGAAAAATTCGATACTCATTGTCGAGTTTGCGAACCAACTGAGGGATCGGGGCGCCTCCCTGCTTGAGGCCATTTCTGAGGCCAGCCGGACTCGCTTTCGCCCGATCCTGATGACCGCATTGGCCACAATGGTGGGGATTCTCCCGATCGCAATTGGTTCCGGCGCCGGTGGCAGTATGCGTCAGGGGCTTGGGGTGGCCGTGCTCGGCGGGGTGTTTTTCTCGACGTTATTGACCTTCTTTGTGGTGCCGGCCACCTATCTGCTGATTGAAGGGGCAAGGGGGGAGCAATCCGAGTGAGTGCATTGGAAGCGCTTTGGCTGGGGATTGTGCAGGGCCTGACGGAATTTTTCCCGGTTTCCAGTTCCGGACATCTTGTGATCTTTCAGGATCTCTTGGGCGTGGACTCGGAAGGCGGACTCGTTTTTGAGATCGCAGTGCACGTTGCGACGCTGGTCGCCATTTTGGTCTATTACCGGAGCCGAATCGCAGAACTGATTGTGGGCGTTTTGGCTTTGGAGAAAGCATCAATCGAATTCGTTCTGAAGCTGGGCATCGGCACGGTTCCGGCGGTCGCTGTGGGACTTTTTGGGCGGGATTTTGTGGAGCAGCAATTTCGAAATCCGATCCTCGTGGGCTGGGCTTTAATCGCAACGGGCGTGATCGTGGCCACGACTCGCTGGACAACGCCGCGGGCCCACCGGACAAGTATTCCCTGGTCGGCGGCTTTCTGGATTGGTAGCGCACAGGCCCTGGCGATTTTTCCAGGGATCTCACGGAGTGGCTCGACCGTCGCGATGGCTCTTGCGTTGGGGCTGGCCCCCGCGGTGGCGGCGGAGTTTTCATTCTTACTGGGCACGATTGCCATCGCCGGCGCAGCAGTCCTGATGTTGCCGGATCTCTCTTCGGCACCACCGGCTTTGTTGAGTGCGGTGACTGTAGGCAGCATTGCCGCATTGTTTTCTGGGCTGGCGGCCATTGCGCTGTTTGTTCGAATGCTCCGCGCCGGAACTTTTCAGTACTTTGCGATCTGGGCTTGGCTAGCCGGTGGTTTGTTTCTGGCGTGGCGGCTTCTCTGACCGGGTGGGCGGCACAGGACCGGGTTAATCGCGGCGGCTTCGAGTGGATTTTTGGGTCGGGGCGGCGTGTTTAGCGGCGCGCTGTCCAGCTTAACGGCAGGTACTGGACCTCTCGAATGCCTGGGCTGTACGTGGGCACCTCGCCCGCACGGATGCTGTAAGGCGGGATAAGGGCGTGCCACTCCTCAAGGGCCACTCTTAATTCCAGCCGTGCGAGGTGTGATCCTAGGCAGCGATGGTGGCCCGCGCCAAACGCGATGTGACGGTTGCGAGACCGCTCGAAGTCGACGTTCTCGGCTTCATCAAATTCGTTTGAATCGATGTTGGCTGCACCGAGCAGCAGCATCACCATTTCGCCTGCTCGTAATGGCGTGCCCGCAATTTCAGTGTCCTGTGTGACGATCCGAGGCACGCCGGTGACCGGGGTCTCCCAGCGCAGCAGCTCTTCGATCGCACCTTCAATCTGGCTTGGTTGCTCGTAAATGCGTCGCTGTTGCTCTGGGTTAGCAGCCAGATACGCGATCAGGCATCCCAGCGTTGCGGTGACCGTATCGAGGCCTGCCAAAATTTGGAGGTAACAGATGTCCAAGATCTCTTCTTCGGAGAGTGGGGTGCCATCGATTTCCGCGCTCACAAGAGAACTCATGAGGTCTTCGCGGGGTGACGCTCGCCGAATAGGAATGAGCTCGCTGAAGTACGCGTAGATGGTCTGTCCGGCGCGCGACCGAATCGAGTCGATTTCCGCGGCGTCGAAGGGGTCGGCAGCCTGCTGCTGGGGGCGAATGATGCCGTTCTTGAGCTGCAGGAATAGGGAAAGGTCCTCCATCGGTAATCCGAATAGATGGAGAAATGCCTGCCCGGGAAGCGGGATCGCGAATTGCTGATTGAACTCGCATTGGCCTGATTCGAGGAAGCTTTCGATCAAGCTCGCGGCGTTGCGTCGAATCGCGGGTTCAAGATTCTTCATTCGACGTCGTGAGAAGAACGGGTCGAGTAGTTTTCGGTACCGGGTTTGTCGGGGAGGGTCAATTTGTTGGGGAATCATGGGACGTTCTGTCCCCAAGTCCAATTTCTCACTGACCTCCGAAGAGAAAATTTCAGGGTTTCGCAACGCGAAGACAACGTCCTCGTATCGGCTGATAATGGCCCCTTGAGAAAGCGGCATTGTGGCCACGGGGTCCGTGTCGAGGAGGTCTCGATACGTCGCGTGGGGGCACGCGGCACCGGCTGGGTCAAAGAGACGGTGAGAGGCGCTCGATGTCGGGGGGGAGGCCATCGGTTTGTTCCTTTCGAAGTGGGGAAAGGACGGAGAACGATGTTACTCGCCTTGTCGGGATTGTCACATGGCTCCGGGTGCTATCCGGAAAGACATCAAGCCCGAGAGGCGAGGCCTCCCGGGCTTGATGTCTAGGATTCTGTCCGATCGGCCCCGGAGGAACGTTCTCGCTGGGTCCCGGGCCGGCTTCTAGCCCTTCTTAGGGTTCCAGGATCGGGTGGAGCCGCTGGGCGGGTTGGGTCTCGCGGAGTTTTTTAAGCGCGCGCGCCTCAAGCTGGCGAACGCGTTCTCGCGAGAGTCCGAGCGACTGACCAATTTGTTCGAGGGTGTGCTCTTCTTCGCCGGCGAGACCGTACCGGAGTCGCAGGATCAGCTGCTCTCGAGGCGTAAGGCTTCCGATCAGATTCCCCACTCCCGACCGCATTCGATCGTCGTCGATTCCGCCATCGGGTTGCTCGGCCATCTGGTCGGGGACAAAGTCCTCAAGGCGCTTCTCGGTTCCCGCGACGTTCGATTCGAGAGAAATCGCTTCGCGAGAAAGTCGATCGAGCGACTCAAGAGAGTCCGTGTCGGTCCCCAAAGCAGGTGCCAGCTCACCCGGTGTCGGGTCTCGACCCAACTTACCTGTCAGCTCCGCTCGCACCCGCTGGCTCCTTTGGAGCCGGTCGTGGACGTGAGAGGGGAGTCGGATTGTTCGCGAGTGGTTTTGGATGGCTCGCACGAGTGCTTGTCGAATCCACCATACGGCGTAGGTTGAGAATTTGAACCCTCGTCTGTGGTCGAACTTCTCGACGGCCCGGATCAGTCCGAGGTTGCCTTCCTGAATCAAGTCAGGGAAAGACAGGCCGAGGTTCCGGTAATCCTTCGCGATGGCGACGACAAGCTTCAGGTTATGCTCAATGAAGCGGTTCTTGACCGAAGTCATTTGCTCGTGGGCATCTTCTACGGAGTTAATCAAGACCTGCATCCGCTTCTTCGGCACGCCGACCTGGAGCTCTAGCTCGGCCAGTCTCTTTGTCCGCTTGCGTGTGCGCTTCATTTCGCCCCAGTGTTCCAAGGAGCGCTCGCGCAGTTCAACGAGAACAGCGAGTGAAAGCTGTGCGCTATGCATTTCCTTCGCAACTTTGACGTCGAGCTTTTCAAGAACGGCCGTATAGGACTCGCCCGCCTTCTCGAAACGTTTTCCGCGTTCTTCGAGGTGGCCGCGCAGTTTCTTGACCGCACGTTCGACGCGCAGGGCGATCTCACCGGTCTCCTCATCCCCCGCTGATTCCGAGAGCTTGGCCCCAGTATGGGACAGGGCTCGCAGGGCATCCCAGCGGTTCACGACGTGCTGAGCCGAGGAGGGCAGGGCATAAAGGGAATCGCGCAGGCTCGCGGTGGCCGCTTCAAGATCCTTCGCGAGGTAAACCTCCTCCTCGCGTTTCAGCGTTCGAGTGCCGCCGATTTCCTGAAAGTAAGACTCAAGCGGTCGCCTTTCGCGACTCGGGTCCAGTTCCTCCGCCGCAACGACGGGGGTGGCCCCCATGGCTTTTCCGGCCGAGGTGGCCGGCGCTGAGTTTTCCGACTTATTGGTCGTCTGTGCTGTGGTCACTGACTTTCCTCTCGAACGCCCGGTGCAGCTCCGTTCTCTGGCGGATGCCGCCCGATGGGATCGGGTTTACAAATTTTATTTCCGATTAAGGGTGGGAAGCTGTGAATCGCCCTCTGGTTCCGCTTCGCGTTCCGAATCATTTAAATCGGGTTGGCTTAACACTCTCATCCGCTGCCTCCCCAACTCCCGGCGTTTTGGCCCGTACCTCGCATTGTCGGACACTGCTTGCCTTGCCCGTTCTCGCTTGAGGCTTCTTGCCAGCCGGCAAGTTTCTGACTTACTTGCGGGTCCTGTCTTGGCTTTTGGTCGAACGGGTCTGTGTACTCGGAGAGAGGACCAAGACTAAA
This sequence comes from bacterium TMED88, assembly GCA_002171515.1. Lineage (GTDB taxonomy): Bacteria > Myxococcota_A > UBA9160 > UBA9160 > UBA4427 > TMED88. Next base: position 4,501 of record NHEP01000155.1, on the reverse strand, counting down.
GCCAAGCCTCCGAGCAGGGGGAGCATTCGACCGGAATATTGAGGCTTGTCGAGCCGTTTGACCAGCACTTTCTTGATGTTTTCGTCGTCTGCATGACCAATTTGAATTTGTGTTGCCAAATAGCACCGATTTGAGGAAGAGGCATGGCTTCTGGCCGATGGAATCCCGTGTGCTGGTTGCGATCTCTAACTCCTCTCTCCTTCAAGTACCCCAGAGGGCCAACGCTCAGTTTGCGCCCAGCGTCTGGGCTGAGCGTTTCTTCATCGACTGAAAGGATGACATCCTAGAGTCGAACTGTGTCTTTTTAGTTCCGAAATCCCAAAAATGCCCCAAAGGGGATCCTTCTTAGGGACGCACACCTTGTCCAACGCTGTGTGTGTCCCTTCAGGGGAGAATGTGACACGATCTTTTACCCACTGATCCCTCTGAGCGGACGATCAGGAGCGCTCGAGACGTCGCGCCGCGGCGCGTCATTTTAGTTCTGATGCCGTATTGGAGCAGGGGTTTCGGAAAAAGAACAGACGAGTTCAATTTCCCGGAGGGATTCCCTGATCCGTGGCGAAGCGTCTTGAGACGGCTAGAAGGCCCAGATTCGCGGGATGACGGCGACCGCGACGACCAGGCAAATCGCGTTGAGGGGGAGGCCCACCCGAACAAAGTCCCGAAAGCGGTAGCCTCCCGCGCCGTAGACGATCAAGTGAGTCTGATAGGCGACGGGCGATGCGAAACAGCAGGTACACGCGATGGCCACGGCGATGACGAACGGACGGGGGTCGGAGCCGACCTGGTTGGCCGTCGCGACGGCGATCGGGAACATCATGGCGACTGCGGCACTGTGCTGGAGAAATTCGGCCAGCACCACGCACAGGATGTAGATGGCGAGCAGGGCGCCAAAGGGGCCGACGTCCCGAAGAAAACTCACCAGAAGGCTTGCCACGGCGGCCGCTGCCCCTGTTTTTTCCATCGCGCTCGCAATGCCGAGTCCACAGGCGATCACGATCAGGACGTTCCACTGGACACTTTGGCGTGCCTTCGTCGCGGTGATGCAGCGGGTCGCGATGAGAACCGCCACCGCAACGAATCCCCCCAACGTAATGGGGAGAAGTCCCGTGCTGACGGAAAGGATGAGACCGCCGAGGACGAGGAGTGCCACCCAGGCGCGATCAAAGCGCGGCTGTTCTGTGCCCGGCAGCTCGCTGGCCAGATAGAAATCTGCACTGTCGTGATGATGCTGGATGAACTCGGGCGCGCACTGCATAAGGAGTGTGTCGCCCGGTTGGAGAACGATTTCGCCAATTTTTCCTGGAACCCGTTCCGCGTTGCGGTGGACCGCAATCACGGCAGCGTCATAGGCGGACCGAAAATTCGATTCTCGAATGCTGCGCCCGACGAGAGGCGAGGAGACGGACACAACGGCTTCGACCAGCCGGCGATTGAATCGCTCGGGGCCGTCGGCCTCGCGGTCCTCCGGCGTTCCCTCAGCCAGAGGGACAAGCCCGCGGATCCGCTGGAGGTCGACGATGGTCGAAACGACGCCGGCAAAGACGAGACGGTCCTCACTCTCGATGGCTTCCTCGGGAGCCACCGGCGTCAAAATGCGTCCACGTCGTTCAATTTCCACCAAGAAAAGCCCTGGAAGATGGCGGAGGCCCGCTTCTTCTACGGTTTGTCCGACCAGTGGGCAGATGTCTCGGACCACCATGGTCGTCACGTATTCTCTCCGCCGTTTATCGAAGGCATCTCCGGGGTCTGATCGATTGGGTAGGAGTCTGGGCGCGACGAAGACGAGGTAGATCAATCCGGCAAGGAGTACCGGGATTCCCACTCCCGCCAATTCGAAAAAGCCGAGGGGCGGCATTCCTGCATCGTCGATGAGACCTTGAACGATGAGGTTGTTACTGGTGCCGATAATGGTCAACGTGCTTCCCAAAATGGAGGCATAACTCAAGGGGATCAGGAATCGACTTGGAGACAGAGCGTTGCGACGGGCCCAGTCGATCACAGATGGGGTCATCATGGCGACAATCGGGGCATTGTTGAGAAAACCCGACAGCGCGCTGACGGGAAAGACGATTCTGAGTGTCCCGGCGAAGGCGGTTCGCGAGCGGGACAAGAAGCGTCCAAGGGTCATGTCCAAGGCGCCGGTCTCTCGCATCGCCGCCGAGAACATGAAGAGCACGCCCACCATGGCGACCGCCGGGTTGGCGAAGCCGCTGAAGGTCTCGCGAGGTGTCAAGACACCTGTTGCCCCTAAGGCAATCAGGGCGCCCATCATGACGAGGTCGGGGGCCGCAACTTCCCACACCAGCAGTCCGAGGGCGAGAAGTGCGACGGCAAGGGTGAAGCCCATTTGCCATTCCATGGTGCCCGCACGATATCGCCAATCGGCCGGATCGAACAGTCCCGGCTTTGGCCGAGTGACTCCCGCGCTGGATCGGTAACACTTCCAGCATGGTAGATTCGGGGCCGTTTTTTTCAGAGCGAGATTTCTATCTCACCGAGTTTCGAGGACGTCATATCGGGATCGTCTTGCCGGCGACAGGCGCCGACCCGTTTGGCCGTCTGAGCAGCATCCTCGAGGCCTTGGCGGACAATGGGACCGGGGTCGTGCTTTTTGCCTCTTCCCAGGCCCCCTGGATGTCTCGGGCCATAGGCAGAGTTCGGCCTGATCTTGATCCGGCCTGGGCCGGGCGGGTCTGGCGGAGCATTGCGGAGCGAGGCTACGCCGTGGTCGAGCTCTCGGAGGACGACTGGGCGACTCAAAGCGCCTCGGCGGCGACTCAGCTAGGCCTCATGAAGGCTGTTTGGGTCCGAGAGTCGGGCGCGATGCTGGGTCGAGATGGTCTGCGAACTTCCGTGGTCGCGCTGAATTCAACCGCGCTGGCGGAGATGGGCCGAAGCGACCCGGCGGCTCGAGATCTTCCCGTGGAAACGATCCGCCAAATGCTCGTGGGGGGGCTCGTCTCGGTCAGCGTCTGTCGACTGGACGACCTTGATGCCGAACTTTTTTCCTATGCCGGGGCCGGAACCTTTTTCTCCCTGGAGCGCTACACGGCGGTTCGCCCATTGACCTTGGAAGACTTTGACCGAGCAGCGAGCCTTCTCAAACAGGGAGAGTCTGAGGGCTACTTGGCGGTCCGAGGCCCCGGCGCGATTGAGCGGTTGCTAGGCCATGGCTTCGGGGTCTTCGTTGAAGGGCGATACCTCGCAGGTTTCTGCGCTTTGCTGCCCTATGCCGATTCGGCGGTCGGCGAGATTGCAGGGCTCTACACCGTGACGCGGTTTGCAGGGGAGGGCGTGGGGGGGCAGCTTGTTCGGCATGCACTCGAGGACGCGGAACGCAGCGGCCTGCGCAGAGTCTTCGCCTGCACGACCTCGGAGCGAGTCGAGGGTTTTTTTCTGCGCAATGGATTCGCGCGGATGCAGCGGTCCGAGGTGCCGGCTTCGAAGTGGGATGACTATCCGGCCGAGCGATTGGCGCGGGTCCGCTGTCTAGGAATCAACTCCTCGACCCGCGGCCGCTGAGGGGCCGGGTCGAGCGGTCGGAGTACCCCGGGCGTGGCGATTGCTTCTTCCCAGGGCGGCGGGCACCGAGGCACCCACGTGGACTATAAGCCGGGTTCTGTTCCGCTCGGGCGTTGCCCCCCAAGCGGAGAAGATCATTCCTCTAGGCGCCGCGTTGCCGTGACGCTCAAGCACTCTCACCCGGGTACTGCTTCCTGCTCACGCAGGTCGTTTGGGCGGGCCGCCCTCGACAGTACCCCTATTCGAGCTTGCTCCGGGAAGGGCTTGCCTCGCCGCCGGTCACCCGGCTGTCGCGCGTGGGCTCTTACCCCACGATTTCACCCTTACCGGCGGGAGTTGCCTCCCGCTTAGGCGGTGTGATTTCTGTTGCGCTTTCCCTCGGGTCACCCCGGGTCGCCGTTAACGACTTCCCTGCCCTGTGGAGCCCGGACTTTCCTCCCGCGGGCGATATCTCTGCCCGCCGGCGATCTTCCATCCACCTCCGGCCGTCGTGTTTCGGCTCACGTGCTTCGTGTTTCCGCGCACGCGGATCTGAAATGGGCTCTGCCCGGCACTCCCGGCGAACCCGCTCCAATCTAGCGGATTCATCGATGGGTTCCGATCAAAACCAAGGATTCGAGGTCTCAAAGGCTTACGGAACGGCTCGAGTACGCCCCTGACCTCCCTGCCCGGATTCCGGGGGCGCGGGAAATCGGCCTTGTTGACATTTATGTAAGTATCAATAAGATACTGATCCCAATGCCCTCAGTGAACGAAAAGAGCGACCCGGCCGCGCCCCGTCATTCCAAATCCGCGCTGGCCATCCCGAGCCCCGGAGAGATCTTCGATCCCGTGGCTCGCGCCCTTGAGGTGATCGGCGATCGCTGGAGCTTGGTCTTGGTCCGACAATTGTTGTTGGGCCCGAAGGGTTTTCAGGAGCTTCGGGTCCGCACCGGGATTGCACCTCGCGTTTTGTCCGGCCGCTTGCGGCAACTGG
>NHEP01000154.1 GCA_002171515.1 bacterium TMED88 | reverse complement strand
CGCGAATGGTCGCCCGATGTCATCCGGCGTCTAGAAGAGGCCACCGGATGTCGAATTGAAGCCCCGGGCTTCCCCGCCGAAATCGTCGATCTCGAGCCTAAGAAACCGGGTTTCGAAGTCAAACCAAGATCCGGGTGAAAACCACAGACGCATCACCCCAGCCCCACCGTTTGGCCAATCTTTTCCCTATTCTTCGGCCGACCTGGAAGGATTCCGCTTGATTCCGACGATCGACATCCAACCTCTGTTTACTTCGGATTCCGACGAACTCGCCCGAATCGACCAGACTATTTACAGAGCTGCCCACCAGTCGGGTTTCATGGTCATCACGGGAGCGCCCCACCAAACAGAACTCGGACCGGATCGTCGTCAATCCATGCTAAGGCTTTTTACTCTTCCCGCAGAAGAGCAGCGAAAGCTCTGGAAGAAAAACTTTGAACCCAAAAATCCCAACCTCTATCGAGGTTGGTTCCCCCTGCACTCCGCCGATTCATTTCGACGAGAAGGCTTTGAAATCGGCCCCGACTGCCTTCGACCGCTTCCGCAATTGGCGGTTCCCGATCTGCTCTATGAGCCATCAGTCTTCCCTCCCAAAAACCTGCTTCCGGATTGGGCTGCCCACGTGGCCGACTTCTACCGGGCCATGGAACACATCGGGAATGTTCTGATGGCTTCGATCTCGCGGAGCCTAGGCATCAGCGAATCGATTTTCTCCAATGCATTCCAAGACGGCATTTCGACGCTCAGACTGCTTCGTTATCCCGAACGCGGCGTGCCCCAACACACCGCCGCCAACGAACCCTCTGCGTTCATTCGCCATCAACAGCAGAACTTTGAAATTGTCTGCGGCGCCCATGTCGACACTGGGCTCGTCACTCTGTTAGCGGACTGTGACGTACCCGGCCTACAGGCCCAAACTCAATCGGGAGACTGGCTCGATGTTGAAATTCCAGAGGGGGGCTTTGCGGTCAACTTTGGGGGTCTTCTTTCCCGCTGGACCGGCCAACGGCTTCGAGCAACCCGTCACCGCGTGCTTTCGGCCGGACCAGAACGTTTCTCGATTCCCTTCTTTTTCGAGCCCCGTCCGGATACCCTGATCATGCCTCTACCCATCCCGAACATCAAACCGTTCAAGCCTTTTCTCTTTGGCGACTATCTCTGGGATAAAACGACCCAGTTCTACGAAAATTACGGGCTCGAGCACTTAAGGCCGGCGCACCCCGACTATCAAGACCCCTGGGCTTCATCTGTCATGGTCAAAGACCGCACTTGAACAAGCTATCGAGGTCGAGGCAAGGAACTTTGCAGTCCATCAAAATCTCATAGACGGCTTCATCACTCAGAGCCGGAAATGACAAGAATCCTCTTTGGGAGTGACACTTCGTCCCCTCAGCGGCTTGGTGTAATTTCTGAAACCTGTTTTCGATCCTCTTTTTGAGATCAAGAATGCGCTTGATCTCCAATGTGTCCCCAGAACATCACTCCGCTTCTCCCCCAAGCCGCCTATACTTTTCCTTCCTGCAAGTCGGCGTCACATTTCACTCTGGAGGGTTATCCCGTGTCGGATCTGGTCACCATCGAAGTCAACCATCATGTGGCGGATGTCCGTCTTAACCGCCCCGACAAAATGAATGCGGTGAACCCGGCCATGTGGAAAGCAATCTACGAAGCCGGGGCTTCTCTGATGGAGAATCGGGAGGTTCGTGCGGTGGTTCTTTCCGGGAACGGTCGAGGCTTCTGCGCCGGACTCGACATGGCCAGCATGCAAGGCATGACCGGTCAAAGGGAAGAAGCCAATGGACCGGGCATGAGCATGAAGAGCGGGACCGAAAAACCTGAAAATGAATTCCAGCGCGCTGCACTTGTGTGGAAGAGAATCCCAATGCCGGTCATTGGCGCGATCCATGGAGTCGCCTATGGGGCCGGCGCACAGATCGCGATGGGGGCCGATATTCGAATCGGAGCGCCCGACATGCGGTTTTCGATTCTCGAGATTAAGTGGGGCCTGATTCCTGACGTAGGAATCACCCAGACTTTGCGAAATGTCGTCCCCCTCGACGTCGCCAAGGAATTGACTTGGACAGGACGAATTCTCGACGGACCGGCGGCCAAAGAACTCGGCATCGTGACCCACATTTCTGAGGAGCCTTTGGCCCACGCGCTCGAACTCGCTTCAGAGATCGCTTCGAAGTCCCCCGATGCCATTCGGCGCGGCAAGACCCTGCTCGAGACCGCTTGGAACGCCGACGAACGAACTGGTCTTGAACTCGAGGCCCAATTGCAGGGCGAATTGGTCGGAAGCACCAATCAGGTCGAGTCCATCAAAGCAAATTTTGAAAAGCGTCCGCCCCAATTTCAGCCCCCGTCCTAGGCCAACGCTGATCGAAAGCAGCCCCGTCCCCGCGCCAATCGTTGGCCAAACTGCTCAAGGGGACAAGCACGTCTCTTTACGGGCCAACTCTGGTGTTATCGCTACACCCAGTCGCCTTATTCCGACGGCTTTCGCAGATCTTTTGCGCCCAGACGCCAATCCCCTTTGAGTTTGCTGCGCGAGCACCCCTGGGAAAGGGCTTAACCATGGCCTCGAATTCCCTTCGCCAGAGGAAACTTCGACACTCGTAAACGCGAGGGTGTTAGGTTGAGCGTATACCTTGAAGTGTTCCGCTGAGTATCGACTGGTATTGAGCAGCGACTGGATCGACGAGGCTTGGTATTTCAGGAGATCATTTCTGGTGAACCCATTGCGGTGCGGGGCATCACGCTATGAAATATTCGGAACCAGATCTTGCTGGTCGCCCCATGCGAGCACCGGCTTCCCAAGGCGCCGATCCGAAAAGAGTGAGGCGTCGTCGGACACGGCTCGGAGGCCCGAGCCTTCCCTTCCGCGTCCGGCTCTGGGAACTCCACGCCTGGGCGCTCATGCTTACCCTCATGGCCGCTGCAGTGGCTTCCGCATCATTAGGGCCGCCTCACGAAATCAACGCCCAAGCTCTTCACGGATTTCGGGTCGATCTCAGTTGGAATGAAGCCCCAGGAGACCCGGACGGATATCGGGTCGCCCGTCAATGTTCGACAGGCGACTCCGAGGGGTATTGCACGATTGCTGTCCTGAGCGCCGCGGCCCGACGATACAGTGATGAAGATGTTCAGCCCGGCCAAGCGTTGCACTACCGCGTTGAGGCATACCGGGGCCCAGAGAGACAGTCGGCGACCATCTCGATGACAACGCCACCCCCGACGACCCTCCCGGTGGACCTCGACCCACCGCCAGAACAACCCCTTTACCCCGAGCCCCAGGGTGCCTGGAGCCTTGGACCCGCACTCAGTCTTACCGACCTCCAAACCATCCATCTCAGCCACAATTTAGCCACCGCGTCAGAGCTCCGTATCTTGCTCGCGCCAGCGGAACCTCACGATCCCGCGAACCCATGTCGGCAACACTCGCTCATTGGGCGGCTCGGCGTGGCGGGCTATACGGCCAGCCTGGAGCCGGAGTACACCGGCCACCCGGCGGCCCAGACCGCTGAGATCTACTTCCATGACTTCTCCCGCCCGGTCGCCGGCAGCGGATCCCTCCCGCCTGCGATCGAGAGTTTTGACCAAATCGGGGATGAGGGTTACGTGCTTCTGGCCGAATCGGTCGACGCCGAAGGCGCCCCGCCTCGGTTGCGAATCGTGGTCGGGGCCCATTCTCCTAAAGGCCTCTTCCGGGGCGGCATGACGGTCCAACGGCTATTGGTCGATGACACCCTGTGTTCAGCCCGATCGGAACTCCAGCCCGTCGTTGTCCTCGACTACCCCGATCATGGTTATCGCGCAGCCATGATCAAAACTAAAATGAACGCCAACTACAACAGCGTCCCCGGCCAAGATCTTGATAGGCTCGATACCGTCGCCCGCTCAGGGGCCACCGCGGTGAACTGGGGGAACACCTATGCGGCCCAGGAATCATGGACATGGGACAACAAAGGCTCAAAATCGGCGGCCGCCTTCAAAATTGCCGCCGCCGAGCGATTTATGGAGGTCAAACATACTCTCGGGAACTCGGCCATTTTATTCGGCACCCGAGAAGGAGAAACACCCGAACAGTCTGTACTCAGCCTGTCTCAGGTTCCCTACGGAGACGGGCTCGCTGTCCTTGAAGAACCTTTCTCTTGGCTCGAAACTCCGGCTGGAGACTGGCACGCGCAGCCAGAGCGCCTGGGGACGCTGCACACCCTCGATTCGAGGATGACCACCCCGCCGCCCCAAAGCCCTTGGGTTCCGGGGACCTGCAGTTCAACGAACTGGGTTCACGACACCCTAGAGGGTCGGTCCGGCTCGCAGAACAACAGTTTTCGTCTCGATGGCCCCGCAAACAATTGCCATCTGGTGCAGACACTGGACATCACCGACGCCTTCGCCTCCGAGCGATACTTTCTCAGCGCTTGGGTCAAAGCCTCGGCGGCGGCTGCCAACCTCAGCGCATCCTTAGTCCTTGAGGTCACGACCGCAAGCGGCGCGACCGTTTTTTCGCTCCCCCTCCCCCCATCACTTCCGGGGGAAGGCTGGATCCAGCTCACGCTCCCCATTGAGAGCATTGCTCCGGGAGAGGCCGTGAACCAGGCTCAACTCAGCGTGCGTGCCTCCATGGACGACGGAGCCCTCTGGGTCGATGGGTTCACCTTATACGAATGGGATCGCGCCGTTTTTCCCTTTGGACGCTTTCCGGATTCAAACGGTTGGAACTTCAGCAATGGATCGGGCACGTTCCAGATCGACACCGAGCAAGGACGCCTGGATTCAACCAGCCTCAAGATGCCGTACCCCATGCAGATGAATGGGCTTTCTGCGCACCTGGCCACTCGCTACCACCCAATCAATTTTGAGCCCGGCCGCTACGTACTGAGCGGATGGATCAAGGCCGAGCGAACCGTACTGGAAGAGCGGCCCATTGAGGAGGATCAAGATCAAGATGGACTCCCGGACGACTTTGAAATTTTCCTTGGTCTCGATCCCACTGACCCCGACATGGACGGCGATGACTACAACGATGGAATCGAGTTTGTCGCGAACTCATCACCCACCGACCCCGGATCAATTCCGCAGCCTTGGTTCCCCATCCACTCTGACATCAGTCTAAAACTGTACAACGAAGACCTCACGGATGGGAATCCGACGACTCCACTTCGAGCCGAGTACCTCACCCTCCCCAATTCGATTTATCTCGACGAGGGGGACTGGTACTACTACTCCCACATCTTTGACATCTCTGAGGCCGATGCAGAGACGATTAAAACCGGGCGGTTCCAAGTCAGGGCGTGGCAAACAACCGCCGCCGGCACCTATTGGATCGACGATCTCCAAGTCCGACGACTCAGCGGCGACCTCCGCAACCTGCTTGGCGCGTTTCAACAGCCAATCATCAACAAACCTTCAGGAGAAACCTACGCAGAGGGCTCGGACTATGAAGTCTGTCAAGTCGGCGAAACCGACACCGAGTGTGCCCAGCCGCTGAATTACAGCCGGACGCTTAAAGGGGGCCTCGCTTCAACGTATCAAGAGGACCAACCTCCCTTCGAGATCCGCTGGCTCGGCTCCAGCGCGCCCACCGAGAAGCGGATGGCGATCTCTTACGACATTGGCACGCAATACACGAAGGTTTCAACATCCGCACGAGGCTGGGACGGAACCCCAATCACACGAGGCGAACTGAACTTCTGCGATGTCGACAAACTGGTTGACGGAATCAAGCTCGATCAAGTCTTTGACCGACTGATGAACAACTACACGCTGCCGGCGTTCCCCCCCAACGGAGGGGAAGACTACGTCTTAAATGCTGATCTCGTCTCATACAGTGTGAGCGAAGTGCGCGGCATGAACCGCAGCCTCGCCTGCCTGGACGAGCAAGGGGTGCCCACGCTCAGCAACGCCGGACGTTTTGCCAACCTGGTAAACCGCGCATTTAGTATGATCCAAAGCAGGGCAGAAATGATTCCGGGGTCTGATCTTCGTTACGTCATGTGGGACGACATGTTCAACCCCTTTGACAACGGAGGCGACCCCAACTACCAGGTCAAATATGGAGGTTTCACCGGACGAACCGCCTGTTCCTACGCGCCCTACCAACTCGAAGAGATCTGCGCAGAAGAAATCGCCGAGGTCGAAGCAGGCAAATTTACTCCGATCGTGGAAGGATCCGACCTCATCATGGAGCCCTGGAACTACTACCCCAGCAGTATCCGCCGAATGGTGGCGATCTCAAGCTTCTACGAAGAATTGGGAGTCACGAGCCATGTTCTTCCGGCGGACCACCCCGTCAACATCGACGACTGGGCAGGCATTGCAAACCAGTTCGATGACATCGACGGCGTTCATGCCACCTATTTTCGCGTAACATCCGGGTCGAATGAATTCGCCGGTACTCGGCTGGGGGTGCAGGCCTTCTGGAATCACGACTGGAAGCTTCTCTATATGCACGACAACGAGACGCCGGACAGTAGTTTCTATCAGATCCCTTGGCCCTTCGAGGCCACGTTGACTCTCGAAAATGCCACGCCCGACACGAGTGGAACGTGTGCAGTCGGGGCAGATAAGTTCGACGGCAACAACGATGGCGGTCTCTGCCTTCTTGGATCCACCGGCACACCTCAAATCGGTCTCAACGGAATCCCCGTACACGGCGGCCGAAGTTATCGGATTGGGGTTTTCGCGCAGCGTCACTCAGATTACCAATCGGCGGAATTGACTTCTGAAGTTCCTCTTCCCTCGATTGAAGTCATTTGGTCTGACGGCAGTTCCACGGGCCCCATTACCTCAACTCGGGTTTACGACTCAACGGACAAGAAATATTCAGACGGCTTTGATCGCTACCGAATCGAAGCCGAAGCCCCGGCCGAAGCGACCGCCATGAACGTCGTATTCAACTTTGGAGCGAGTGGCAAACTTCTCGCGGCCGATGACATCGTAATCTTCGAATCGAACCCTCCATGCTTCAGCCAATGTTCCCTCGACCCCTACCTCCAAGACAGCGATGGAGACGGGCTCAGCAATGGGTGGGAGCTCTTCTATGGCTTCAACCCCAATGTCCCTGGCGAGGACGCCTTGGATCCAGACCTGGATGGCTTGACAAACCTTTGGGAGCAAAATGCCAACGGGGATCCTTTCCTTGCCGACACGGATGGTGACGGATTCAGCGACGGTGAAGAGGCAGCGGCCGGAACACTTCTGGATGATCCGAATTCATTTCCAGTTGCGGTCTCCACTCTCGCCATGGCGACTCGCCTAGTGCTGGCCACTCTCCTCGGGCTGACAGCGGCCTCACGTTTAAAAAAGAGGTCCACCGCTCCAAGAACGGCCTAAGACGTCAAGAGTTCACCCCTCTCGACCTCCCGGCCAGCCCTCTCAAAGCGCTGTCCAGAAATGAGGGCGTCCCGAATTGGGTCTTAAACGAATGGACTGAAGAGATGAGACCGTACACCGCACTTTGTGGGTCACATCACCCTGATCCAACGAGGAACTCTCCATGGGTAGATCTTCAGCAAACGCCCTAGTGATTCTCTTTTTTGCCTTAACAATTCCCGCTGCGGCTTAATGGGCGACCCCGCTCAACCTCGCATCCTTAATCGCCAATCCGAGCTCTGATGACGCCGCAACACCGGCCAATTGGACTGCGACGAAACCCAATTCTTCTTATCTTTCCTCGGTCCCGATCAATCCGGCCATTGCACCACTCGACCCCTCTTCTCCCCGCACACTCGGACCCCGTCTCGTGGCACAGGACGGACCTAACTTTGTCGGCGTTTGGAATCCCACGCAGAATGATGACCTCAAAGGAAAACTCGTATCGGACGCCGTATCGATCTCGGTCGCGAGCGGAACCGAGTTTGAAATCGGCGTCTATGGCAACAGGGGCCGATTGAATAACCATGGCAATATCAATGGCGACTTCCCACACCCCCTCATCCCGGGAAACGACGGTGGCGCTCGGCCCACGAGCCGCCCCGCACGCAATTCCGCGCTGAAGACTCGTGTCCAATCTTGCCATCTTCCAAGCCTCCGTTGAAAGTCAACGGCGCAGGACTCGTCCGGCCAGCGCTTCACACACCCCCCTGAACGAATCATCCGAAATTTCGCAAGAGGCTACCGATTGCCTAGCATAGGGTGCAACCCACGGGCCGGACAGCTCACTCGGTCGAGGAGGTAGCCAGTGGCATCGGAATCCCGAGTGGTCGTCAGCATCGGCGACTCGAGCAGAATGAGCCGGCCCCCCGCCATTGGCTTTACGGCACGGGGCGATCGAGTCGTCGCATCGACGTGCCCTCTCGAACCGAGCGAACCCGTCGGATTGACTTCAGCCACAGCACAACGGGCATTCACGACTCCGTCAGAGAGACGGCATCGCGATTCCTGAAAACCACAGAGGAGAAAATGTATGGGATTGATCGCATTTTTGATCATCGGAGCATTGGCCGGATGGCTTGCAGGAATCATGATGCGCGGCGACGGCTTCGGACTCTTGGGCAATATGGGCGTCGGAATCGTCGGAGCCTTCGTGGGCGGCTTCCTCTTCAATCTGGTGGGCCTCGATGCCATTGGGTTTATCGGATCTCTGATTTCGGCAACCGTCGGAGCCATCGTTTTACTTTGGGTGGTGGGCATGATCAAGGACGGCTAGCGGCTCGCCGCCCCAACTTTGACTCTCTTGATGGCAATGCAAAAAAGCGAACGAGCTGGGCTAGGCAGGCTTGTTCTTCTGCGGAGACCTTGCCGACTCTCGTAAACCGAACGCCAAGTGTTGCCTTGGACCGGGTCAGTCGCTGTGCGTCGCGACAAGCTGGGGGAGATCCACCATTCGCCTAAAGCTCATAACACCGGGGAGCTGACAAGCTTCTTCGCCGGGATTGAAATAGAAGCATTGCATTTCTGCGCCAACCGCCGCCTCGACCCCCAATAGGCTGTCCTCCACCACACCACACCGCGATGCGGGCACGCTCATGTGCCGAGCCGCATGGAGATAGAGACCAGGATCTGGTTTCCAGATGCCCACCTCGTACGCGCTAATCAGATTTTCTCCAAAATAATGAGAAAGATCACAGCAACGGAGCGCCTGGACAATCTTCGGCAGAGGACCGCTGGACACAACGGCTTTAGGGTGAGGCAGCCGGTCTAGAGCAGAATGCACACCCTCAATGGGGCGAAGATTCTGCTCAAAGCTCTCCAAAACAGCTTGGCGATACTTGGGCAAGAAATCGCTCGGGATCGCGACCCCCTCCTCGCGACCGATTTCTTCCAGGATCTTGATTAGTCGCCAGCCTCGGAACCGGGCCACAAGCTCGTCTGCATCGAGCTCAACGCCGAGCTCACGAAAAAGCACGACCAGACCTACGTTCCCGAGTCGCTCGCTGTCGACGAGAGTTCCGTCACAATCAAAAAGAAGACAGTCCATTCCATTCTCCGACTCGAAGAAATCCATGCCCCTCTGTTTGTCACGACGGGGCGATCGCCTGTAGACGGTTTTTCCATTCAGACTGCAAAGACTCTAGATCAGTTTCCCCTCCCCAACCGCACCGACAAGGAATAAGAACGAGGGCAATCTGGCAGTCACCTCAACTCTTTTTCTAACCTCTCCCAATTGACAGACTGAAACCCAGCCCCGACCGAAAGTCAGATTCCCATTCAAGAAGGAGCCTTTATGTCCTCCGACGAGACGAGCATACTCATTCACGGAGGCGTCGTGGTCGATGGTACCGGCGCCCCTTCCTATCCTGGCGACATTCGAATCAGAGAGGGTCTGATCACCGAGGTTGGCTCTCGTCTGTCGCCAGAACCTCGGGAAAAACTTGTTGACGCATCAGGCTGCTATGTCACCCCAGGCCTGATTGAAAGCCACACTCACTTTGATGGAACCATGTGGTGGCAACCAGACCTCGACCCCCTTCCGGGCTGCGGAGTCACCACCGTCGTCATGGGAAACTGCGGATTTGCTCTGGCGCCCTTGCATGACGATGCAGCGGTCCGCGCCGAAGTGGTCAAGATTTTCTCTTTCTTTGAAGACATTCCCGAGCAGCCTTTTTTCGAGAACCTCCCATGGAACTGGCGCACGTGGTCTGAATATCAAGCCTCGATGGAATCCTCGGTGCGTGTCCCCGCAAACTACGGCGCCTTCGTCGGTCACATCGCCCTACGGCTCGCCGTAATGGGTATGGAGGCTTGGGAACGGGCCGCCACATCCGCCGAAATCACGCGGATCGCGGCTCTCCTCGACGACGCTCTTGCCGCCGGGGCACTCGGGCTCTCGACTAACCTGATGGATCACAACGGAGAGGATAAGCCCGTTCCCTCTCTCAAAGCCGACGATGCCGAATTTTCAGCGCTCTTCGAAGTCCTCACTCATTATCCACAAGCGACCGTTCAGGTCGTAGTCGATAGCCTGATGCGCATGACCGCCTCGGTCGCTGTGGAGCGCCTCGCCTCTCTCACCGAGGGCATGCCCATTCGGCTTCAATGGGCAGGCGTACCGACCCTGCAATGGCAAAAGGATTATGGAATCCAGCAGCCTCTCGCCGATCTTCATGCCCGCCTTGTTGAACAAGGCCGCGATTTCTGGACTGGCTATGCCCACGTCCCGATTACGGTCACAGCCAGCTTCAACCAATCTCTTCTCTTTGCCCAATCCAACGAATATGTTTGGCACGAAGTCGTGACGGCCGAAGACCCTGAATCCAAGCTGGCACTGCTTCGCGATCCAGATTGGCGGGCGCGGGCCAGACACTCCTGGGATCATGAATCGCTTGAAACCGCGTTCTTTCGACATCCTGAACCCATGCTGCTCGACAACTCGGCCAACGGGGTCGGGCCCGAGGGGATTTCCCTCGGTGAATATGCAACTCAACTCGGCCTACACGCCTCAGATGCTCTGGCCGAATGGGTGATCGCTAATGGCGTTGACTCGACTGTCACCATGCCCCCTTGGCCACAAGACGACGACATGGTGGTCCAGCTTACACGCGATCCATTTGCGGTCGGCAACATCAATGATTCAGGGGCCCACGGCCAGCTGTTCTGCGGATCTGGCGACAACTTGATGCTGTACACCTACTACGTTCGAGATGCTGGGATTTTGAGCATGGAAGAAGCCGTGCATTCCCAAACAGGGAAATTGGCGAGTCACTTCGGCTTCACGGACAGAGGCGAGCTGAAGGTTGGAATGCGCGCCGACCTGACCGTTTTTCGTCTAGATGAGATCGAGAGACGAACCAAGTATAAGAAATACGACGTTCCCGATGGGCGAGGCGGGCACACTTGGCGCTGGACCCGCGATCCCGCGCCTGTTCGGCTGACTCTCGTGAATGGCGAAGTCACCTTCGAGAATGGACAGCCCAC
The DNA here is from genome assembly GCA_002171515.1 of bacterium TMED88. Classification (GTDB taxonomy): domain Bacteria; phylum Myxococcota_A; class UBA9160; order UBA9160; family UBA4427; genus TMED88. The sequence continues at coordinate 29,425 of NHEP01000154.1, read as the reverse complement.
GGGAGCCAGGCCAGGCCAGATGGTTCGTCCCGAAAATGTTCTCATGGATTGACCGAGTCGAAAAACTAGAATAAGGAACTTCCTGGCTGCTCTATTGCCGGCCGCGATCTGGATGATTCAACGCAAGCTCAGGATGACAATTTCCTGCCTCTCCCCTCAAAATCAGCAGACAACTTTACGCTGCCAACGGATTCTTCCGCGCTGGGATGAAAAACAGAATGGACTCCGAATATTTTCTTTCAATTCTGACCCTATTCTGACTAGACTGTCTCCGCAGATCTGTATCGGGAGTTCTCATGTTGACGAAGCTGCGTGAACTCAGCCATTTAGTACCCGCCGAAGCTAAACGAATCGGGCTCGCATCCCTATTCGCCCTATGGACGGTCTCAGCGGGATGCACGGTTGAGACACAAATTCAGCACGAACCCCTTCTCCCGACATCCGCAAACACAATTACTTTCACAGTCGAAACCGCGGAAAGCACTGGCTACGGCTCGATCACTAGCCAAGAAATCAAAATATTTGTCGATGGGGCTCATGTACAGACGTGCTCCGCTTCACCCTGCGTGTATACCGGAGGTCCCTATGCCGCACTGGCGAATGGTTGGCTGATTTATCACACTGAAGTCACCGCCGATTTCGACTTAGATTTCCTCGGTTTCAGTACGAGCGAAGCGACGAGCGCCTATGATCTTGGCGCTACCGCCATCTCCCAAGTCGACCGTACCTGGAAAGCCGCTGAGGGCGTGACCCACATCCCGGCACGCTGGGGTGAGCACACTTCCAACAGCACAAACGTGCTTTTTCAAAGATCTGACGATTACGACACGGCAAGCCCAGTTGCAGGCATGAATGATTTTGCGGACGACTTATCTTTTAAAGTTAATTCTCTTCTGATCCCGAAAGATAAAATCTGGGGACGGATGAGCGACCTTAATCTCTACGCCTATCGTCGAGCCGCCAACACGGATACACAGGAATGCCCGGGCACCCTCAACAGCCTCACTCTGGCAGAAACCGGAACCGTGATCGATGATCACGGCGTCATGCACACAGCAAACTTTCAGGACTGCACCACTTCATTCAACGTTTTCTCGTTCGAGGGAGCAAGCAACACCCAAGCATTCCTCCATGAGTTTGCTCATGCCATTTTTCGACAAGCCGATGAATACGCTGGCACCACTTTCTACTTTCAGGCCGACAACGAACCCAACATCTTTGAGAGCGAAGCCAATTGCCAATCAGAGCAAGTCACAAAGGGCAGAGACCCAACCGCTTGCTACGAATTCAAGACAGGTTGGTGGGGCACGCATACAGGCACCACGGTCATGACCAATGGGCTTTTCAGCCATCCATGGTCGCTGGAATCGAAGGAACGACAAGATTTTTGGTTTGGCGCAAATTAGTTCGCAACCTGCACATCTATTGAGAGCAGCCTGCCGCCGGGCCAGCCGCTCTCGCTGAGGAGTGAAGAAGTGGGTAAACGGCTCTTAACCTTTTCGCTCGCCTGCCTTGCTGGACTGCTCATCGTTCCCCACGCAGCCTTCGCCCAGGACCCGACGCCCTCCAGCACGGATATCCTTCCTGGCACATTGGGAACGGTCATTACCGTTCACGTCGAATACCGAAATGGTTCTTGGAGCAAACTTACAGAACCCTTAATTATCCATTGCCGCCCTCCCCGACTTGAACCCAAGCCAATCCGAAGAGCTCGAATTCAAATTCTTGACGAGGCGGGAAATCGAATCGGTCATCGAGACATTGACGACCCCAGACTCTCCCTTTACGAGGACCCCTCTGAGCCCTGGGCACCGGCCAATGAGGCGAATCTCGTACTTGCCATCCAACTTCAGGGCAATCCGGTCGTCCTTGAATTCATCGAAGACTATGAGCGAGATACAGCGCCACAGCTCAGCATCGATTTGGACCCCATCATGAACGAATATCGAACCATTGGAGCGAGACGGCTGGCCAATTGCGAAAATGCTGACCCGCCCTTTCGGTCCGTTCGAGGACAAGAGTTTTTTGTTCTTCAGTATGCGCTCAGCCACGCTGCTGACTCCGGCTCGCTGAGCGAAGAGCAAATCTTGGAAAAATTGAGCACTCAGGGCCTCACTGCAGTCAAAAGCATGAAACTCCCCCCAGCGGTTCGAAAGCTACTCCAAGAGACAGCCTATAGGCCCAAGTGAACCAGCGATTCAGCGCCTCGCATACAAGACCTCAAGAACTGCATGGTCGGATAGACCGAGCCCTCCCCGTGTTGACGCGAGCGCTAAAAACTTCAGCTCCAACGTTGCTCCTCTTCGCAATTTTCGCCCAATGGGCCCATGCCCATCCAGAAGGGATAACCCTCTCGTCTCTCAGAGTCGCTCGAGACGGAGTCCGGATCGAAACAGTCCTACCCGACGGCTTCATCGACGCGATGGCCCAGCAGTCATCAATCGCTCCTCCTGCTGTCATTTCGAGCGCCTATATCATTTATTCTGAAACAGGCCGTTGTTCAACTATCCGGCCGCCGAGAGCCTGGCGGCTCCCGGACATCAATTCAACACGCTACGTGGTCGACTATCAATGCCAGGCTCCCCCTCGGACGAGTCTCGTCGTCGCCTACACTCTCGCCGGTCGGCTCGATCCGCAGGGTAGAATCCATGAAAACTTCATGACCATCCCCTGGCCTGAAGGATCACAGAGCGTCGTCTTTTACGAGGCAGGTCAAACTTTCGCGCTCGATTTTTCACGATTCAGGATGGACGAAGAGATCCCCTTCCCACAATCCCTTGAGGAAACAGACATCCTGACTCCGGACCCATGGGACTTCATCATCCTCGGAGCAAAACATATTGCAGCCGGCTTCGATCACATCGTTTTTTTACTCGGTCTATTTCTTCTGAGTCTGAGCTTAGGCGCGATGCTCGCCATCATCACAGCTTTTACCTTTGGACATTCCATCACGCTCGGCCTAGCTAGCCTTGGACTCTATGATCCGGCTCCGGAACTGATTGAAATCGGAATAGCGCTTTCCATCATTTACATTGGCGCAGAAAACATCGTATTCCTCTTTCGCCGGACAAGCTCGGAGCGCCCAGAAAATCGTCAAAAGCTAATCAGGAGACGCTGGCTTTTGGCGGGACTCTTTGGACTCATCCATGGCTTCGGATTAAGCGGCGCGTTGCGCGACATGGGCCTGCCGGAAAACTCGCAAATTCGATCGCTGTTGGGATTTAATCTGGGAGTCGAAGCAGGGCAGCTGCTCATTTTGGCGGCACTCTTACCCCTGCTCACTTGGCTATGGAAACGGATGAACGCCAAAACCCCTTCATTCGTGCTTTCAACGGGAATCATCGTGCTCGGCTGCTGGTGGCTCGCCGAACGTGTCGCTGCAGGGGTTCAATAGACCGCCGCCAAAAAAGCCATGGCCTTCGCTCAAGCGCGCGAATTAATTCCCCCTCGCCCCGCCCATGCCAGCTCAGTCAAAGAGAAGCAAACGTATCCATCACTCGCCTGCGACACTACGATAGAGGGAGCGCAGCGCGCGCACATGATCGGACCAAGTGCTGCTTTCTGCTCGCAGTCGCCCAGCTCTCCCCATCGAGCGAGCCAATTTTTCCGGCCGGATCGCCTCCAAAGCCTCTGCAAAGCCATCAATATCCTCAGGATCACTCACAACTCGCGCTCCGTCTGCCAGCCAGCGAGCAGCGCCGTTGGCGCCGCTTGTCACTACAGGGAGTCCCGAAGCCGCCGCCTCCAAGCAGACATTCGCAAAAGCATCGTAACGGGTCGGGAGCAAAAGGCCGTCCGCCTGACGATAGAGGGCGGGCAGATTTTCGCTGGGTCCATAAAAAACGATTCGATCCGACAGGCCGAGCGCCCGGGCGCGAGCCACCCAGGCCGATCGGGGGTCCCCCCCCACCACGGTCAAGCGTTCGTCCTTCGGCCTCATCGCCATGACGGCCAATGCAGTATCCACTCCTTTTCGGCGAAAGCCACTGCCCACCAAGAGCCAGTTGCGTTCGAATTGATCACGATTGATTGACTCATCTCGCCTACGAGGCCGAAACCGATCGACATCGACTCCGTTGTGGATCACCCGAAGCCTTTCCTCCCCCACACCAAAGCGCTCTCCGATCTCATCACGCACCATTTCGGAATTACAGAGGATCAGCTGCGCGGGATCTGAAAATACAGCCTTCTCCATCGCTAAGGCTAGAGCATGGCGGGGCGATGCTCGCCGCAGCCACTCCCCCCGCGCGCTGTAGATTTGCTCCATATAACGAGCATGACACCCACCTCCAGCGCGAAAAACATCCTGTCGCCGCGTTCGAGAAAACGACTGGACACAATCGGGGCGGGCCTTTTGGATCACCTCTGCCGCCGCCGCAGAAAAACGCCAGGTACGCCAGGGTTGCCATCGGCCAGTGACCCGTACCCGCTTGACATCTACCCCAGGCAAACTGATCGAATCCACCTCACGGGCACACACGGACACCTCATCCCCAGCGCCCCTTAAACCCCGGGCCACCTCCCAAGCGACTCTTTCGACGCCACCGCCCTGAGGCGTAAACTTTTCAACCACCAAGGTGATTCGCATCGATAGGGTCATCCTTGCGGTCAGAGGGCTCACAAAAGTATCGAGTCGAACTTCTTTGCGATACGGAGTTCAATGAGCTTCTCGCGAAATCCATCAATACGGGAGAACCCAACCAGCCCGCAAGGATCAACCGCGCTGCGAATGCTCTATATCTGACCGAGGATCTTGTCCACCGACTGCCGAATCGGCTTATTTTCGTTTCCTGAGATCGGCACTGGCTTTACCGCCCAACCATGCCAGATGAGCTTGCCATCTTTTGGCGACAGCAGATCGATCAGCACAGTTCCGTCTTCATAAGTAATCGGAACAACGTTCGGCCCCGGAGTTCCCCAGCTATTAAAGTACGGCCCATAGTTAAAGTCGTAATCGAACGAACTGGCACCAAACACGTTGAGCGACCAGTAGGAACTGCTCTTGACCCCCACACCAATCGCCACCAAAAACTCAGCCTGGTCGACCGGCACAAGCTCTCGCCCTTGATTGGCAAAGACATACCGGACATCACGCTGAATCTGGGCGAGTAAAAACGGATCACCCACGTTCGTGCCGGGCTTGCTCTGGAGGAGCTTTTGGGGGTTTTGCGCAAAGGCGTAGCGACGCATGTTCACTACTTCAACCGTTGGATCTTGTACATAGTCCGCACCATCAGAGAGGTCTCCAGGCGCGTGCCGGGGAAGCTGAACAACGGTCCGATCCACTGTGGCGATCGTCCCTGGCCCTCTTCCCCGTTGCGGCGGGGGGATCCCATTCGAAATTCCACCCTGCCCAGGCGCCGTTTTCGTTTCAGCATCAACACCGGGCTCTAGGCCCTGCTCATGGACCGCCAGAGTCAATGGCTTGAAACTTGCCGAAACTTGATAGTCGACCGAACCACCAAGCCCTTGAACAAGAACGTAATGCAGGCCAGGTTGCACAGCGCTTTCCAGGCTAAAAGGAGGCGGCCCGTCAGATCGGGTCCGCATCCCGAGCGTTTGCTGCCCGACTCCCTCAAGGACCACGCGACCAATACGAGGCCCGACCCAGCCATCCGCGCCCGGCTGGCCGCCAGGTCCTTCTACACGAACAGTCAAATCGCCGCTAGAAGGCGCCACAATGCGATAGCGCACACGACAGTGACCCGCAGGACAGTCCAGTTCGCCAGAAACTGTCTTACCTATCTCGAGATCGACCATGTGAACCTCGGATTCGGCCAAAGGCGCCGGCGGCGGCCCCTTGGGCACATAACCTCCGAAAGCACACCCCAAACCAAGCACAATCAGCTCAAATGTGGCGACCTGAATCGTCTTCCGAATCCAGCCCTGCCCTTCCCGTCGCACTTGCAGCCCCATTGCCGAACCCTTCGCTCTTCACTGACGGACGTCACGCCTGAACGACAAGATAGCCCGTATTCCGCGATCACGTTGCTCCATTCGAGAAATCCATACGAGAAACCGGATATGAGGAGAGATCGGGACTCTCTGGGAATGTTACCATGAAGGATTCAAGGATCGATTTCCATTCTTTTCGTGAAGCTCAAATCGAAGAGGAATCTGAAGGCACAGTGATGATATTCAAAGCTCTTGCTGGCATTACGTTGCTGATGTGTTTCGCGATCATCTTGTCCTGCTCGACCGAAACCGAGAGTGGCGCCAGCAGCCTTCAATCCATCACTGTCTATGACTACAAACCGCATTATGCGTGTAAAGATGAAGGCCGAGACAACGCCGTTGCCTGGATTGAGGAGATCCTTGAAGGTTCGAGCGCCAGTGAATTCACCGACTTCTTCGCAATTTCCCAGCTCGAAAAGCAGCGGATTGAACTACCCCAAAATTTTGGATCTCTCGGGGCATTCTGCGACCATGCCGGATCGGAACGTTACGCAGACGTGATCGGCATCCTCTACAATTCCGACAGCTGGACCTTAAACGCTTCGTACCCCGTCGGCCCATCTGGGGACGAATGCCCGATCCCCGACGACAGCCCTCAGCCTGCCACATGCTCATATGGCGCCCAGACACCGTGCTGTGCATGCACGGGCAATCCGGAAACTCCCCTCCCCGCCCCCGGAGGCGGAACCATCGGCGACCGAGCATTCACGATCGGTCGCTTTGAGGACCGGGAATCAAACGAAATCTGCGTGATCGCGGCCAACCTTCCTCACCCCGTCGACAACCAGGGACGCAGGGGGTGCGATCTCAATACGCCCATAGATTGCCTCCTCAATCCCAACGACTCGGGAATTTTCGGCACTGAGAACTTTGTGAATCAAATCTCCAACCTCTGCGGCGATGTCGGTCGTGTCATTTTCCTCGGAGACACCAACGCGAGCAACCCAAGTTGGGGTTTGGCCGGAATGTTCCCAACCGGCGTCATGTCGGAGATGGCTGAGAGTATCAGCGAGCATTTCACCTGCTGCTTTGAAGAAGACCCGGAGTCACCTTCGGGACCTCCTCTTGTCAACCGATTCCCGACAGATCGAATCGGAGCGCGCGGGGCCGTTGCCATTGAGACGAGCGGAGGAGCCCAATCCCCCGGCGCCACGATGATCTCTCCAACGGTTTACCAGCAGGACACGTGTCCCACTTCAAGTGTGCCGGAGAGCTTTGGGCTTCCCTGCTGTGGGTCCGATCGAGAGCACGCGCCGATGCGATCCTTAATCGAGTTTCGCTAGTCGCCTCGGTGTGCTCGTCGCGCACCCGAAGCGGGATGAAAGCGAATCCCAGAGAAGGCTCGATCAATCATTTTCTTCCGAGGGCACGAGCTCCGCATACGGCGTGCCCGACCAATCTTCACGACGATGAAAGCCATCGAACTGCGTGGTCGGTGCGTGTCGACCGACGTCGTACAGCACGCTCTTCTGAAACGACGAACCCCCGTCAATCGCGATGGTCTGGCCGGTCACAAAGGCGGACCCGGGCGAAAGCAGAAAGCAGACCACCGCCGAAACTTCACTTTCAGTACCCAGGCGCGCGGCGGGAATCCGGCCTGCACCGCGGACCGATGACTCCTGGACGGCCATTGGGTAAGTCAGCATACCGGCCGCCAAGATCGTGCCCGGCGCGACACAATTCAGTCGGACATCATGACGGGCCCACTCAAGGGCAAGAGTGATCGTGAGATTTTGGATCCCCGCCCGAGCGGCTGAGCTATGGGCCATGCCCACGTAACCACTGCGGATATCCGCCAGCATGCTGACTACGGCGCCCCCGTGCTCGACCATCGACTGGTCAAAAACCTCTCGGGTGACCCGAAATGTGCCGTGGAGGTTGAGGTTCACGACCTTCTCCCAGGCGCTGTGGCTGAGCTTAGTGGCCGGGGCCGAAAACTGCCCACCCGCGTTATTAAAGAGACCGTGAATGGGCCCTACACGCTCAATGATTCGCGCAACACTGGCTTGAACCGATTCGCCGTCACGAATATCCATGGTCTCAAATTCGCACTGACCGCCATCTGAGGCGATCTCCGCAGCGGTCGCTTCCAGCACGTCTTCCCGACGCCCTGCGATCACAACACGCGCGCCGAGACTGGCCAGCTCATGGGCCGTACACCGACCAATTCCTGTACCACCGCCGGTCACCAGAACAGTTTGGTCATCAAACACACCGGCCCGCAGAACGCTCCCATACCCGCTCATATCAAGTCATCACTCCGCACAGGTCAACCCAGATGGCCCATCCACCGCGAGGACCCGTTCGGCGAAGAGTCTAGGCGAGTCTCAGCCAGACTGCGTGCGCAGATCAATAATCAGCGCAGCCCAACGCAGAACGCGGCGCCATTCCCAGCGCTAAGGCCTCACTCAACGACTTTGCCAGCTCTACGGGTTAGCGCGTCGCCTGCGATGAACCGAATACGAGTACGCGATGATCCCTGAACCCGCCAGAAAAAGCAGTGCGGCGGTCGGCTCCGGGACAGGCGCAGCGCCTGAGCCATCTTCATACTGGTCGCACGGCGGCGGAAATAAACACATCCCCGCCTCGCAAAGCTTACAGCACGGCTCGCAAGACTGAGCCCAGCTTGCACTGGGGATTGAGAATCCAATGGCGAACAGCAACAAAAGACAACAAAAGAACGGCCGAATACGCATGAGAACAGACCTCTGATCCGAGTGGCACGGCGCTGTGAATGTTTGGAACTCGCCTCATGATCCTACGCAGACCACCACTGAATAGAAAGAAATTTTTTGACATCGATCTCAGGCACTCTAGACGGGCCGAAAGGCCTGCATCCGAGCAATCCGACTACAGATATCCGCGAAGCCCCCTCAAAGAAATGCCTGATGCAATCCGGTAGATGGACCGCTCTCCGCTTCAGCGCAAGCTCCGTGGAATACACGGGCCAACTGAGAAGTTGGACGCTGCGGTTTGCCGTCCCCAAAGCCTATATTGGGGAAAAGCAGCAGAGGAGAACAGAGAGAATTCAAAAAATTTTCTCCATGGACCAAAACAAGAGCAAAGTGGATGGGGTCGAGCTCTTTGCCCTGAAGAGTCCTCCCATTTGCAGTCACGGCAAACATCATCGTTTTCTTGATCTACTACGGCCTATCGCTCCACCTTTTCATGAGCGAAGACATGGCCGACTGGATCTACGCAGCGCTCACAACCGAGACAGCGATGAGCGAGGTCTTTCGGCCGCACAACGGCCAAAGAATCCCTTTCTCTAAATCACTGGCCGCGGTCTCCGTGGCATTTTTCCAGGCGCGACCAGGATTTATTCTATTTGTCTCCGCGACAGCATTGTCGACCACGATTGCTTTGGTGGTTCAGGCCGCCCGCCGCTCACAACCCAGGCGCAGCCTCGCCAACTTGGCAACCGCGATCGTTTTAATCCTCGCACTTCGAACCTACACGCTTTTCGCTTGGGTTCATCCGACATACGTGCAACACGCACTCGTCATATTAGTCTTTTGCCTGGCACTGCAGGCAGGCATCCGGTCGGCATTCAAAACTAAAGGCTCTGGGCTTTACTGGATCGCCGCACTCCTGTTCGCTTCCTGCTCCACGTACTCATCGGGCCAGGTGTTTATAGTCTGGCCAGCCCTCGGCTGGCTTGGCTTTCGGTATCGCGTAGGCCCAACGCGACTTCTTCTCCTGGCAGCCGCTTTTGGAACAACCGCATTTTGCTCCTTCAATGGGAACGGCCTCGAGTCAAATCAGCTCCGGTCGACATCCTCGATCGACAAGCTCCTGCTCACAATCAACTACCTTGGGCAGCCCTGGGTCAAGGTGGATGCCCTCTATCCCCTGGGCTTTCTCACCGCACTCATCGTCGCCGGAGCCGCCTTGGGTGCTCGTCGTCTACGAATTAAGAACGCCGCGGCCCGCAGCTCACGATGCATTCTACTGAGCGTGATTGGCTTTGGGTTGGCCAGCGCGATTCTCACACGCCTCACGCGGGCATCAGGGAGCACTCGAGCAGTCACCCGTTACGGTATCTTTGTCGGTCTGACTGAGGCTGCATTGACACCATTTGCACTCAAGGCCCTGCAACCCTATTGGCGCTCATCAAAGGTCCGCAAGGTTTGCGTGCTGGCATGCATCAGCATGACAGTCCTGCTCGTCACAGAGCAAATCGCGGTCGGCCTTCGCGTCGTCCAAAAGGCCGAGGTGGTCGATCAAGCTGCTCAGGAAATCCGGGGCGGAAACAGGGACCCCGAGGTGTTGCGGGCCCTGCATGCGAGTTCCGACAGCTTTCGAAGGACTCCCGAGGAAGCCCAGCGAAAAGGTCTATCACCCTGATGCCCATAACGGTTTTACCCGGGCCGCAAAATTGCCAAGTGGTCCGCAGCACACCTCACAAGAGCTTGAGCCTCGATCCAGATCGTAGATCTCATTTAGATCAGACTCTATTAGAGCCGATCCCTGAGAACATCGAGCACTTCTGACTCGGGGAAGCCCGGCTCAAAAACGTTGTTGGTGTGGGGAGGCCAGGCCATGAATCGGCTCCAGCCCCAAACCGCGGTCCCCAGAAACTGCGGGTTTGAGCGAACGCCGCTTGCGTCGAGGGCGTCGAGCGCCTCCTCGACATACTCACGCTGGGAGTAGCCCGAGGACACACCGCGATAGCGCTCAAATTCCTTTGTCGAGGCCGCCGCCGGGATAGCGAGTTGAAATGGCACGTCGCCGGCTGCCGCAGAATTCGAAACGGTTCGCGCGATTTCGTTGGCCACGTAGCCACGGTAGTCGGTGGGGCGAGAGGCCACTGCGGCTGAGCCCGGTCCCAAGTCATACAGCGAAATGATCACGTAACCGTTGCCATGTCGGGTAAAGACCTCGCCAAGCGCGGGCGTGATTTGATTGGCAAAGGTAAAGACCGAAAAGAACCGGCCTTGAGGGTAGTCCTCGTTGCGGCAGTCAAAAATGGGTTCGAGTTCGTCATTGGCTCCAGCCAAATTGAGCGCCACCTGATCATAAAACCAGAACTGGGCCGGGTCGTTGATGTCGAAGGGTTCGAGATCGAGCTGAACACCGGGCACAGCCGGGTCGGCGCAGACGGCACGGGCAAAGATGTCTGCATAGGTGCGTGCCTGACTTTCACTCAGAGTTTCAAACTCCTGCAGATAGCCCCCCGCATCAAAGCGCCCATCGAAGGTCGGAATCACGACGACATCGCCGCCGGTTTTCGCATAGGCCTGGGTGCTCACAAAGCCGCTCGCTCCGGTCTCCTGAAAGCTTCGGCGCGCGTTCTGCGAGCTCGGTGGGTAATAGTAAACGTGCATCTTATTCGGCGTGCAGTCGGAGCCGCCGAGGCATTCCATCTCGAGGTCGCCCCCATAGGAGAAAACTTGATCGATCCGGTGTCCGGCCTCGGCCTGCCCGTTGTACTCCGAGATCACTTCTCGCCAGAGGCCCGGGCTCACATAGGGCTCTCCATCGGGCCCGTCCGGAAAAGTGGCGTCATACACCCAAGTCCCATTGCCCCGGGGCGGAAACCCGCGAGCCGAAGGCGGGCTGGGCTCGTCCGGGCCATTGCCTGGGTCCGGCGTATCGGGTTCAGTCGGCGCGGGCGGATCAGGCTCAACAGGGGGCGGCGTTGGCACCTGCGACAATTCGGTGAGCTCTTCACAGGTGCCATCGGCCCGGACGCCCAAACCCACCCAGTGCACGGGGAGCTTCAGGGTGCCATATCGATCAAGAAGAGTTGAGCAAACTTCAGCGCCTGCCGAGTTCGAAACCGCAAGATAGAGATGCCGCGCGTCGCCCCACGTGCTCGGCACGCCAAATTGAGCGCCGGGCTGAACCTGGCCCGTCCCCCCCGACACGGGGCTACTGAGGCTGAGAGTTCCGCCAGAATTATTCACCACTGTGAGGGCCGAAGCGCCCCCTCCCCCGCCGAGAACAATTCCAAAAGCGAGTACTCCCAGGCAAGTGCGCAACGACATAGACATTCCCTTTTCTCCATGAGGCGAATTCAGTTTCAGTTGGGGCGATCGAAAGGTTCGGAAACCCGTTCTGGTCTGGCAGTTCCCCCTCTTGAAGCACTTAACGCAAGCATGAACGTTATTTAATGTGACTCGGCTCACCTCGGAATCAAATCGACCCGCATCATCCGCACGCGGGCTTCAGTCCGGCCAGTGCGAATCCCAAAAACAAATTCGCATTCGATCAGGGAATCCAAGCTCGGTTAAAAAGAGAGGGGCCTGCGCAGGATGTTCCAGCATGCCGCGTATGAGTTGCGGGTGAAGGAAAGGACTACGGTTCAGCGCGCACGAGGAGCCCTACTCGTTCATCTCTCCGCTTGCGACGGGTTCATCCAGCTGACCGGAATCCGACTCGAGCCGACGAAGTTCATCCCGAACCTGTGTCCAGTCCGGATAATCGATGCTTTCAATATGCTGCCCTGAATCAAACCACTCGAAAATCTCAGGCGCAATCCGCTGGAGAGCGTCGGGGCCGATGTGATAGAGCGCGAATGGTTCCTCAAAGCTTTCCGAGAGCTTTCGACGCGCATACGGTGTCGGGCCGGGTACCGCACCCGGACGCTCTCCCTAGGCGCGCTCCCTAGGCGGGTGATCGTCAACAATTTTCTCGCTCGCTTTGACCTGCGTTTCGATTTTTTTTCAACTTCATACGTTCGGCTCGGGTCATGCCGAGCTTTCGCCGCAGAACCGGTGCCTTCTCCGCCGCAACCAGGATCCGATACATCTTCAGGTTCTCGTTGTGTCGCTCGATGAGGGCCATATGGGGCATCCTGGCCACGGCGTGCCCGAATTCGTGAACGAGGACGTGGCAAGAATACGGAACCGCGCGATTGGGTGGTCCCGCGATGTAGTGCTCGTCAAGGCTCGACCCGAGATCAAAAAACTGCAGACTCCCGGATGGGTAGAGGGCGCCTTCTGCATATGAAATTGAGGCGAAATGCCTGAAGAGCCCGAACTTTTCAAATTTTTAGTGCCTTCGAACAAAGGGTAAGCCTTGGGGCAAGCGAAGCTCGTCCGCCGAAAGCAGGGACAGGGCTGCAACGATTGCTCTCAACCCAGCCTGAGACCACTTCCGTCCATCGATTCCGATGACAGGTCCAATACCCAACCGGGGCGACAGCCTCTGCAAGCTGCAGAACTTCCGGAGGCGGCGACTGGCCTGAAGAATCATCGTAGACGAAGGCATCGCGCCGGGTGTGGCCATCATCTCACCAAACAGCTCGAATACTTCCGTCGGCAAGCCTGTCCTGCAGAGCGTCCTTCAATTCCGATCGCTGCGCCTCGACCGCCGGCGGTCCCACGAACTCGAGGCCTCGGAGCTTGATGGGGCCGCTCAGCGAAGTCGTGTGGCAGCCCGACTGCACCGCCAGGCAGATCGCGATCCACAATGCGTATCGAAACACCACAGGGTGACAATACACCCTCAAGCCCGGCTCCACATCATGATTGCGACTGTTAGGCGGACGGTGGCGGGGCCTCGCCCGTCATCCGATCGCACGCCATTGAGACGAGCGCCTGAATGGTAAAGGTCGGATTGACTCCGCCCGAGGTGGGAAACAAGCCCGCTCCCCCCAGTATCAAGTTAGGGACTTCATGAACTGCCCCATAGGCATCCGCAACAGAATTGTTTGGCCCTGTGCCCATGATGGTCCCTCCCATAATGTGCATCGGGGCCCGGGGCGCATTCCAGACTTCATCCGCTCCCGTCGCGCGAAAAACCTTCAGCCCCTCATCTACGGCCGCTTGCCAAAGCGCCAAGGATTCTGGGCTCGATGCGTGCTCGACTGTTGCCAGAGGCACCCCCCAGTCATCTTTCTTCCCATTCAGCGTGACTCGGTTTTGAGCCAAGGGAAGATCCTCAACGACCCCAGTCATGGTGATCATATGTTCAGTGGATCGCTCCATAAAGCGCTTTAATGCCGATCCACGCAAATCTGGACGACTCGGCGCCATCCCCAATAGTCCATTGGGCTTCATCGCCTGAGCGATCATCCATTGGTAACTGCCAAAGGCGCCCTGCTCCGAAAAATTTTCCTTCTCGTCGTAGTGCTCCTGATTCAGGAATTGTCCCCCAAAAGCGCCAAACCAAGGATTCGTCTTATCGGGGTGCAGGCCGAAAATAGGGGCCGCCAGATGCGTCGTGACAAACTGCCCCAATGTTCCGCTCGCATTGCCCACGCCATGGGGATGCTCGGGTGATGCACTGGCCAGGAGAATCCTTGCATTCTGGACCGTATTGGCGGCCAGCACGACGACGTCCGCCATCACCAGCGTCCGCGTTCCGTCGGGCGTCACGACCTCCACTCCACTCGCGCGAGTTCCCTTGGACTCGGTCAAAACGCGCACGACCTGATGATTCGGGTGCAGGGTCGCGCCTGCGGCGAGCGCTTCCGGCCAATGCACGGATAGTGCGTTCGCTAATGCGCCTGTCGGGCAACCCGCATCACACCAGCCATCCCAAATACAAGACGGGCGCCCCTTATAGGTTTTTGTCGCGATCGCCATCGGGAGCGGGGCCACCTTCATGCCCAGCGATTCGAAGCCCTTCCGAACGACTCGACCCTGATTGGCACTGGCCACCGGACCCATTGGATAAGGCTCACCCGCGGGCCGCCATACCTCTGCCTTGGAGTCGCCGGATAGACCGCATTCTTTCTGAACGCGGTCGTAATACGGTTGTAGATCCGAATAGCCGATCGGCCAGTCCAGTCCTCGCCCGTAGAGCGAGCGAACGCGAAAGTCGTTCTCATGCATGCGCGGCCAGACCGCATAATGATGAATCGACGCGCCGCCAACGCCCCAGCCGGCGTTAAACACGTATCCAATGGGCTGCGGACCGGTCTCAAGAACAGGGGCCCCTTTCCATTTAAGCCGACGGGCCCAGAGCATGGAACTCACCATCTGCTCCGTTCGGATATCGGGGCCCGCCTCGAGGGCGACCACCCGTCGCCCCGCCTTCGAAAGGCGGGCAGCAAAGTGGGACCCAGCCGAACCCGAGCCGACGATCACCACGTCGACCTTGTCCTTGGGCAGCGTCATCTCAGCCCCACTCTGACGGCGGCACGATATGAGCCGCGTACGGCACGTTCAAGCGAGCAAACCCTTCTTGGGTGCCGTACTGAACATCACAGGCATCATTGCGAACGACAAAGTAGAACAGACCCTGGGGTGGCCCTTCCCAGCCCTCCAATTTTTCGTTCGACAAGTCGTCGATGAGAGATTCCGCCTGAGTATCGCTGAGCTCAGAAAATTTTTCGCCATGGCGAGACTCGGCCCATGCATTGATCGCAGAGAGACCCGTCCGATAGAAGGGTGTGAACGGGGGATCTACCCCCAAGTACTGAATCATCAGCATGCAGTCTTCCAGAGAAACGGCCAATTGCTGATCAACATAGAGGGAAACTCCGGACTCACGACTCCCCGGCACCAGTCGCTCACCGAGGGCTGCCAGGGTTTCTTCCTCTCGCGCAGAGAGGACCCGAGGTTTGACGCCCGCCGCGCGAGCGGCCCGGGGCGAGAGCAGAACATGCCCGTCTCCCAGCGCAAAACTCAGCAGGCCGATACCGCTGGCATAGAGCATTTCGCGTCGGGTCGTCTTCACGCGAAGAGAATAGAGGATCTCTGACTCATTCCCCTACCCAAAGCAAACAGTCCTCGGACGGATGATCCCGTCGACCTTTGAACGACCCCCGCCCCCTCCGACGTAGTCAAAGAGGCCGCCGCGAGAATCGCCTTGAAGAACCTGAGTCTTCGCAACGCGCGTTATGGATTCGGGCAGCCGTTATCCAACCACGAGCAGGGCAGATAATCCGACTGATAAAGCACAAAAGTGGGCCTGTCGGACTCCGTGTAGTACTGCTCCTTGAAGAGCGTCATAAACTGCAAGACGCAATCAAAAGACCACTCGCCGAAGATATCGAAAGAACCGCAGATCCCAGCGGGCTGGATAGAAGCTGCGAGACACGCTGAGCCTGCCTGCTCGAAACTGAAGGCGGGCCAACCGGGCACCGTTTCGCTCCCGATGCCCCCACCCGATGCGGTCGGATTCTTCAGCAAACTCTGATCCAAGCACGCATCAAAAGCTGTACCCGGCTGATTGACGTTACTCGCCAGGACACCGTTCAGGGCAGACGGAGAAGAATAGTACTCATAAAAATTCACCAGCGGCGGCGCCCAGCCATCAGCGGGGTTGTACCCGGCCGTTCCTGCCACAATGATCTGGTCGGGCTGTCGTGCTCCTGCGCCGTCAATCTGAGTTTTCAAGAAGTTGATCAAATTCATCGTATTGGACGCTTTAATGGACGACGAGCCGTCCGAGTAATTCTCGGAGTCCAAGCCGAGCACATACGCATGAGGGCCCACGACGGCGCTGACAGAGCTGTAGTCAAACCAGCTTGTATCGGAGATATCACCACTGAGACCAAATTGAATCCCGATCCCAATGCCTTGGGCGACAAGAGATTCGACAAATCCCCTTAAGGCGTTGGTGATTTCGGCCGGGTCATCCGGCCCGAAGGCAGGCGCAGTCACAAAGACCGTCTGAACATTATTTTGCTCAGCGAATTCGAGAATGGTGCCGAGGTAAACACTCAGTTCCGCGACCGAAATGCTCTTGCCGCTTGAAAATCCCTCATGCCAAAGGACGAGGTCGAATGGAGGCGGCCCGGAGGATTGACAGCCCTTCGGTTCGCCCAATGACGATTGCGACTGATCTCCGCTGCAACTGAGCTGTGGTGCGATGACGGCCAATAAAAAAAGAGCGAACAGAATCCTGAAGTCGGTATGCCGACAAAGCACGGTATTTTTCAACATATCTCCTGCCCTGTCCGTTCTCTTGGAAGCGAATAACCCGCCCCGCCTGGTGGATAAAAAGGCGCCTATTTCGGCCCTTAACATCCTACCAGTCAATGGCCCGATTCGAACACTTCACCTTGCGTCCCAAGAAGAGAGAAACCAAGCCACCTCCTCGCGCGTTCTCCGCACCCGCTATGCCTAGACGCTCCTCCAATGGTCTATTGTTGAGTCAAGGAAAGTGGCCGCTCCGTCGAAGCCCAGCCTTGCGGAGCCTAGAAACCTTTTTCGGAGGTGGGAGTGTTCCATGAATGACCCGATTCGCATCGTGCAGCTATCCGACACCCATTTCCTCGAAGATGGCGCCGAGCCTGAAGGCGGCGTGGCCTACAACACAGACGAAGCCTTCGAAGCCGTTTTCGACCATATCGGTAAACACGAGAACCTCGACCTCGTTGTCGTGACCGGTGATGTGGCGGACCACGGCCGCCTACCCCAATACCAGAAAGCCGCCGAAGCCTTCTCCCGCCTCCCCGGCCCCGTCAACGTGATTCCCGGCAATCACGACCAAGATGCGGCTTTTGCCGCCTCGATGGGGAGACCCTCGGTCTCGACATCCCGAGTCATCAAGATGAAGGGCTGGGCTTTTTTGTTCGTGGACTCCAGCGCAGGCAACCTCGTAATCGACAAAACCGGGCGAGCCGTCGACCCGCCGAATTACGCGGACCGACTCCATAGCGATGGGCATCTCGGCGCGGCCGAAGCGGCTTGGATACGCGATATGGTCTCTCAAGTCGAGGCCGACCACGTCTTCATTTGGGTCCATCATCCGCCGGGGTGTCCGATCGGCATGCTGAATGCCGAGGCCTACAACGCGGAGTGGGCCGAGCTTCTCCGCGACTTACCGTCCGTCCGTGGCGTGGGGGCCGGTCATACCCATGCACCGGATACCTACGAATTCATGGGCCGCACGATTCATGTCGCCCCCTCATTCAAGAACAACTTCGATCTCGTCAAAAACACTTGGCTTCCTCCGGGATACCGCAGCTACACCTTCGAAGCCGACGGCACTGTGAAGAGCCAAGAGCGGCTCGTCGATGATCCACGCTGGCCTCGAAGACCTTTTGGTCGAGCCCTGAGGGCACTTTTCGATGGTGAACTCACATTCGACGAGTTGAGGTCAATCTCCGAACGAAAGGCCTCCAAGGGCGATTAGAGCGCCAAGCCGAAATTAAGGCTCAGAACCAGAGCGTCGGGAATGTTCGAATCCACCAAGGAGAACGAGAAGATGCAGAGTTATCAAGGCCGGCGAACGGTTGTCACGGGGGCTGCTTCGGGCATGGGCGAAGCCACGACGGCCCTACTGCGGGCGGCGGGCGCCGAAGTCCATGCAATCGACATCGCGCCCATCCGAGCCGATGTCATGAGCGCCTCACAATGCGATCTCAGCGACCCGTCGCAGATCGAATCAGCGATCGCCGACATCGGCGGCCCAATCGACGCCCTCTTCTGCTGCGCGGGCCTGGCACAGACGCACCCACCCCTGCGCGTCATGGCCGTCAACTTCCTCGGCACCCGACACGTCGTCGAAAGCGCGCTTCCCCACATGGCCGAGGGCAGTGCAGTCGCGGTCATTTCCTCTGTCGCGGGTTTTGCTTGGAAGGAAGCCTGGGGCCTGCATAAATCGCTCCACGCGACGGACTCCATCGACGAGGGCATCGCCTGGTGCGAGGCGCACGCCGAAGCGGTCGGCGATGGTTACTCGTTCAGCAAACAAGCCCTCACGAGCTGGGTTTTCGTACAAACGCCCGTGCTCGCGCAGCGGGGACTGCGGATCAACACGCTATGCCCCGGCATGACCGAGACGCCCATGATGCCGGACTTTGAGAAAACGGTCGGCGACCAGCTCGCCGCCTTGCCTTGTCCCATCGGGCGACGCAGCACGGCAGAAGAACAGGCCCACGCCCTGCTCTTTCTGAATAGCGTCGAGGCCGCCTACCTGACAGGCGCCGAGCTCTTCAACGACGGGGGCGCAACTGCGGCGATGAACATGGGCATGGCCGAGGCTATGGCGGGCGCGATCCAGGAGGACAAGCATGGCTGAGGCCGGGCGCGGCGCGCGCTGCAATGGTCAGGTCGCCTTCATCACGGGGGGGCGCAGGGAATCGGCGACACTTATGCGCGCCAGCTTACGCCCGAGGGTGCGAGCATCGCGATTGTCGACGTGAACAAGGCGGGACCCCTCAGCTCGCCGCGCCGATCAAAAACCTAGCAATAACAAGCACTTGAGACCCAAACCGCGCACGTCGCGCAATGGGGCCTCACCCGGCCTTGGCGTTCGGGGCCCATTCACTGCTTGACCTGCCCCCCCCCGCCGCCTGTAAAATGGGCCTCGCACTTACGACCGACTGGACGCCTGAACTTCATACAGCGCGCCGGCACGGATGATTCTCATCAGAATCAAATAGATAGATGAGGGAGAAAAGATGAGACTTGCACAAACGCTCTTCATCAGCGCGCTCGCGCTGTTATGGGCGGGGACGGCCTCAGCCGCCCCGGAGGCCGTTACATTTACGCTGGTATCGTCTGTGGCCGCCGGTGGGGCTTTTCCGTCGACCTCAACGTACACCCCCGCTCTGCCCCTGGAGGGTTCGGGCACCATCGACGAGATCGCCCGAACGTATGATTTCACGTTACCCGACTGGCAGATCGAGATCGCCATTTCCGCTCTCCCGCCGGCAGCCCAGCTCAACATCTCTGGCTGGGGACAAGCGGGCGCGTTCACGGCGGGCGGCGCGATGACGACTTCGACCGCGAGCGGCACAGTCAGTTGCAGCCCGTTGGATGCCACGATCGGCCCGCTGATTTGCGCTTTGATCGATCCAAACGTTGCAGCCTGGCCCCCGACCGGGGCATCGGGTGCTTTCGGCGCTCCGGGTGCAGCGATCGACGTCGGAGCCAAAACCATCGTCATCACCGAAGCGTTCGACGCCAACGGTGGGCAGGTGCAAACCACCTACACCTATGCGCCCGCCGCACCCCCCGTCCCGACTCTCTCCGAGTGGGGCATGGTGACTCTGGGACTGCTGGTGCTCACCGCCGGAATCGTGACGGTCCTTCGCCCTGCGAGGTCATCCGCCGCATAAACAGCAGCGCCGAGGCTCTCCCTGGAGAATTGAGGCAGCATCAGGATGTGCGGCACCGGTCAGAGACTGCGAGCAGCATACCGGGAGCCCCAAACGTCTAAAGCAGACTCGGCTGCTCGGGCGAGGTCATCGCCAGCCGAAGAGAGAGCGCCTGAGCGGGCTCGGGGCAGCGAGTCTCCGCTTGGTCAGCGGATCAAAGCGTGCGCAATCGCGGATCGTGACGGTTCAGCGCAGGCACACTGTGCCTTTGCGCATCATGACGCGTCACCCGCAGCGGCCCGACCACTCAATCAGCCGCTTGCCGTAGCCTGCACCTTTCTCTAGATGGATTCGAACGAGACGTCGAAACGACGGACACCTTTAATGAACACATTCGGCTCATACTCTGGGGGCGCGATCGGCCTAAGCCTATCGACGCGTTTCGTCATCTCCTCGAAGAAAACCCGCAGGGTGATCCTTGCGAGGTTGGCACCGAGACAAAAGTGCGCCCCTAAGCCGAAGGCGACATGGGGATTGGGCGAGCGGTCGAAGCGGACCTCGTCGGGGTCCCAGAAGACGCTCTCATCGCGATTCGCTGAGGGATAGAGCAGGCATAGCCGATCGCCCGCGGCGATCTCTTGCCCGCCGAGTTCCACATCGCGAGCAGCCGTTCGAAACATGTTGTTGAGCGGCGTGATGAAGCGGAGGAGTTCCTCGACGGCGCCCGGAATTCGGCTCGGGTCGTTCGCCATCTGGGCCCACAGATCGGGACGATTGGAAAGCAGAATCAAGGATCGCGCGATCGTCGTTCGGGTCGTGTCCACTCCACCAGGAACCACGAGGCCGAGCTCCCAGAGGATGGTCTCGAAGGCCATCGGTTCCCCCCCAAGCTGGGAATGCGCCCAGACGGACATCAGGTCGTCGCGCGGATCTTCTCGCCTGTTCTTGTAGAGCTCGAATGCGGTTTCGCCCAGGTCGGCGAAGGCCTGAGCCGAATCGTTCATGAGGCGCGGTTCGAACGGAAGGC
This sequence comes from bacterium TMED88, assembly GCA_002171515.1. Classification (GTDB taxonomy): domain Bacteria; phylum Myxococcota_A; class UBA9160; order UBA9160; family UBA4427; genus TMED88. The sequence continues at coordinate 8,498 of NHEP01000154.1, read as the reverse complement.
GATCGACGCGCATCAACTTCGAAGACCAATCATCGAGCAGGCTCCACTGCGAATCGGAAAAGCCGATAAGTCGACAGGTGAGCGTGGCGGGGATGCGAGCCCCAAGTGAGTTCACGATCTCAGCCTCGCCGCGTTTTCGAATTCGATCGATGCAGCGAACGACAATCCCTCGGATCTCTTCCTCGCGATAACTGACAGCACGAGGTGTAAAACGCGCCGAGATCAGCTTGCGCTGCTCGACGTGGTCGGGATCGTCTTTCTTGATCATCGAGTCTTCGGCGGGATGGTCGACGGAACGGTAGCCCTTCGAGCTAATGAATACATCCGACATCCTCTCGACCTTCCGGATGTCCTTCATCGTCGCGACGCCCCAGAGGCCATTCTTCTTGTCCCGGAAGATCGGTTCGTTTTCACGCATCCAACGATATGCGGGATGCGGGACACCGGCGTAGAAGTCGGGGTCGAGCAGATCAATCTCATCACGTTTTGTGATCATGCGGCCCCCCATCCTTCAAGCGTGGGTTCGTCGATTCGCTGCGCGGGGATTTCGGCCTGTACCCGTGCCCGGATCTCCCCATTTTTACCCGCGGTCCACAGGTCTGCGATCTCCTCGGCAATGATCCGTGGTTCCATCATTGGGATGGCCCGCGCGTAGGTGGGTACGATGTCGGTCTGAACACCGCCCGGGCAAATCGCGCACACACGTTGACTGCTCTTCTTCATCTCGAGTTGTGCTGCGATGGCACGAACGAGTCCCACGACGGCGTGTTTCGTCATGGAGTACGCCGGGTCGAGTCCGTAGCCAACGAGTCCTGCGGCCGAAGCGGTTGCGACGAGCGCTCCTCCAGCGTTCAACACAGGCAACGCGCTGCGCATACCGAATGCGACACCATCGACGTTCACGTCGACAATCCGCCGGTATCGATCCGCCGGGAGGGCCAAGATGTCAGACTCCTCGGGACTCGCCTCCGGCGGAGCACTCATCACGCCCGCATTCAGGGCGACGAAGTCCCAGCCTTCGGCTGGAACCAAAAGTGCTTTCCATTCCGCTTCGTCTGCGACGTTCAGCAGGGCCGTTCGCGCCCGAGCCGAGCCGGCGTAGCGCTCCAGCGGAGCGAGGTCTAGGTCGGTCAGCGTCACCTTGGCCCCGGCATCGAGAGCGACCTCTGCGAGGGCGCGGCCAATCCCGCCTGCGGCCCCTGTGATCAGCACATCCTTGTCTCGAAGCGCGTCCATTTGCCCCGGCCCCTTCTCAGCTCCGCTCTTCGACAATGACGTCAACGGAACGCTCGACGAACCGCGTCCAGGTGCCGTCGCCGACGAGGTCCGGTTCCAGCGTCTCCAGGTGCGCGAGCCCCATGATCATCACGAGGAGCAGGCTTGCCGTACGCTTTGCATCGAGGTCCTTCGAGACCAGTCTGGAGCCCTTGCACTCATCGATCTTGCGAACCATCGACGCATGCATCCTCTCATTGAAGGTCAACAGCTGTTCGCGAGCATCGGAGTCGCGACTCGCCGCAGCGTGGATTTCAATGGCAAGGCGTCGCGTACGGCGCAGCGAAGGATCCGCATAGACTGAGACGAGTCGGCCGATGTCACCCGGCGCGGCGCGGCTTTCATCGCCCAGCCGGTCGACGAGAGGGATGGCGTGCACCGCCCGGCGCACGACCTCGAGCAGAAGAGCCGCTTTGCTGTCGAAGTGCCGGTAGATGGTGCCGCTCGTGACATCGGCCGCGGCGGCGATGGACTGGATCGATGCGCCCTCGTATCCGAGCTCCGCGAAGAGCTCCGCAGCGGCCTCGACCAAGCGCTCCCGTGTTTCTCCGGGCGCGCGGTCCTGGGTGCGCGGGCGTCCCATCGATTTCGCGGCGGCGGACAGAAGAGATTTTGTGGCGGTCAAGGGGCACCTCCTTGCCTCGGGTTGCCAAAATGTAATCGTTTAGTTACTTAATGCAAGGCCCGCCAGACAGGAGAGAGCATGGAGCCCCAACGCCTCGACGCCATCGTGCAACGCCCCGAGGCTGAGAGCTGTCGTGACGCCTTCCCTGAAACCTTTCCCAACCCAATCGATCTTCCCGCGGCGCGCTATACGGATCCGGAATTCTTCTCACTCGAAGTCGAAAGCGTGTTTCGGGACGCGTGGCTCTTCGTCGCACATGAGGCCCAGCTCTCCGAACCCGGGGACTACCTTGCGCTCGAAGGTCTGGAGCGGATGGGGCACCCGATCTTCCTTGTGCGCGGGCACGATCAGCGCATTCGTGCGTTCTACAACGCCTGTCGCCATCGAGGCGGCCCGTTGATCGATCGGCCGGCGGGGTCGACCGGCCGTCACCTGATCTGCAAGTACCACGCATGGACCTACGACCTGAAGGGCGAACTCGTCGGATACCCCGAGGCGAAAAACTTCCCGGATGGGATGAAGCAGAAGTGCCCGCCACTGGCTCAGGTCGAATGCGACAGCTGGGGTGGACTCATCTTCGTAAAGCTCACACAGGGCGGTCCGACGCTTCGCGCGTACCTCGAACCCATCGCGACGGAGGTCGATTCACTGATTGGCGATGCAGCGACGGGTGCGTATTTCGCTGAGCAAAGGTCGATTGACATTCCCTGTAACTGGAAGCTCGCGGGCGATGGCAACATCGAGACGTACCACGTGCCGTTCCTGCATCGGAACAGCGCCGCGGCCTTTCTCGACGAGAAACGAACCGGCCAGTGGCTCCTTCCGAATGGGCACTCGCGAATGCTCATTCGCTTCCGCGACGAAGCCCCCATTCCTCCGACGCCGGTCTTCGAGGGCGACACGCGGCTCGCTGAATTGGGGGTCTATTCGTTCCATATCTTCCCCAATCTGAGCCTCGTCTTCGGAGGAGCGAGCGCCTGTTTCCTGATTTCGGCGTGGCCCGAAAGTCCTGATCGGTCACTCTACATGACCCACTTCCTCTCGCCGGTCGAACGCACGAATTCGACGACGAACATGATTGATGCAAGCGTCGAGGGCAACTGGAACGTGTTGCTCGAAGACCTCAATGCACTCGGCCCGGCACAGAAGTCAATGGCGTGCGGCGTGACGGACGTTCTGCGACTGCAGTATCAAGAGCGGCGCATCCGCTACGTCCACGAGGAGATCGATCGTCGCATCGGCTCTGAACGGGTCTCCGCCGCGTTGCAGGTCCCGGCCCTCCTTGATGCCTACGTGGAGGAGGGGTAGCGATGGAGCCGTTCGTTGCGCTGATGAAGAAGTACTGCATTGACTACACGAACAGTCACGACCAGAGCGTCTGCGACGAGATCATGCACCCCGATTACGTGGTGCACATCTCCGGGGTGGATCTTCCGCGGGACGCGGCCTACAAGCCTGCTGTGCGGCGAGTGTTCGATCGTTTTCCGGGGCTTGGGCTCGTCGTTCATGAGTTCGTGACCAATGGCGAACGCTTGGCCATGCGATTCAGCGAGCACGGCTGTTCTCCCGCAGCGGGAGGGAACGGCGCAGCCTGGGGAGGCATCGGGCTCTACCGGTGGGATGGCAAGCAGCTTCTTGAGAACTACGTCGAGCAGGATTTCCTTGCCCAGCAGGTTCAGCTCCATTCAGGCGAGGTTGCGCCACTCGAGCCACCGCATGTGGATCCGTGGACGTCCACTGTCGCAGTCGCGTCGAACGTGGAGGCCGAGGAGATTGCGAGGGCCTGGTTGTTGAACGGTGATCTGCGAGCGGCTCGCGACGTCACGATTGACGGTTCGTGGTCCGGAGCGCTCGCGCCTTCGCCGATCAATGTCGTGAGTGCCGAGGTCAACGACCTCTTCTCTGCAGGGGATCGGGTGGCATTCCACATCTCGCAGAAGGGCTCTTATATCGCGGGTTGGCCCGGGGTGGATGACACTTTGGTTGGGAAAACGACGACGATGAACTGCGTCGGGTTCGCGACGGTGGAAGGGGGGTGCGTCAGCCGGGTGCGCGCCGTTACCGATCAGCTCGGTTCGCGCGACGCGCTGCGAGGCCAACGGTGAGCATCGACTACGACCCCTTCTCTCTCGAATGTCGCATCGATCCCTACGCTGACTACGCAAGGCTCCGGAAGGAAATGCCGGCATACTGGTCAGAGGCGTCGCGGATGTTTGTCCTGGCCAGATACGGGGACGTCGCATCGATCCTGACGGATCCCGATCGATTCTCAAGCGATGCCATGGCCAAGGTCCTCGCGATCGGTGGTGGCCGTGAGCCCGAGCCCGGTACGCCTCAAATGCCCGGAAACATCGTGACTTGCGATCCGCCGGACCACACCCGGCTGCGCGGCATTGTGAACCGCGCCTTCACACCGCGACGCGTCGAGTCTTGGCGCCCGATCATCGAGGCGGAGACGCGGGCAGCCGTCGACCGAATGCGTATGGCCGGCTCATTCGACGTCATCGCTGATCTGGCTTCACCGGTTCCGCCGACGATCATCGCCCATGTGCTTGGAATTGGCCCGGAACACCACGATGCCTTCAAGCGTCGTGCGACGATCCTCTCTGCAGCGATGACAGGGTCTCTTCGGTTCGTAGACCCGGTCGAAAGCGGGGCCGCCGAGGCTGGCTTCAAACAAGGCCGACATCTTGCCGGCGTGATTGCCGAGCGTCAAGCAGCGCCTCAGGACGACATCGTGAGTGAACTGATACGCGCCCAGGGTGAGGAAGTTCTTACTCCCGAGGAGACGTTGGGTTTCGTAGGCGTCTTAACCTTCGCAGGTTCGGAAACCACGACGAATTTGATTGGGAATGCAGTGCGAGTTCTCATCGAGCGCCCAGACGTCTATGAGCGCGTGATCGAAGACCCTTCCCGAATCGAGGCGCTGCTCGAGGAAACTCTGCGCTGGGATACTCCAGTCCAGTACATCTTTCGCAGGGCGAAGGAAGATGTCGAGATCGCGGGGACGAAGATCCCGAAGGATGGCATCGTGACGCTGCTCATCGGTTCCGCCAACCGAGATACGGAGCACTGGGGCGAGGATGCGGAAGAATTCGACCTCGACCGCAACACGTCGGGCCACCTCGGCTTTGGTCTCGGAATCCATTTCTGCATCGGTGCGGCGCTCGCGCGCATGGAAGCTCGGATCGCACTGGAAGAGCTACTTCCCCTGCTTCAGCAAAGTGAGTTCGAGGGCCACCCGTTTGACATGATCGACTCGGTTCAATTTCGAGGGGTCAACAGCCTTCGCCTTCGAAGGCGCGAACGGTCCGCATAAAAAGGAAGCGAGATGAGCAGTCTAAGCGAGAACTGGGCGACGCTCTGGGAGGCGCTTGCCGATGCGGCGCCCGACGCAACCGCGGTGGTGGTCGGTGACCGCGTCCTAGACTGGAAAAGTCTGGATCACGGCGCGGCCCGATTGGCGCAGGGCCTCTGCGACCGCGGCGTACTGCAGGACATGCGGGTCGCCCAGTTGATGTACAACTGCCCGGAGTACCTCGAGTCGACGTACGCGGCGTTTAAGCTCCGGGCCTCTCCGGTGAACGTGAACTATCGATACAAGGCTCCCGAGATTGCTTATATCTGCGACAATGCTCGGGCCGAGGTGCTCGTCTTCCATGGGTCGTTCGCCGATCGAGTCGCCGAGGCGCGTTCTTTGATGCCCTCCGTTCGAGTACTCCTGCAGGTCGACGATGGCACACCGCTGCTCGACGGGGCCGAGTGGTACACCGCGGTCCGCGACGCGGCGTCCCCCATGCCGCGCATCGAGCGATCGGGCGAGGACGTGCTCATGCTCTATACGGGTGGCACAACTGGGAATCCCAAGGGCGTCACCTGGCGACATGCCGATTTATTTGGTGCCCTCGCGGTTGCGCAGTACGGCACCGCTGGGGTCGAGGCCCCGACGACCGCCGAGGAGGTGGGCGCGACTGCGGCACGCCTTCGCGCCAGCGGCTCGAGCCCGGTGATGCTGGTGGCACCGCCATTGATGCACGGCACAGCACTCTTTCTAGCGATCGGAGCCTTCGTGATGGGTGGGTCCGTCGTCCTACTCGGGGAGCGGTCGTTTGATGCCGACGAGTTGTGGCGACTCGTTGAGAGGCACCGTGTCACCCAACTGTCGATCGTTGGCGATGCCTTTGCTCGCCCCATGACGGAGGCTCTGGAACCAGGCGGGATGAGTTCCGGCCGAAATCTTTCGTCGGTGCAGCGGATCTCCTCAACCGGTGCGACGCTTTCAGCCGACCAGAAGCGTCGTTTCCAGGCCGCTATGCCCCAGGCGGCAATCATCGACATGATTGGTGCTTCCGAGGGGGGGCCCTTTGCGATCGCGATGACGATGCCCGGCGATGAGCCTCCGGAGACCGCCGTGTTTACGGCGCTCCCGAATGTCGTGGTGCTCGACGATGAAAGCGGCCAACCCCTACCCTGGGGCAGCGACCAGGCCGGCCGCCTGGCCGCCGCCGGGCCGCAGCCGCGCGGCTACTGGGAAGACCCGGAGAAGACGCGCTCGACCTTTCCCGTCGTCGAGGGTGTCCGGTACACCGCGCCCGGCGACTACGCCGTCATCGCAAAGGATGGTCGGGTCACTCTTCTCGGCCGCGGATCAATGTGCATCAACTCGGGTGGCGAGAAGATCTACCCCGAGGAGGTGGAGGTGGCCGCGCGCCAGCACGCCACCGTGGTCGACGCGAACGCCGTTGGCGTGCCGGATGAACGCTTCGGCGAGGCGGTCGCGCTTGTGTGCTCCGTGCACGAGCCGACCGACCCGGATGAAATCATCGCAACGGTGAAGTCTCAGATCGCCGGGTACAAGGCGCCCCGTTACGTCGTGTTCGTCGACGAGGTCTACCGGGCGCCGAACGGAAAAGCCGACTATCGCTGGGCGAAACAGGCAGCGCTCGAGGGGCTCCAATGATTGCCAAGGCGGAGAAACTTTTGGAGGAAAGGTCATGAAGAACGAGTCGACGGGGTTAAGGACGGATCTTGAGGGCCGGATCGCACTGGTGACGGGAAGCTCGCGCGGCCTCGGCCGAGAAACGGCGGTTCGCCTGGCCAGCCTGGGCGCCGTGCCGATCGTGACCTACAACCGCCAGGCGGAAGAGGCGGAGACCGTCTCGAAGGAGATCGAGGCGGCCGGGGGCCGCTGCTACGTGCGCCAACTCGACATGGGCGAGCCCGCGTCGATCGATGCACTCTTCGACTGGATCGAGGGGCCGGACGGGCCCGGGGGCGTCGACATCCTCATTGCAAACGCTGCGGCCACGGCCTTTAAGCCGCTCCTGCAGATCAAGTCGCACCACGTCGACAAGACGTTCGCCATTACGATCACGGGTTTTCTCGCTGCGGTCCAGCGGGCGGTTCCACAGATGCAAGAGCGCGGCGGCGGCCGGATTATTGCCGTTTCCGGGATCGACACGCGGACCTACGGGCCAGCGCACGGACTTCTCGCCGCTGCGAAAGCCGGGATGGAGATGTTGGTTCGATATCTGGAGATCGAGCTCTCCGGCACCGGAGTCCGGGTGATCGGCGTGAATCCATCCGCCTTCCACAGTGCAGGGCCGAAGCTCTTACTCGGCCCGGTGTACGAGCGCGTCATGAATGCCCTCGCATGGTTTCATCCGCGTCGAGTGATCGACCAGCCAGGCCCCGTCGCCGAAGCGATCGCACTGTGTTGCACCGATGCGGCCGAGATGTTCGCGGGCCAGACCGTCGACCTCGACGGCGGATCGATCTTCGCCGCGACAGGCCGGTTCACCGAGTTCGTCGCCCAAGCACCGGAAGGTTCGGTCGAAGCCGTTACGGAGTCCAACCGTTAGCCGGGGCCTAAGAATCTCGAGAGACTTTTCATGTCCGACACGTCCGCAATTGTCCGCGATTTCTTCCTCCTGAAGCGAGAGGCTCTGGACCAGAGTGTCGAAGCCTTCCGGGCGCTGAACGCCATCGCCCCGGTTGCCCTCGTTGAGCCCTTAAACCTCTACGTCGTGACCGGCTACGACGCCCTCAAAGAAGTCACCCTGCGAACCGACGACTTCTCATCTCGGGCCGTGACGGGCGAGGACGGTGCCATGAGACCCGCTCTGCTCAGTGCAGACCCGCCCGCTCACTCTCGCCACAAGCGCCTGGCCGGGCGTGCGTTCTCTCCTGCTGCGCTTCGGCCTCGCGAGGACGACATTCGCTCGATCGCAGATCGACTGATCGATGAATTCATCGAGGATGGACGCGTTGAGTTCGTCAGTCAGTTCGCCCTGAAGTTCCCGGTCGTCACGATCGCCGCCCTGCTCGGTGTACCCATCGCGGATGAGGCCAAGTTCGTCGACTGGGCCTTCGCCCACATTGCGCCACTCGGCAAGCCGGGTGGGCTCGGCCCGGGCGCTGACGAACACAACCAATCCTTGATGACCAGCTTCGCGAAGTACTTCGATCGAGCCATCAGGGACAGACGCGCGGAATCACAGGATGACTTCATATCGACGATGGTGGCCAAGAGCGACGAGGGTGACGTTCCGCTCGATGACGGCGAGATGTTGTCGATTCTTCGTCAGCTCCTCACGGG
>NHEP01000153.1 GCA_002171515.1 bacterium TMED88 | reverse complement strand
TATCAGGGCAAGTCGATGCAACCGCAGCTTGCGGTACCGAGGTTACGTTGACCTACGATTGTACAGGAGCAGCTCAAGTGAGCAGGAAAGTGGTAGTGGAGTGTCCGTAGTTGGAAGTATAAAATTCATATAATATTCATATAATATTCATATTTTAAATTTACATTTAACACACATTATCAAAATAGGTATGTTGCCATAGTATCACTAGAAATAATAGAAAGGCACTGATTCCCACGTAATCTGGATCAACAATCTCTTGGGTTTGCTGTTGGGGTTCCGAACGTTTCATTTATTTTCTAATTTCAATCACTTTATAGCCTTTATCGATTAATGTTTGGCGATGCGCTGAAAGTTGCGTTTCAGGGAATCCCGTGTGCGCCACAATCCCTTCCATGAATGGCCTGTCAAGCTGTTCGTGTAGCACATCTGCGCAACTGTGAAACGCTTCGTAAAACTTTCCTATTTTCATCAACAGCACATGCTTTGGATATGCCTCTTTAACTTGCTGCCACTGCTGTTTTTTGGGGGTCATGGTTGGGAATGGATGCTTGAGCCAGTCGGCATCTTGGTGATGGTAATGTTGTCCTAATTTGTATTTCTTCATAACACTTAGTCTTCGATTAGTTTTAAGAGTCTGCACAGAATAGCAACTTTGCTCCGACCGTGTTCTTTTGCTTGTTGTGATACAAATTGATTAAAGCAATCTTCTAAGTATTCCTCCTCTTCATCCGACCAAAAATCACCTTTTCGACGTTTTGACCATGGCAAGGTTTGCTTTCGCTTGTTTGTTCTTGGCATAACACTTATATTTCACTATAGTTAAGTATATAAAGTTTTTAAAAGTTTAATTTTAATGTACCCTGTCTAGAGTATAGCGTTTGGTGAACTTTTCACGAGTCTTCTCTCTTGATTCTATGCAATAATCGCTGTTACAAAACGTTTCAGAATGAAGGCAACCCTTAAGAAATGGATAAGGACCTTCTTCTAATATATAACACATGAATAATAAACAATGCTTTTTGTTTGAATGGGATTTACATGTCGTGTTTTCTTTTAAAAATAACTGAACATCTTGAAACGTAAAGGTTTCCGATTGGTATTGTAATTTAAATTTTCTTTCTAATTCGTTAAAATTCATTGTTACAGTTATTCCACTATGTATTTATACGTTTGTTTAGTTATGGGAAATATTGTACCAGTCTGTATAGAGAGACAGAGGTCATGTGGAGCGACCGATAAAAAGAAGGAACCTATTGCCGTCCATTTTGACCTTAAAGACAGGTACGTGAAAAAGCGAAGAAAAAAAAGAAAAAAGAAGAAACGGAAAATATAGCACTATATTAATCGGTAACAGGAACGACAAATCATGAGCTTTTCTCAAAAACGTATCCAACGATTCCGGATGCCAAATCGCATGCAGCGGTGTCTAAGGCTAATGGAAATGATGGAGCATATGAAAATTACTGTGCCACCCTCCGTCGCTTATCAAGAAGTAATGAACCGAACAGCCGGTACCGCTTCCATCGAGCTATTGTCTGATTTTAAAACACTAGAAGAAATCAGAGAACATTTAACAGAATGCAAGAAAGTATCTAGTCCCACGACAAAAACCAGATGTATTGTTTGCTACAAGAAAGAGCGAAAATATCTTGTAGCTCCTTGCGGACACTATAAATTATGTAAAGAATGTGTGCAAAAGGTGTCCAACTGCCCCATTTGTCGAACCCATATTGTACATAGAATTAAAGTTTTTGAATGAACACAAACACATGTCAATTAACCGTAATCATCGTAAGTACGGCTTTGCTTGTTCTTTTTTGTGCCATTTTTCCATTTTTGACGTGGTTCCATCAACTTGCAGTCTTGGCTGGTGTCTTAGGAGTCATTTTATTTATGCTTCTTGTGTTTCTTTACTATGAGTGTTGCATACCGGAAAAGCAGGAGGAGTGTGGAATAGAACTGGTTCCTCTCCCAGAAATAGTGGTCGTCATAGATCCTGACGATAGTATTAGAGTTGGAGTATATAAAACTGAAGAAACTATTGAAAATGATTGAGATACTAGTATTTATTTTAAGTTTATTCCTGTTACAACATGCATATGAGCCTGTACAGAAACAACTGGAGCAAGTGACGCCCAAATTTAAAGACTTGCAAGAGCATAAAAAATACTACGTCGTCAAAAATTTATTAAAGGCAACCTACTTGGCCATATTATGTCTACTAACGATAATACTATTTGGGCCATATTGGCTCTATGATGTATGGCCAAATACGCTGCTAAACTCCTTGGCTTCGATGTATGTATCGAATGATGTCATCGGCCTCTACAAGATTAAAGACTTGAAAACTTCGACTCGATTGCACCACTACACTACGATGATATTTTTAATGATATCCTACTCCCTTGATTTCCAAGAGAGTAAAATGGCAAAGTTGATGTTCTTATACACCTTTGCTTCCGCTTTAACATTTCCCGTTAATGCCTACCTTGGCTTGCGGCATTGCTTTGACGAAGACGAGTTAAATGACGTTTGTGGTGTGGCATATTATACCTACGCCATAGTATGCTTCATTAATTGGTTTTTGCAATTTTACTACTTGGAACAGATACTATGGCCCTACTACGGTTTAATTTCGTTCGTAGTCTATGATGATATTGTCTTGCTATCTTGGCTGCATAAAAAACATACTAAATTAAATTTATAATTTATGAACATAGTCCAAACATATTTAAACTGTAACCCTCATGGCAAACACACGTTCCTACAAGCTGATCCAAATCGGATCGAGTGCCTGCATAGTTAGTTAGGCCTTGGAACAGTGTCAGACTATCACTCGATTCACCACCTTGATCCCAAAATACCAAACGCGTATCCGTAATACAGAAGCCATGGCCCCCACAAGCATCATTCGCTGCTGGGCCAGTCGCTCCAGGACAAGCTTGGCACCGCTCTGGCTCGGCTTCCTGCTCGGCGTAGACCGAATTCTTAATCTTGTAAAAATTGTTGTTCATGCACTCCTCGCAGCTATCGCCTTTGTAAGCACCACGAATGTAGGATTGCAAGCAAGTGCAAGTGCCAGCATCGCAAACGCCAGCTCCGATATCGGCATTGCAAGCCTTTAAGAATCCGCCACCGGGGCATGCTTTGCATTCATTATTCTCCAAGTAGTATCCAAAGATGCAAGCTTGGCAGGTAGTTGTGGAGGTCCCGAGGCAGCTACAGGCATCGTCGCCGGTGCTTGGAAGGTAGCCATCATCGCATTGGCATTCCAAGTATTGAAAGGTTTCAAAAATATTGTTTCCAATTTGGTCATAAACTTCTAGGATATCACCGTGGCCATTGCATATGGACTCGGAATTGTCTAAATCAAAGGCATGCGCGCGTATGCAGTTGGGCCCAGCGTAGCCAACATCACAGGTGCACTCGCCATCTGCAAGTTGCCCTAAGACGGTTTTGTTTTCGTATTGAAATCCACCAGCTTCGTTTTCGCTTAAGAAGTGTGCGCAGGTACCATGCCCACTGCATACATTTGGGTATCCTTCACAAGCCGTACAGACATCCCCAAATTCCAAAAACTTATTATAGGACCCGACCAATGGATTCGATGTCGGCCGATAGTAGTTGTCTTTGCAAACCAGGCAACCAATATCGGCAGAGTTGTAATTTGGATCATCGAGGTAACCATCAATACAATCGATACAGTCGGTGCTTGGATCCCGGCCGGCTTGACAGGTGGTGCACTCTAAATTAAGTGAATAGCCGGTGTTACACGCTGTGCAATTTGTTTCGTAGTTAAATTGATTCACGCAATTGTTACAAAGTTCTCCTCGGAAACGATTGTCGCAACTACATCCTATGGAGCTGCAGGTACCATGCCCGGAACAGATACTATCTTCTATTACGCAAGTCAACTGACAACTGGCGCCAAAAAATCCCTCTTTGCAGTCACAACTAGCGACATTGATCGGGATAAGAATGATAATTACTACCAAGTAAGTGATAAATGCCGCCACGGAAATTACCCAATAGATGATGTGCATCAAATTATCACCTTCTTTCCTGGATTGCACGGCCATAGCACTGGTGATGCCGATGAGCAAGAGTAAAAAGGTAGAAGAAGCAAAGGACATCATATTATTATTGACAATTGTGTTTATGATAGAAAGGTCATTGCCCTCTGTAATGAATGGTGCTACGATAACTAGTATTGTAGCTAGTAACTGCACTAAAAGTACCCCTCTATCAACCAATTGTGGCTTGGCTGCCTTCTCTGTGTATATCCAAGTACCAGAATGTAATATTGCAATGGATACGAAGGAGCAAGCACAGTACCAAATGATAATATAATGTAACATATTCACTTCTGATTCCAAAGTGCTTATATAATAAATAACTAGTGTTTATATAAAGCAATGACGAAACGCGTGCGATCAGGGTCCGAGGACATCCCCTCTGTTGTGGCGGATTTACTACGAGAAGTACCAAAACAAAGTCAAACTATCTTGATGGTGGACGAGTCGTTTTTACAGGTGACTGACAGCCAAGTGGAAGCCGAATCACTCTTCTTGCAACGCGAGAATAGTTTAGTGAGGCTGAACAATGCAAAAAATTGTTTTGACTATGCCTTCCTTCGTAAACTGCTACAAAAGGCGCCTATGGATAGTCTATATTTAAACCGCAAAAGCACGGATGTTAAATTTCGTCGCGTGGTTGAAGCGGTGAATCGCGAGTACGAAGCAGAATTCTTGCGGGAACCGAAAACAAAGGAGCGGGCATGTGCACAGGGCGCTTCATGTGAAGGTAATTTCATAACAACGGTTGAGCCTGGAAAAGGGTTTACGCTGAGGGAGTTTTTACTACCATCACAATACAAGAAATTTCTGGAACAAAATGAATTGCCAAAGGACAAACAATTATGTTTAATGTGCCGTCGCGCTGCGGTCGCCAAGATGTATATTAGCTTCCGTAGCGACGGCGTGCACACAGATAGCTTAATTAGTGATTACCGTAATTATGCTGGAGTCGTCGGAGAGTACGACATCAACCAATGTCTACTACCATGCACCACAAGTTCGGTTGGCCTGATGGACCCTGTTGCCGTTCATGTCCGGAAATGGTACGATTTGAAACGAGTGGGTGGAATACGTTATTACAAGCAAGTAGGATACCGGCACCCAGAAAGTAGTTCTGTTCCATTTTTTCAGTAAGCGCTTTGAAGCGAACCACATCTTCAAAGCGCTGTAATTACTGCTTAAACAAGCTTTTGGAATATTTCCAAGGCACTATTTATTGTGGTTGTTTTTTGGAACCTTGGCTGTGCCCAGAGTTGGAAACATATATTTGGAAACCGAAGGAACCTAAAAACATTGCGTTTGTTAAAGCAGTTAATACGTGGATTCATTTGATTCAAGTGACAGATAATCCGTTTATACAACGATGTTTATATAAATGGATAGACACAAACAATCTGAAAATAATTAATATGGACTACGGTAATTATCCGACCATCCGGCTGATGGATTTTATGGATGACCGGATACTCTGTAAGTTTATCAGTCAAATTATCATGGACATTTTGCCACCGTGTAAGCAAACGAAGGATAAGAATAAGATCCTACATTTGCTCAGTAAGGCTTGTCCTAAACGTTGCCAAATAAGAAATTTAAAAGAGATCGTGTTTCAGTATGCCTCTACGGACAATGAAACATATCAGTTTCTTCTGGAAGTAATGAAAAAATCAATCTTTGGTGCCTACGACCATGCAAAGGTATTGTTATGCTTCGAAGCTCGGCATGTTTTTTACGTGATGTTTCAATTTCAAATGCAAAATAAGGATTTTTTCTTAAAATGGTTCCAGAACAATAATCATCAAATTTTTATATTTTTCTGTTTGAAAGAATATTTATGCGATGCCATCGCACAAGTTAAGACGGTAAATGATTTCATCGAAGAGAAATGGAATTGGTCTATTTTTCACGAACAAGTTGTCCATAGTATGGATTCTACGAGGAGAATATTGAATACCATAGCGAAACGAGAGTATAATTTGCTACATAAAAGCGATTGGATCAGCAGCGCGGAGAGCTTCCTTTCTCAAATATCCAAGCAACATATTAAATTGTTTCGAACTACGCCAAGTAATAGCTACCTGTCCAAACTAGAGACGATGTTGAACAAATATTTAATAACGGAAAATGCACCGCTGGCAATTAACAAAGAAATAAGTCACTTCTTTCTATCGGTGATGCAAAGAACACGTGACCCGAAAGTAATTTTTCAATCGTTGTTGGCAGCTGGCATATCGACAGATACAGTCCATGCAATGTATCGTGAAACGTTTTCACAGACGGATTTCAGGATGATGGAGTACAAGGATTTATTTATTATGAAAGAATTTTGTCGTCTCTATGAATTAATCAAGCATACTGCCATCTTTGTATTGCCACAACATTTGTATAAGAAGCAGAAGGAAGCATTAATCAATAAGGAGCAGTGCACTGCGAACCACAACCACAACATAGGATATATTTGTTTTGTATGTAAAGATGTTAAATTCTTTCTGACAAAATTCTCCAATAGTTCTAGACATAGTAACAAATTGGCACGTGGATCTTTGCGAGTAGTAGTAGACAATGATGAGTCCATTTTTGAAACTAAAAAATTAAATTTTGTTTGTGGAAGAAAGCCGGAAAGGCATGTTAAGAATTCAAAGAGAAAGTGGAACGATGATAAGAAAGCAGTATCACGAAAAATATTCAAAGAGAAGCAACGGAATAGACTTTCTAGACAGTGTATCGCAACACCTCTTCAAGAGATTGACCTATTGGGGCATGCGTTGCAATTTAACAACAAAATGATGGTTTTATGCACTTCCTGCGCCAACGTATGTATGCTAGATGCTAGTTCATATAATTATTCGACGACATTGAACTGCCAAGTTTGCTTTTTAGGGAAGCATGAAAAGTGTATCAAGTGTGAGAATGTAACTTCGTGTAACAAAGTGTTGGTGTTTAATAGAAAAAAAACAAGAATGCACCAAGCACCGATGTGTAGTAGTTGCTCTGGTGTATATGCATTAAAACAACCGATTATTATATAAATTAATGAATACAATATAATTTTTTATCTTGATCCTCTGCTATATGATAGTCCAATGAGTATAATGTGTGTTTGCCTGATTGAGAATCCTGTACAGCACTCAAAAACATCGTTCCATGGATTGGTGAAAAGGAATCATCTTTATTTAATGATAATTTCACGGTCTTCATCTTGAATTCATTTTCCGGGTTGTTTAACATCGTTTCTAAATCTTCAGCTTTGCACATCAGGCAGGAATTTCTTGCATTGAAGCCAGGGCGGATAAAATTACAACGCAATACCAAGTTGGATTTTCTCATTACATCGATTAAACTTTCAACGGTACTATCGCTATCAAATCGCTGCATTTGTTTATATTGGTTCTCGTTTCCAATAGATTTTACAATCACTGCATTTTCAGTAAATAAAGTAGGTTGTTTAGTTTTTAACTGTTCGCATACTTTCTTTTGTGTTAAATTTTCATTATGATTGAAACTAAATGTGTCAACTGGTTTCGCAATAGGTTCTAAACACAATGTGGATTCAGAATTTTTATAGCCTGATACTGGAGTAGTATTTTTAGTAGATATATTATTCACTTTTTCTTCTAATTTTAAAAATGACATGTTCGGTATTTTGTTACTGTATCTTATTACATTTATAGGTCTATTTTTTTGTCAATCACGAAATTAGATTGACAACACCTTTATCAATGTCTACTAGGATATTTTTTCTATCTTTCTTTTCCACTAGCATTACGATTTGTTCTATAAGTGTTTTATCATTGCATTCGCCCTGCTGTACCAATTTAACCTTTTCTACGAATGTGCGTTTTTGACGGGACTTTTTGAGTTCCAAATTTCCATACATTTCTTTCAAGGTTTTAACGTGTTTTTGTAATGCATCTCTGGTCTCTAAAAAGGTATACTCTGCATTGTTGTCCCAATTTAAATCTTGGTAAAGGATATCTTGTGGTAAGATATTTGCGGTTTTTGCTTTTTTTGATTTGACTACTACGTCTTCAGGGTTAAGTGAGCGAGATAACTTGCGTCTTTTCGTCAACATATTTATAAATTTATCGCGTTTACTTGTGATGAAACAACTGTTGCATATGGATATGGAGCTGTCGCATGCAAATTTAAGCAAAGCAGTATCTTTCATTGCAATTCTTTCTTTGAAATATTGTATCATAAAACCAAAACCACAGTGTGCTTTGTATTTTAAACAGAACGAACACATCTTGCGACCTTGGCAAACTCCATCTATGTGGCAACTCACATCTAAACAGTTGTGCTCTTCCAACCCACATAAACATTTAAAACACCGATATTGTTTGTGGGTGACCTTATCTTCTCGTAAAAATAACCTTAAAGCTTTACAAGCGTCACAAGGACAAGGGTAGTTTTCCATTTCCCAATTCAACCATTCAAACATTTTTTTCAAAGCTGGTTGAATATCGTTTTTCTTCGTATTGACATGCTTTTTCATCAAGTCACACATCAAATGTTTCCCTTTCACCCACATGTTATGATTTCTACGATAGAGGATATCAGGTGTCAGCGTTGCCCTTTCCGGGTCACTAAGAATACACTTTCTTGCATTGCACTGATATGTTCGACAACATTTCTCGCTAATCTTTTTTGATGCATCTCTCGAACTTTTGTTGACCAACTTGTTCCTCATCACATACGAAAAACGACTCATGTTGTAGAGTAACAACTGATTGATATTCATTTGCATGCATATTTGCCTACGAGCCAAGATCGTTTCCATATCGTATTCCTGCATTTCCATTTCCCTTTTTATATCTTTATATCTTTATATCGTTTATAAATTTCTATCTGTTCCTCTTTATTCACTTGTGTTTTTTTTTATTTTATTCTACTTAATGCAAAGTGCCACGTGGCTATTAGCTGCTCTTGCTACCTTGCTGTGCCATTGGTAGTGCTTTGGTAGCACCCTCGCTATCTGGTGGTTTCAAAGCCACGCCCATAAATTCTTTTCGATCGTCTTTGCTCCACTCCTCCTTTCCATTTAGTATATCCAGTGGCAAGGATGCATTGCGAAGCATGTATTCGCCATAGTATTTCCATGATATGATACCCTGTAAGTATAAAGACCGTAGTTCATCATTTGATACATAAGGCACAGTTGGAATCTCAATCCTAGTCAAAGAGTCGTTTACAAATGAATTCAGATTATTGCGTTTCCTTTTCTTACTTTTCTTCGCAAGTCGAGACACTTCGAACTCTTCATATATGACGTGGTACACTTTTGTCAAGATATTGGCGATATTTTTTTTCCAGTGAATCAGTGTCTGGCGAAAGACATCATGCGAACCTTGTATATCCGCCCTGGTAACGGAATCATTGATGATCATTGATCTAGGCACGCCGATCATAGCACAGATGGTTTCCTGATTTAAGCGTTGGATGGACACAAAATCTGTCCTGGCGTTCGGCGCCAAGACGGTGCCAACGCTGTATTGTGTCGGCAAAGGAACCATATTCTTCAACGCCGTATCTTGGTTACTCGTTTGCATAGGATCCCTGCCTTCGATCGCAGCTAGAAATAAACGCCTTTGATTCTGTAAGCGCTCTATGTCACTTTTATCGCGCTTGTATTGATTGTGGCTGTTTAGTTTAACTGCGTCGGAATCGATGAAAGCGTCAAAGTGTAGGCCTTCCTCTTGTTCAGTTGATGACTCTTGCTTCTTTTGCATTATGATTGGTGGATTTGAACGAAGTTTTTCTGCCATGATTGCAAAGTCATGTAAATCAGAATTGAAGCGTATGATTGGATAAAGGCAAGAGATCGTGGAGTTTAGCTGTCCACTCCTTTCCGGATTGTAACCGAAGCCAGAGAGTACAAAAGCATTTGGAGTTGGCTTATTGATATCAATTGGTTTATCGTTTGAGAAAAATTCATGCCGAACAAAGCCCTCTTTATCGGTGACGATATGGATTTCATATGTGCCAGCCTCTGGTACGTAGGGAATATAACTATTATCGATTTTCTTGTAGCGGAAAGGAACCAAACCGATGCACATAATAGAATCGACAATATTTTTGGCAAATGGCACCCAATACATATCCATAATATGCTGTGTCAAGGGATTATTTTTGCACTCCTTGTTGGTACTCATGCACAAACCATTTTCGAAAATTTTAGAATGGATTAAGTTGCGGCAAATGTACACAAATGCATTGTTAAAATACACAGATCGTATCGATAGTATCTTTGCCGCTGTTATTATGGCACGGTATTCTTTGGGATTCGATTTTAACATACTTTGTATTAACTTCCTATTGTATATATATTAACTTATTTCTTTTAAATTATTCCAATACCTTTTTAAATGGCACCACTCCTTGTCCTCCTCCGTTGCACCTGCCTCTGTTTTTAAAATCTCTTTGGCACACGCTATTTCAATCTTGGACAAGTCATCGCCATCTAAGTATCGCGCAACAATCTCGTCCCACTCTTTGTAAGTACGAACCAATGTTTTTGTTTCTTTCGGTAATAGGTCACCGACGACAACCATACCTTCCTTCACTTGTCCAACGCTACAATAGTCATTTGTTTCTAGGTGCCGAAATACTAACCAGCATGGCCTGATGCTACTTATATCGTAATTGACTGTTAAACATTCTTTCATAAGCACATTAATAATGCTCGTATTTTTTTTCCGTGTATATGCTTTCTTCCATTTAAAAACACTCATAACAGGATGAATAGTCTTTATAACAATGACAATTTTTTACCAGAAGGTAATCGTTGCAATTTTGAAACACTTCAAATATATGGGCCATGTCAAATGACATATGCAGAGCCTACACCATATCAAATAGAAGAGTTAGAAAAGGAAGTGGGTAATATAATAAACATACTACTAACGGATGAATATGTTTATAATTATTGTGCAACCTTATTTAATTATCGAATTGGAAAGGCACAATCGTTGGTAAAAAACCTATATCTCTTATTTGAAACGATTTTGTCCAGAGATGTTAATTTCACATATAGTCCACAGTTTGGAATAAATTTATGGCCTGGTCACCTTGGGTATTTTAAGAATGAGTTGATTGAAAATATCATCAGATCGAAAGAGTCTCTTTTTTTTACAGATTTTATTACAGAGACTACCACATTCCTGCGATACCACATTAAATTCAGGTTCAATAATTATTTTGGATTATCATTTAAGAAAAAATTTATTTTTAAAATCACACACGCGCTGCTGTTATTCGCTGCTAAAATTCATAAATTACACGTCATGCAACATTCGATAATAAATGCTCTTGACCTCATAATAATCAATAGGACAACAAACCGTTAAAATTTTATTCTATAACGTAATCCATTTTCTTCTGAAGTTGGATTTTCTACCACAATAACTGGTTTATCAACGTTTTCCTTTTTCTCTACTTTCTTCGGCTCTGGTTGACGTATCATCTCCAACTGGCCTTCGGTAGAAAGATGATATAAACTTAACATGAAAAAAAGATCCATCACGATAAAAATTGCCGAGAATAAAATGCTCAATGCGTCTGCCAAGACAAACGAATTGAAACGGCGTAATATGACTACCAATTGCATAACATCCAAACCCAAGATAAAAACGACGACCCATAGGACAATACGACTAATTATAACGCGTAGTACTAAGTCAAATGGGAAACTAATAAGGGAACCATAAAAAACCCTTGCAATACAAGTAAATACATGCAAAGGTACATCCTCCAAGACAAACAGTTCCGCCATTATTACATAGTACCATATACCAATGAAGACAGCGAATAATGTTGGTAAAATAAAAGCCGACATTTGTTATCGTAATAAAGATAATATATAGAAGAAACGTAGTATATATTTATTTGCTGCCTTATACAAAGATGTCTTTATTTACTGTTTTTACAAGTTTAAGTTTTCCTACTGCAGCCATAGGTGCTGGTATTCAAATGAAAAAAAATGATGAAAAAATTCAAGTCGAAGGCTCCACAACAACTTGGCAAACATGGTATTCCATCCTGTTATGGATCCTAGAGTTGGGTGCCTTGTGGATAGCAGCAATATTCACTGGTATGATACAAGCCCAAGTTACTTATTTGGAAGAATACGACCATAGTGATCACTTACGATCCAGTATAATGTTCAACACCATTAGTTTTTATTCGAGAGCTATAATCGTTAGCATTGTTGTATTGCTCAATTTAGGAACCTGTTCTAGCCCAGGAATCGCAAGGACAGTACAACAAACAATCTGCTGTGGAGATATGTGGACCAACAAACGTACTAGACAAAACAGAAACACCTGTTTAGGGTTGTTTTGGTTATTGGAACAAATTTCATTTTGTTTACCCGGGTTTGCATTGGTGCTTATGTCGAACAATGGTATCTCCGGGGTTCTAAGCAAACAATGCTTGCAACAGGGAGACACTGCGTGCGATTCAACTTGTGCATTTAGATATTCGCCGCTCGATACGTTCAGCCAAGCAACGGAAGGACAAGCCTTCACTCGCCCCATCACTGCTTTATTCATGTGGTCCTACATTTTATATTTCGGCAGCATGGCCATTCGAATCCTACGAACATTGAGCATCTACCTCTGCGTGGGTACCATTATTGGTAACAATGCAACCAGCCACCAAACCGTTGGGTCCAACAAAGGTGCCGTAAACGATGCCGTCAACAGTGCATTAGGCAGAGTCGAGAAATTTAGCAATAGACCACAAGAAATAACCTATGGGTTCGAGAATGGATTACGCAAGCGAAATCCTTATGCACCAGCACGCGCTGATTTAATTATATAATTAATAAATAGTTTTTTTAATTTTTTTAATCTTGTATACCGAAGTAAAGCTGCTTCTTTCATCTTATTTTCCCTGCGACATAGGTTTATAGCCAAAATTGTAAGGGTCTACATACCGTAACTTGTATAATTTTTGATACATAGTCAAACTTGTAATGCGATCTTTTCTGTCTTCTTGCAAACAACACGCGAATAGATCAAACCATTTCCCATAGTGTCGTGGTTGCATCTTCTGTAAAATCGGCATGTGATTGTAAACACTCAAATGAATTGTTTTACAAAAGGAATATACATCCGACTTTTTACTAATCATACCTTTGTGAGCTTCTGGTGCACAATATTCAAGAGTGCCAATGCGCATTCCAATCGGACGCACATCTTCTAGCTTCATTTTATGCACAGTTGCAAAATCGCATAATATTGCCCTACATCCTTGAATTAAAATGTTTTCTGGTTTGATATCTAGGTGAACATAATCATGTTGGTGAAGTGTAACAATAGCATTTGCCACTTGTAGTAGTACATTCATGATTACTGGTATCGATGGTTTCTGGCACAGCAAATAGTAAAAATCAAGTTGATAGAGATGCATAATGTAGTGGTATGCCCCGTTGTAAATAAACTGGCAAAGCAAAGGTGCGATGCTACGTTTTAAGCTAGGTATTTTTGATAGTTCTGACCACATAACCCATTCGCGTTTACTCAATCGGTGACATTTTTTGACGCGTTTGTAGACATATTCTCCGTTGATATCTTTAATTTCTCTAATGAGGGTGGTTCCGGACTCTTTGATGGTTTTTTCGCCGTATTCGATTTGTTTGCCAAATCCTCCCATGATAAACTTCCTAAATGCATAAATTTGCCCCACGTTTGCTTCCAGAAGATATCCTTGTTGATTGAATCGTCTTTTGGCGCCAACACATGCATCCGTAAAACTACTTGGTTCTCTTTGTCCATTTCTGGTTGCATTACGACATCCGACACCATGAGAATGGTTTTTTGACAACAAAGCAGTGACACCTTGTTCGGGGTGGTCAGCACGCCCCACGATTCCTCTGGAACTTCGGTGGGATCGTCGGTAAATAGGCTGATCACTGGTATTTTCACCTTGTCCTTCAACTCTGCTATTTGACGACATTTGTTTTGTATTGTCCAACCTCGTTGTCTTTTTCCAGAAACAGCACCTTCTATGCTCACCTTTACCTTCTCTTCCTCCGATGTCTTTTTTTGCACTGGTTCCGCTTCTTTGGTCTCCGACATGGTTATTCGTTTTCTTTTGCATCTAAGACGGGGTAAGCTCTCAGTATAAAATGATATGTATGAAAAGGATATACTGTAAATGTGAAACGGAAACTAATCTCTAAGATACCAAACTCCGTTTTTATTTTCTTGTAGGTTTCCCAAATATAGAGATACCCTGAATAACAGCACTGCCTGCCAAAGTATAAACGAATTTGTTTCCAAGGTTTGACGAAGTACAGTGGGGTATGCACATACAAATTAACGGAATCTCTAACTGATCGAAATGCGTAAAAATCTTGGTCTATTAACAGCGCAATGGTATTATTTTGTATCCTTTTCTATTCTTAATATATATAAATTTAAGTCAATACAATAAAATGCAAGTGTCCTACAAAAAGGTTTTTGAAGGGTTGGAGTTGGCCCACAAGACAAAACTCGATGCCACTATGAAAAGACGGCGATTGGAAAATATGACTAGTATTATTCAAGACCGAAAAAATAAAAGCCATACCACCAAAGGTTGGAGAAGGTTAAAAACTATTCGCAAATGTTTAGATGGTTATAAACCATTTAATCGTACCAAGATGCAAAAACGCTTCCACGACAGTTTTTTGCAAGCGACAGCCTCTCATATTTTTGCCGATGATGTCGATGTGGATCTGGCACGCGTCATGAAACAAAATAAATGGAAACATTTGAAACAACAGTGTTTAGCAATGACACCGAGACGATTTGGAGTAAGTATTATCACTATGCATTTTCAAAATGACAAACTCTAACATGAATTTCAGAAAACCATGTCTGTTGGTATGTTTGTTGCCGTAAGTAAATACACCTACACATTATCACTTCAAAGAATGCTAACCAAAAGGAAAGTCTTATCTCTACTCCGTAGAGAACTGCGAAATTGCTATATTCTCAACCGGACGTCGTAAGTATTTTTTCTTAATATTTGTAGTATAACGTACACTAACAACTATTTAGGCGCTAGTCAAAAGTTACTGGAACTCATCCACAGTCTCATATGCAAACTACCTGGTGGGCGCGAGCGTATAGCAAAGTACAATGCAGAGATCCTAAATATGAAAAACTACGACGGCAGCTTTGGGCAATCCAAGCTCAGCTCCTATCCAAGCAACGGTAAGTTAAGCCTCTTCGTATATTTTTCATATCTCGATAACTAACATAACACATAGCCAAAACATTACGTGGCGTCGGTGGCGATATCGTCATCATGGAAGAGGTAAGTTGATCCTATCATCTCATCCTTGGGGGAGGATTTTATTTTTATAACCTATATTACACAAAACCTACCAGTATAAAAAATGAACAAACAACTTACTGCACTTTATTTAGAATATGAAAATGAGTTGAAAGCTACTGTCCCAGATTTTGCTCATCAATTGGAACAATTAGTAAAGGTAAAAAGCCAACCAGTAAACTACGACAATAAACCAGTAGCAGCTTATGAACAAGAAGTTTACTACGAAGAAGAAAGCAAATTACACCCGGATTTCGAACTTAATGTAAATTTTTTAAGTCATTTTGAAACCAATATGGTCTTATCCGTTTTCGAAAAGCATTTTCCAGACGATAAGATGAAACATGCCGAGCAAATAGCTTTGTTGGCGGATTCGTTTAGTAATGCACAGCTTCAAAATTTCATGAAAGACGAAATGGAAAAAATAGACAATATGGAAGAAGAGTTTGAAGCTGCCGGCGCGAAGGGCAAAGGACCTCATACCGAAGAAGAAAAAGAATTTCTTGATAAGACCAAAGAGGACTTTTTCCGTGGATCTAATGGTGGATTGACGAAAAAGGAAGCCGAAGAATTGAATCCACACACGAAACGAGCTACCGTGGAAAATGAAATGAGACAGTACAACTATAGTAAAAGAAAAAAATCGCGAGAACTAGAGCGAAGGTTGAGGGAAGAAGAAATGAAAGAAGCTTTGAGGAAAAAAGAAATGAAAGAAGCAAAGAAAAAACAAGAAGGAAAATCAACATTGCGTAGAATGAAAGATGTTGTATTCAGAGAAAGCGATGAAGTGGAAGTAGATTTGGACGAATTATCAATTAATGAAGAACTAGAAACAGACATAGAGCCTCATTGTGGAAAAAAGAAGAAACACAAGGAACAAGAACTTATTATGCCTTTACAACACTGTGACACATGTGAGTTTGCACACGCAGATCATTTTCGTTTATGTGAGCACTGCAATGAAGAGCATGACGGTTGCTGTGAAGTATTAGCATAAATTAAGAAATTATAGATATATCCTCTCCTTTTACTATTATAGCTACCTCCGTCTCTACCATATCTGTATCCGTATCTGAAGAAGAGGTTGAATCATACTCCGGTTCTGTCCACTCTTTATAACATACAATTAACGTATTTATCAAGAAAAACATAAATAAAAGAAATAACAAAAGAAATAACATGACCAGGGCGCAATCGTAACAGAGTACAAACAGGCCAAGCAAAAACAGACATAATAAAATTACACCACCTAAATTATTGTCTTCATGCATTTTGACAGTACACCCCTCAGCGGATATACTCCTTCCATATATAATTTAATGTGAAGTGCAATGCAAAACGCCTGAAGCTGCGGTACTTGGCCGCCCGGATCCGCACCACGCCCGGCCACAACTTTAAACTTCGTTCACAACCAACTGACATTTCCAAGGCGTCATCTTTTTTTATTGCTTCCAGTAGTGCCTCCTGTCTTTTAGCATGCTCGCAAGCTTGCTTCGGCATCCTAGCAACGTGCTCCACGGCGGTCGTTGTCATGATTTCCATGAGTGCTTTTGCATCATCCAAAGCTTCGTGCCAGTGTGGGTTAAAATCAGAGTTTGGACATAATGTTTGGTGCAAGAAGCCGAGTTTGTGGCACTTTAACTTTTTGTAACACTTCCTAGTGATATCGTGCAATGAATCAAGGTAGCGAATATCTGGTAGCGTTCTATCCGCTCTGTCGTATGCCCCACGGATGATTTTATGATCAAAGGATCTACCATTATGCGCCACGAGAATCGGCACTGCCAGTATCTTTGGCGTCTGCATCACGAAGGCTTCAAACTTAGAGAGTGCATCTTCTGGCATTTTTGCTTTGTCATAGCGCCATCGAATATTTCGCATAACCGTGTTCGTAGGCTTCATCCGGACACCATATTCTTCGAGATCTGTTGTGTATCTATTTCTGTTGGATGCCAACGGGTTGACATAGCAATGGAAGGTCCGCTCCGGATTCATTACATCGACAGCACCGATGCTCAAGATAAGGACATCATGTCTTTTCTTACCTTTTTTTAACAAACAAGTTTCAAGATCGTAGGATATCATAAATGTTTTATATAATGAAGATCCACTATTTATATATTAAATTATGAGTTGTTTTTATGAAGAAGGATCTTTGTTCACACTCGATACACAATTTGCTGGATATACCTGCCCTAAAAATTTCAATGCTCTTATTTCTGTGATCGTCTTTAACTCTTCTATGGTTCTACTATCTATCTTCATATCGACTAGGAGATACCAAGAGGAACGCCGATTTTTAAATATAGATAGGGACTCCCCGGAGTGGAGCAACCATTTTTGGCGTTTTTTGGCCTTAGTTGGTATTTCAAATATTATAACCGTAATTAACTTCCTATTGCTTGTCCAAAGTAATATTTTGCAGATAGTCGTTGTCGTTCTCGTTCGTATCTTTGGTTACTTTGCTATACATCAATTAAACCTCGTGAAAAATGATTTTACTAATTACCGAAAGGTTAATTTAGTAGAAGAATAGTCAATTCATCGAAACGAAAGAATTGGAGCGCGTTTATAACGCGTATCTACCGACAAGATAAAGTCTTCAGGCACATTAGGATATAAATCAACGTTTATTCTTGACGCATCATTATTTTTAATTTGTGCAATTCTTGGGATAGGCTTGCGGTGCACAAGTACGCTTTCCCTTCGCAAGTCCTTGTCCTTCATACTTTTATTGACATTCACTGTTTGTCGTGATGCAAGGTATTTTTTCGTTATTTTCACGTATAAAAACTTATATATTTTATCTTGCAATGCACGATCAATAACATCTGAACAACTTGTAAAGCATCTTTTAAATATACGCTGGTACGCTGTGTTTCGCGTATCGTATAGTTCTTGAATAACCTGTTTTAAACCGGGGTAGGGTGTCACTGCCATGATTTTAAGCAATATGGTATCGAAAGCCTCATCTACATAACTTGAATCATCCTTCTGATGCAAGTCCTCATACAATAATGCTTCTTGGCGCATAGAACAACCCAAAGCATCCTCTTCTATTAGCGATTCTGTTTTAACTAGATTCATTTTGATTTATAACTTTACTTCTTACGTTATTCTTTTAATACTTGTTTAATTTTATATCTATGTGTTTTCTATATCTATATTTTTTGTTTTTTGTTTCTGGCGCCAAACTTTTGAAATGCCACGTGGCAGTCAAAAACCTTATTTGCTATATAAATAAGGTAGCCAACCTAACGTAAGATGTCGCGCCGAGTATCTAAAACACTGTCACAAGAAGGTCTTGCGCTCTTTAACCTTTGTTACGAAAGCAAACCGTCGCGCAGATCCATTAAAGATTTATTATGCTCGATTTTTCATACGAAAGACGACGAACTGATTCATAGTTTAACAAAGCAATGCAGGGATTCATCCGAACACTTGATTGCAAATGTTTCGAATAAACAGATGAACAAATGGGTCGATACTTTCGTACAAAACATTGTCATTTTAATCATGAAGGATGGTGATAAATTAGCACGCATGCATACCGTGAAGAAGAATTTTAAATTGTATTTGAATGTTGCAAACAAGGCCCTGAAAAACAATGACCACAACACTGCTTGGCTGATGCTATTTGCTTTTATCAACAAATCCATATCCGATTTTAATTTCAAACATGCAGAGACATTTATTAAGAAATGCATCTCGATGTACGGGAGTACGAACAACTGCTTTCAAAATCATGCTTTGGACGTCAGCGAGCAATATTCATCGGACAACCACGTGAAAGAGCGGAAGTACATCCCTGCAGCCGCCGTATTAAATATGTACTGCAAGAAACTGCGAGCCTATCATAAAACATACGATGACCTTGGTGTTAAACAATCAAAGCGAAACAAACTGTTACAAATTGAAAAGGCCGTGGATAAATACGAAACGCACTACCGTAGTTTGAACATGCATGAAAAAGAGTTGATGCCGCTTTACAGGACACTGGCAAAGCTTCCTGGTTTCGAAGACAAGGAAAAGATAGCATTTGGTGATTTACTCAACACCAGCAAGCAAATACGAGCAAAGAAGAAGAAGAAGAGTCGAGTCGAGCCAGAAGCCAAGCCAGCTTTGAAGAGGACGCAAGATCGAGATTGGATCTATAATCCAACTTATAAAAAATATAAGAAATATACAATACCTAATTAAATATTAACGTCCACTCGCTTGGATCATCGGAATGACACGAGTATACTACTGGTTCGATGTCATCTTTTTCTATACGATGTGTATATTGAGAGATACAACGTCCAACATCCATATTTGAAAACGGTTCTCCATTGACCCTGTAAGCTAACGATACATGGATACCATCGATAGATGAACCATTAATCCACAAAGGTTGCTCTATGGCGTGAAATTGATGTGTCATCGTTGCATATTCGTTTCGTATCCTAAATGTACTAGCATAAGGTGTTCCGCCATAACCAAACGTTGGCGTGGATCCTTTGCGACAACTTTCCAATTTACTTTTCGCTTCTTCACGATTTCTTATGGAATGCTCAATCGTAATGTGTGCTGGAAAGACCTTGGTATTTAACATTGCTGCATTGCGCTTTATTAAATCGTTTATTGGGTGTGATTCCCGTAAAAGGTACCAGAGGCAATATTTAAACATAACCCTAAATATAACTTGGTGTATTTAAACAAACCGACAAATAGTTTATAGCTAATTTATAGTTACACTAAAAGTATAAATGATGTAATTTTATGTTGTTTCCTGTGACGCCGCAGATTTCCTTAGCATGGTGATAGCACTGTGCCCTGTGTTGCCGCAGATTTTTTCCCGTCCTGCGGTCTGGTCACTTTCGGCTCTAATGCTATGCTCCTGTTAATACGGATTGATGACGGATTAATTACCAATTTATTTACTATACAAATAGCATTGTACTCTCGTCAGTCAGAGGGTCTCGGCAGCTTTGCAAAGTGTGTTCAAGGTGCTTGACCTCGAAGCGCTTGCCAAACCATCTTCAAATGATTTTATCATCAAAGGGATGTCTTTCATCAAATTTGAACGTGGTTCAATTGTAATATCGTCGTATCCATCCCATTTAACTTTAAAAAAAGTTTCGTTATTCCCGGCTTGAAATTTGGAAATTAATTTTTCCACAGTATACTTTTTAACTTCTTTGCGCATCTTTTTTTTCTTTGGTTGACCCCAAACTTTGTTTGTTTGCTGGCCTTCTGAAACTGCATTGATGTGTGGTACAACACCAACAGATGTGGTGGACCAGTTGTAAGATGTTTGTGATTTTTTTTTTACCGCCTTACGTGGTACTTTTTTTTCTTCTTCCGGCCATGTTAAATATTTTCCAAAAAATTCCATTTTTGTTTTGTTTTTTGTTTTCTTTTGTTTCTTTTATTTTTTTGTTTTCTTTTGTTTCTTTTGTTTTCTTTTTATTTGTTTTACTTTTGTTTCTTTTGTTTCTTTTGTTTCTTTTGTTTCAAAACTATTTTTTTATACCCGTGTCATTAGCACGGAGATAGCGTTAAATTCCCGTCAAAATAATAGCGGGAAATCCTTTCCTTCCGGGAGGCCGGAAAAAGTCTCCGGCAACACAGGGCACTATGCTATCACCATGCTAAGGAAATTTGAAAAAGGTCTGCGGCGTCACAGGAAGTCGATATTTATCCTTTCTCAGTGCTATTTCTATATTAGATGATTTCCTCGAAGTGCCACGTGGCAGAAAAAACAAATAAGACAAGCACCGTAAATAGAATAGAATCAGTAAAAGAAATAAGACAAAAGTCAATCATATCAAGATACATTCAAAACATAAAAATGATTAGTGATTGTGTATTTTTTAGTCACTTCGATTTAGATAGAGATTATGGGTGTTTAAGTAGTTGGTACCCCTGCAAATTTGAAGATGAGCTTGGAAGAATATTTTCATCGGTGGAACAATACATGATGTACCACAAAGCAATATTAGTGAAAAATGATGCACTAGCTTGTGACATCATGAAGGAAAAT
>NHEP01000152.1 GCA_002171515.1 bacterium TMED88 | reverse complement strand
GCGAAGGCCCCCCAAATCAGCAGCCCGACCCAGGTCCATCCCGATCGCATTCGGCTTCGCGGTGCCGGTTGGGCGGGCAGGGCGGGCAGGGCGGCCGGTGTGTGAGGGCGGCTTAGCGGTTCGAGGCCCTGTGATACGGTTCGCTGCATGACTTCTTTATCGACCCGAAGGCCCTTCAAGTTGAGTCGTTCCGCCCCCCGCAGCCCAAAATTCGGGCGCGCTGCGAGGCCCGCGATGACGCCCGGGCGCGGCCGCCGGCTGGTGGGGGTGGGTGTGCTGTGCGGAGCGGTCTTGGGGCTTGTGGCCGGGCCCGGTGGGGTTCGCGCGGCGGCCCCGGCGCCGGCCTATAACGCCGAGGGCATGGTGGTCACTTCTTCGATTCACGCCGCCGAAGCCGGCGCCGGCATTCTGGCCGCCGGGGGCAATGCGGTGGACGCCGCCGTGGCTACGGCCTTTGCGATCGCCGTCACCCAGCCTTTTTCGGCGGGGCTTGGCGGCGGATTCTTTGCCGTGGTGCGCACGCCCGCGGGCGAAAATTTTGCCGTGGACTCCCGGGAAACCGCCCCTGCCGCCGCCACCCGCGACATGTACGTGAAGCCCGGGGTGCGCAAGAACGCCTCGCGCCACGGGGCGCTGGCCGTGGCGGTGCCGAGCTTTGTGGCGGGCCTCGACGTCATGCTCAAGCGTTGGGGCACGATGTCCTTGGCCGAAGTGCTGGCTCCCGCCATCGCGTTGGCGGAAGGGGGCTATCCCCTGGCGCCTTTTCAGGCCGATCGCATCAACTACATGGGGCGCTACATCACGCCGGATCGTTTTCCCGAAACCCATCGCATTCAGTTTGCCCCGGCCCTCGACGGCCAGGCCGACCCGGGTGAAGTGCTCATTCAACGCGACCTCGCCAAGACCCTGCGTGCCATTGCGAAAGACGGCGCCGGCGTCATGCAGGGCGGGCCCATTGGGCAAAAGATCGCCGCCCACGTTCAGAAGCGGGGCGGGCTGTTGACCGTGGAAGATCTCGAAAACTATCAGGTCAAAATCCGTGAACCCGTTACCGGGCAGTACCGCGACTACGAGATCGTTTCGTTTCCGCCGCCGTCTTCCGGGGGGGCGGTGCTGCTTGAAACCTTGAATATTCTCGAAGGCTTCGACCTCAATGCGCTCGGGGCGGGCAGCTCCGACAGCCTGCACCTGATTTCAGAAGCCATGAAGCTCGCCTTTGCGGACCGCGCCGCCTACATGGGCGACGCCGACTTCGTCGACGTGCCGGTGCAGCGCATCGTCTCAAAGCCCTACGCGGAAACCCAGCGCCAACGCATCGACCTCAAAAAAGCCAGTGAAGTGAAGGCCCCGGGTTCGCCCCCCGACGATGCCGGCACCGCGCATTTATCGGTCACCGACGCAAAGGGCGGCGCCGTAGCGCTCACCATGACGATCAACACCCCCTATGGGTCGGGGATCACCGTGCCGGGGACGGGCATCGTGCTCAACAACGAAATGGACGACTTCTCGGTCGCCCCCGACACCCCGAACGCCTACGGGTTAATCGACACCCGGGGCGCCAACGCGGTGGCACCGGGCAAGCGGCCGCTTTCGAGCATGACGCCCACCATCGTGCTTGAAGACGGTCAGGTCCGCATGGTGACCGGCAGTCCCGGAGGCCCGCGCATCATCACCACCGTGCTGCTCTCGCTGCTGAACCGAATCGATTACAACATGGATGTCTCCGCCGCGGTGGCGGCGCCGCGCTTTCACCACCAGTGGATGCCCGACACGCTGTACGTCGAACCGGAAACCCCCCGCGACGTGGTGAATGCCCTCGAAGCCCGGGGCCACAGCGTGAAGGTCAGCCCGCGCCATTGGTCGGCAGCGGAAGCCATCTGGATCGATCCGAAAACCGGCTACCACCTCGGCGGCGCCGATCCCCGCACCCAGGGCGGCGCCTTCGGGCCCTAATAAAGCACGGGAAAGCACAGGAAAGAACGGCCCGATTTCCGGCGCGGGCCCGTGCACGCCGCTCCGGGCTTACTGCCCCTTATGGGGAAACAGACCTTCCCCGGCTTGGCTGGCATCGGCCCGGCTGAGGTCGCTGTTTTTCGCTCCGGAAAAATCGTTCAGGCCGAGTTTGTCTCGGAAGTCCTCTGAAGAGTGAAGCGCCGCATCGTCCAGCGGGATGCCGCTGAAGTCGGCATTGCGCACCAGCCCGTTAAAGATGCCGGCGATCCCGCAGGCTTCAAGAAAGCCCGCTTCGCCTAAGGCTTGGCGCAAGGCCTCTCGGGCTGCAGGCAGGTCTTCGCTGCCGCGCACGACGGCTTCACCAAAGCCTACGATCTGTTCGCCGGCGGGCACGTCGCTGCCCGAAGCGCGACCGACCGTCGAGTCCAAGGAAACCGATTCACCGATGTGCTCGCTGCTCGCCCGGAGCAGCCCAACGTGTGAGGTCGTTCAGTAAAAGCACTCGTTCAGCGCCGAGACCCGGGCGGCCAGCAGCTCCGCCTGGGGGCGCGAGAGTGGGCCGTCCCACTTTAAGTCAAAGAACGAACCGCTCGGCCCGCCGTACATCGCCATCACGTTCGAAAAGAAAAGCGTGTTGGCTTCGGGTACCAGTGAAAGCGCTCGCCCCACGTTCGGGCCGGGAAAGGGATCGGCCATCGGGATATAGGCCCCAATGTCGGTGGCCGCGTCGAGGCGCGCGCCATCCGGGGTCCCGTCCTCGATGGCGTCGGGCAGGGGTTCATGTCCCCGGCCCAGGGCTTCTCCAAAAGCATCCAAGGCCGACACGGTCACCACAATCGATCCAAGCTCCACATAGGCCGCATCGCCGAGGGCTTCAATCATTGACTCGGCCCACGCGCGGTCGATGCGATGCGCATCGGCGCCAATGGTTCGGGCGGCTTCGACGGCGGTTTCCGGCAGCCGGCCTTCGGCGCCCGGCAAAGCGTCGCGGCTCCAGGGCGGGTCGTTGCGGGCGGCCCGGGCGGCCCGGGCCTGTCGGGCGATCTCGACCCGCTGCGGGCCGGTCCAGTGAGAGCCCGCGCGAGCGATCTTTTCCCAGCTCACGCGGTGGATCGACGTCACGTCGTCGCGCACCGCAAAGCCATCGGCCGAATAGTCAAAGGGCACAGAAGAAGAAGAGGGCATTTCGGAGCCTCCGGCTCAGCGTCCAATCGCTGTCCGGAATGCTAGCCGAAGCGGTCCGTTGGGTCCCCCGGTCCGGCGTCGGTGGGGGAGAGGGCCTTTTAGGGCCGCACCAGGGCGATCGTGTAGGCGTCGAGCCGGAAAAAACGGCGGGCAATGCGCAGCACGTCGTCCCGGGTGATGGCCGCCACTTGCTCGGTGTACTCGCGATGGGCCTCGGGGCCGAGGCCATAAAGCGAATCCAGCGAAATATGCGCAGCCCGGGCGGCACCGCGCTGCTGGTTGATCACGAAGTTGCCAATCAGGTTGCGGCGGGCGCGGTCGAGTTCTTCTTCGCTCGGGGCTTCATCCACCAAGCGCTTCAGGTGATCGAGAATGCCCGCGCGGGCCACGTCGACTTTGTCCGGAGCGGTGCCGATATACAGCGCAAAGAATCCCGGGGCCAAGCCCTCGATGTTCATCGCCGAAACGCTGTAGGCGAGACTTTGTCGATCGCGCAGGTCGAGGAAAAGCCGACCGCCTTGACCGCTCAGCACATGTGAAATGACTTCAAGGCCGTGTCGGTCGGGGTCGCTCACATCCGTGCCTCGAAAGCCCAGCACCAAATGCGCTTGGGACCGGTCTTTCTGAAGCACGGTTTCTTGAATTTCGGTCGGCAGCGGGTCCTCGGGTGAGGTGTCGCGCTCAAAGGGCGGTCCGGGCAGATCGCCCAGACGCTCACTGACGGCTCGAGCGGTCTCGTCCGGGTCGACGTCCCCGGCAATCGCCAGATGCAGATTGGGCGATCGAATCAGTCGATCGTGTTGGGCGCGAAGGCCCGCCGCATCAAAGGCCGCCACCGTTTCCCGGGTG
Organism: bacterium TMED88; assembly: GCA_002171515.1. Lineage (GTDB taxonomy): Bacteria > Myxococcota_A > UBA9160 > UBA9160 > UBA4427 > TMED88. The sequence goes on along the minus strand of NHEP01000152.1, from coordinate 30,643 downwards.
CCCAGCATCGAGCGGCGATAGGGATGATGGGCGAATTCGGTCTCGACAAAAATTTGAAAGGCCCGCTGGGCGAGTTGATCTTCGCGCCGGTCGATGGCGGCCAGGGTCTCACGACGCTCGCGCTCGATTTCGTCGGCCTCAAAGCGCGGCCGGCACAGCACGTCCGCCGCCAAGTCCAAGGTGGGCAGAAACTGCTCGCTGGTGGATTCGAAGGTGACGCCGATGGAACTCCGACCGGAAAAGCCACTGACCTCGGCGGCCAAGTCTTCCACGGCTCGCGCAAAGGCCGGGGCATCGTGGCGTTCCGTGCCCCGCGACCACATGGACGTCAGGAAGCTACACAGTCCTGCGTTTTGGTCTGTGTCTGACAGCAGGCCGCCGAAAAAAGCGGCTCGGCCCGCGACCACCGGGACGCTTCGCCGCGGTGAAACATAAAGAGAACCCCCACCCGGCAGCGGGTAGCTGTGAATCGTCCCGGGGCCGTCTTCTTCTGGGGTTTCGCGAAGCGGGATCGGGGCTGTGGGCGCAGGCGGCGGAGTCGGTGCGCGATGGGTCGGCGATGTCCGATGGCTCGTGGCCACCCGGTCGTGACCGCTTTGCAGGGCCGTGGCCAGGGTGTCTTCGGTGAGCGCTTCGGGGCCGCTTTCAGGCAGCAGCGCGCAGGCGGTGAGCTGGTCGAGGGAAAGGTATTCCTGGGCTACGCGCATCAGGTCTTCCGGGGTGGCGGCGCGCAGGCTGGCAAAGTAATCGCTTTCGGTCTGCCAGCCGGCGCCCATCAACTCGAAGCTTCCGATCTTACTCGCCATGCCGGAGACACTCTCTCGTTCAAAGTGCTCCGTGGCGAGAAAATTGACCCGGGCGCGCTCCAGTTCGGCCACGCTAACCGGCTCCGAGCGCAGGCGTTCGATTTCTTCGGCAATGGCTTCTAGGGCCCGGGGCGCCCGCTCGGCGTCGGTTTCGAAACTGACCGCAAACAGACCCCGATCAACCGGCGTATACGAAGACGAGTCGATTTTGTCGACGAGGCCTTCTTTTTCGCGCACCCGCTGGGCGAGTCGGCTTGAATCACATTCGCCGAGCAAGAAAGAAAGCAAGTCGAGGGGTGTGGCATCGGCGTCGCGAAAGGCCGCCGAAGGCCAAGCCAGTTCGAACCGGTGTCCCTCGAAGGGACGGCGCAGCACGGCGGTCTTTAAGGCTTGGGGTCGCGGTTCGACCGGGCGCTTTCTTTGAGCTTGGGCGGGCGTCGCTCCCGCAAAGCGCTCGGCGATTTGGTCCCGCACCGCGCCGGTGTCGAAGTCGCCGGCGGCGATCACCGTGAGGTTGTCCGGCGCATACCAGCGCCGGAAGAAATTCAGGCAGCGGTCTCGGTCGAGTCCGCGCACGCTCTCCGGGGTGCCCAGGATCGGCGCCCGGTACGGGTGAGATCGGTAGGCCTCGCGAAACGTTAAGTCGCCTAAGACGTGACCGGGGGTGTCCTCCGAGCGGCGGATTTCCTCGATCACCACCTCCTGCTCACGGGTCACTTCTTCCGGATCGAAGCGCGAATGCAGCACGGCATCGGTCAGCACATCAATGCCGGTCGAAAGCGCCTCGGCGGGCAGGGTCGCGTAGTAGACCGTGACGTCAAAGGAGGTGTACGCATTGATGCGTCCGCCGGCGCCCTCGACATCGCCAGCAATTTCGCCCACGCCCCGTCGCTCGGTGCCCTTAAAGAGCATGTGCTCATGAAAGTGCGCCAGGCCTTCTTCGCCGGGGCCCTCATCGGCGCTGCCGACTCGGGCCCAGATCTGCAGGTTGGCCACGGGGGAAATGTGGCTTTCCCGCAAAAGCAGGCGGAGACCATTGTCGAGGGTTTCGTCGTGGATATTGGGAAGAGACACCGAATCGCGGAGAGTACCGGACCAGAGGGGGAAAGCTCACGGGAGAAGTAGAATCCGATCGGGCCCCCGCCCGTCCTGGGGATGGTTTGCAAGAAAAAGCGCACAAAAGCGAGAGGGAAAAGGACGTCGGCGTTTACGTCCACGTGCCCTTTTGCGCGCGGATTTGTCCCTATTGCGATTTTGCCGTGGAGCCCGCGCCGGAGTTGCTCAGAGATCCAGCCGCCGAGGTCTTTCGGGATCGAGAGGATCGGACCGTCTCGGCCCTGATCGCTGAACTCGAAGCCCGCCGCCCGGATTTTGCCGGTCGGCGCCTTTCGACGCTTTATTTTGGGGGGGGGACCCCAGGGTTGCTGCGGGCCGATTCGCTGGCGCGACTGCGCGAGGCGGTTGGGTCGGCCTTTCCGCCGCTGCCCAAGGCGGAGTCCGAATCGGGCGCCGCCGTCGAGGTGACCTTGGAGGTCAACCCGAGCACCCTCGAGCGCGATCGATTAAAGGCCTTTGCCGAGCAGGCGGGGATCAATCGGCTGTCGGTGGGGGTGCAGTCCTTTGACGACTCGACCCTCAAGGCATTGGGGCGGGCGCACCGGGTCGACGAAATTCATCGCACCCTCCGGGCCGCCCGGGCGGCGGGGTTTGAGAACCTGTCGGTGGATTTGATGTTTGCGGTTCTTCATCAGACCCCCGCAATGCTGGAGGCAGATCTGCAGGCCATTTTGGCCTTTGGGCCCGAGCATGTGTCCACCTATGAACTGGTCCACGAACCGGGCACCCCCTTCGGCCGGGCCGCCGAGGCCGGTCAGCTCGACCCCTTTGATGAAGACGGCGCCGCAGACATGCTGCTGCGCATCGAATCGGTGCTCGGCGGCGCGGGCTACGAGCGCTACGAGCTGACCAATTTTGCCCAGCCCGGCCGGGCCTCCCGGCACAACCAACGCTACTGGGCCCGGCAGCCGGTCTTGGCCATCGGGCCCGGGGCGCATTCCACGGATCCCGCAGGGCCCGGGCGACCCTTTGGGAGGCGGGTCGGCAACGAAAAAAGCTGGTCTTTGTGGCTTGAGCGGATCGAAGCGGGCGGGGCCCTGGCGCCGGGGACCGAGGAAATTCTCGACGCCGGTCAGGCGCGCTCCGAGGCCTTCTTTTTAGGGCTTCGGACCCGGGCTGGTGTGTCGGCGGAGGACATTCAGGCAGAGTTTGGCGGTCGGCCGCGTTCTTTTTATCCGGAAGCCATCGAGCGCATGGTGGGGGCTGGCTTAATGGTCGAATCTGTCGAGGGCGATCTGGCTCTGACCGCGCGAGGTCGTCTCTTGGCCGATGAGGTGGCGGCGGCCTTTGTGGCTGCGGAAGCCCCTGCGCGTTGACGCTCCGCTTGGGGAGTGGTAGACCCGAATGCACGTATTCATTGAGGTTTTCGTTGTCAGAACGAGTCAGTCAAACTTCCGGGTCCCAACCGTCAACCGCCGGCGACGCCTCGGTCCTGAGCGAACGACAGGCCATGGTGCTGCGCGCCGTGGTGGCCGCCTATGTGGCCGACGCCAATCCCGCGTCGAGCACCACGGTGTCTCATTTGCTTCCGGTGCCGCTCTCGACCGCCAGCATTCGAAACACCATGGCGGAACTGGCCTCCCTCGATCTGCTTGAAAAACCCCATGCCTCGGCGGGCCGGATCCCCACCGAAGGCGGTCTGCGGATTTTTCTCGACCATCTGTTTGAAGCCCACAGCCTGTCGGCCTACGACCAGAGGGCCCTGGCCGATGAAATCGACCACGTCGAGGGCGACATGATGCCCGGCTTGGCCACTTTGTTGTCTCTGCGGACCCACCAGCTGGGCTTTGCGCTGCGGCCTCGGCTCGACCGGCTCACCCTGCGTCACTTAAGCCTGGTCCGCGTGGCGGAAAATAAGCTCTTGGTGGTGGTGGTCCCCAAGGTCGGGGCGACCCGCCAGCGGGTGGTCGAGGATGTCGGCCGGGACGATCAGGTCGAGCTCGACCAGATGGCCGCCGCCCTCAATACCCGGGTGGCGGGGCGAACCCTGCCCGAAGCCCACCGGACGCTGGAGCGCGAACTGCGGGACCTTGAGGCCGAGGCGCGCGGCCTCTTGTTTCGATCCCTGGCCCTGGGCTTGAGAATCTTTCAGCAGGGCATTTCCTCGGACGAGGCGGAATTGGTGATCACCAACCACTCGAACTTGCTCGCGCAGCCCGAGTTCAACGATCCGGACCGCATCCGGGGCCTGATGCGGGCTCTCGAAACCAGCGAGCGGCTGGTCGAGCTGCTGAGCTGCCTGATCGATGGGGAGTCCTCGGAGGTCTCGGTGGCCCTCGGAGAGGACCTCGAGGAGCCTGCCCTGCGCCGGTGCGCCATGGTGGCGGTTCCCTACGGGGGTGGGGCTGGACATTCGGCTTTCGATGCCGAGGATATGGCCAGTCGGGGCGCTGAGGCGTCCGCTGAGCCGCTGGGGGTCATTGGCGTGATCGGCCCAAGCCGAATGGACTACGCGCGGGTGATTCCTCTAGTGCAGTACTGCTCCAGCTTGGTCAGTTTAAAACTCAGTCGTTAGTGCCCAAACCGAGAGTGTGAAAATCGTGACGGATCCGCAAAGCCCCGACAATGAAGAAGAAGATGGCCCTCGCATTCGTCCCAGCGACGAAATGACGGAGGCGCTGCGCGAGGCCGAAGCCGCTGTCGGCAGTCGGCCCAGCGGGGCTCATACCGGGAAGGAATCCGCGGATAAGATGACGATTGAGGTGCTCTCTCAGGAACTTCAGGCTCTAAAAGAAGAATTTGAAGCCCGTGGTCGCGAGCTCGAGGAGGCCAATGACCGGCACCTCCGGCTGCAGGCGGAATTTGAAAACTTCCGCCGGCGCACGATTAAAGAGAAGCAGGAGTCGGCGCAATACGGGCAGCAGAATCTCGTCAAGGATCTGCTTTCAACGGTCGATAACTTGGAACGCGCCCTCGGGCACGCGAGTGAGACGGCTGAAACCGACCTGCAGAGCCTCTTGCAGGGGGTCGAGCTGGTCCACCGCGAGCTTCTGGGCGCGCTTGGAAAACACGGCGTCACGGTGGTGAACCCCGCGGGAGAGGAATTCGATCCGGCCTTTCATGAGGCCATGGGACAGGTCCCCAGCGAAGAAGTGGCGCCCAACGGCGTCATCGAAGTCCTCCAGCAGGGCTACATGCTGAAAGATCGGATGCTTCGACCGGCCCGGGTGATCGTGGCGGCCGCTGCAGCCAAAGGAAGCGAACCGAACCAAGAATAGGTCGACCGCGGGACTCCACCCTCCGGTCGTTTGCTCCGGGAGGTGGTGAGGACCGATGAGTCAAGTGATCGGCATCGATCTGGGAACGACCAATTCCTGTGTGGCCTTCACGACGGCGGGCAAGCCCGAGGTGATCGCCAATTCCGAAGGGTCGCGCACGACCCCGTCGATGGTGGCGGTCACCGAGTCTGGCGAAAAGCTGGTGGGTCAGATCGCCAAGCGTCAGGCGGTCACCAACCCGAGCCGTACTCTTTTTGCGGTCAAGCGTTTGATCGGTCGCAAATACGCGGCCCCCGAAGTGGAAACCTTCAAGAGCCTGGCGCCGTTTGGCATTGTTGAAGCCGAAAATGGCGACGCCTGGGTCGAGGTGAACGGGCGCCACTGCTCGCCGCAAGAAATCGCCGGCACGATTCTCGCAAAAATGAAAGACACCGCGGCGGACTTCCTCGGAGAGCCAGTGGAAGAAGCGGTCATTACGGTGCCCGCTTACTTCAACGATGCCCAGCGCCAGGCCACCCAAGAAGCCGGACGGGTGGCGGGTCTGCAGGTACTTCGCATTATCAACGAACCCACGGCTGCGGCCCTCGCCTATGGGGTCGACCTCGACGAGGGCAAGACCATCGCGGTGTTCGATCTTGGCGGGGGCACCTTTGATATTTCGATTCTCGAAATCGGCGAAGGTGTTTTTCAGGTGTTGTCTACCCATGGCGACACCTTTCTCGGGGGCGAGGACTTCGACAATCTCCTTGTCGAGTGCCTGGCCGATCGCTTCGAGGCGGCTCACGATATTGACCTGCGCGGCGATGCGATGGCCCTGCAGCGCTTGAAAGAAGGGGCCGAGCGGGCCAAACAGGAACTCTCCACCCTTGAAGAAACCGAAGTCAATCTACCCTTTATTGCTTCGGATCAAGATGGACCCAAGCATTTGGTCGAAACGCTTCAGCGTTCCGAACTAGAAACCCTGTGCGGGGCGCTGATCGATCGTCTGGAGGCCCCTTGCCGCACGGCTTTGGAGGATGCGGGGCTCAGCGTAGATGCGATTGACGAAGTGCTGCTGGTCGGCGGCATGACGCGGATGCCGCGGGTGCAGGCTCAGGTTGAACGGATCTTTGGTCGGACTCCGAACACGGGTGTGAATCCTGATGAAGTCGTGGCCGCCGGAGCGGCCTTGCAAGGGGCAGTGCTTAAGGGCGAAGTCGAAGATGTTTTGTTGCTCGATGTGACGCCGCTTTCTTTGGGGGTTGAAACCCAGGGCGGCGTTTTCACCAAGATCATCGAGAAGAACACCACGCTGCCGACGATCAAGAGCCAAGTGTTCTCCACCACCGAAGACAATCAAGACCAGGTCCGGGTCCACGTGCTGCAGGGCGAACGAGAAATGGCCGGCGACAATATGACCCTGGGCCGCTTTGAGTTGGTAGGGATTCCGCCGGCGCCCCGGGGCGTTCCGCAGATCGAAGTCAGCTTTCAGATTGATTCCGACGGCGTGGTGAACGTGTCCGCCCAGGATCTCGGGACCGGCCAGTCCCAGGGCATTGAACTCGCGGTCTCCAGTGGCTTGAGCACCGAGGAAGTCGAGCGCCTCGTCGAGGAAGCCGAGCAACACACGGCGGCGGACTCGGCCCTGCGGGCTTTGACGGAATGTCGGAACAAAGCCGAGGGACTGATCTATTCCACCGAAAAGATGCTCGAGGAATTTTGCGAGGACATCACGGCGGAGGATCGCGACCGGGTGGAGAGCGCACTCTCGACCGCCCGAGAGCAAATGAAGGCCGACGATGAGGCGGCCATCCGGCATGCGCTCGATGAGCTTTCCGCCGTGACCTATCAGGTGACCGAGGCCCTCTATACCCGCCTCGAGGCGCTTCCAGAGACGGTGGGTCTGGACTAAGGCGGCCTGCGGATTACCCTTCGGGGGCCACAGGGGGGACCGCGCGGGCCCGGTGGATTCGTCCGGGCGACGCCCTTTGCGCCGACCGTCGAGAGCCGGCAGAATCCCGCCGCCCGGTGCTTTGTTGAACTGGAGTCGAACTCGACGGGTCCGACGCCCGCTCGGGCTGACCTGTCAAACAACCGCACCCGGCATCGGTTTCTCCTCTTCCTCTTCACCGTCTTCGGAGCAAAGTCTTGAGCAAGCGCGACTACTACGAAATTCTCGAGGTCGAGCGTGTCGTCGAGGAGGGCGGACTCAAGACCGCTTACCGAAAGCTAGCCCTCAAATATCACCCCGACCGAAACCCCGACGACCCGAGCGCCGAAGAGCGCTTCAAGGAAGTCTCCGAGGCGTACGCGATCTTGTCGGATCCGGACAAGCGCGCTCGCTACGATCGATTCGGTCATGCAGGGGTCGGTGGACCGGGCGGGGGTGCACAGGGCCCGGACTTTGGTGATCTCGGTGGTTTCACCGATCTGTTTAATGATCTTTTTGGCGACATGTTCGGGGGCGGCCGCGGCGGGGGCTTTGGAGGCGGTCGGCGGACCGGTCGCGGTCAGCGCGGTGCAGATCTGCGTTACAACCTCGAGATTGATCTCGAGGACGTGCTCCACGGGGTCGAGCCTTCGATCAAGATCCCCAAGATGCGACCCTGTGAGACCTGTACAGGGTCTGGGGTGGCCGCGGGCAGTCGCCCGGAAAGCTGCCAGCACTGCGGGGGGGCCGGGCAACGGGTTTTTCAGCAGGGATTCTTCCGGGTTAATCGCGCCTGTGAGGTCTGTGCGGGCAGTGGCGAGATCATCCGCGACCCCTGTCGCGATTGTCGCGGCGCCGGTCGTCTTGAAGGGCAGCAAACTTTGCAGGTGCGGATTCCGCCCGGTGTCGATGATGGATCGCGTTTGCGTTTGGTGGGCGAGGGCGAAGCCGGTGTGTCGGGCGGACCGGCCGGCGATCTCTATGTCGTGATCAATGCGCGGCCCCATCCTTTGTTCCAAAGAGATGGCACCGATCTCCACATTGAGGTGCCGGTACCCTTTGTTCAGGCGGCGTTGGGGGGCGAGGTCGAGGTGCCCACCCTTGAAGGCAAGATGAGCGTGCCGATTCCCGAAGGCACCCAGTCGGGCAAGGTCATTCCGCTCGGCGGCCACGGGCTTCCGCCGCTGCAGCCTCGGCTTGAGCCCCGGCAACTGGCCAAGATGCGGGGCGATCTCTTTGTGCGACTCTTCGTCGAAGTGCCCTCGCGCTTGACGGAAAAACAGAGAGAGTTGCTGGAAGAATTTGCCAAGGAAACCGACACTGAGGTTTCGCCGGCGCACAAAAGCTTCGTTGAGAAGCTCCGGGATTTCTTCGACTGACTATGTCCCCTGCTAAACGCCATCGAAAGCCCCACGCGGGGCGCCTCGGCCTGGTTTTGATTCTTCTTTTTGGCGTGCTGGGTGGGGGCTGTGCAGGTTTAGGGGGAGGCTCTGCCCGAGGCCGGGCCAACGCCGAAGAACAGGTGGCCTACGACCAGGCGCTGGCCCAGTGGCCCGGGGATCCCGTGGCGGCCTCGACCGCCCTCGAGACCTTTGTGGAGAAGTATCCCCAGAGTCCTCTGGCTGACGATGCGCTGGAACAACTCGCCCGCATCGCGTTGACCGAGGGGCGCTCGGAGGAAGCGTTCACGCGCTTGCAGAGCTTGATTGCGCGCTACCCCAACGGCGACCGGGCCAATGCGGCCCGCTTGCGCCTTGCGCGATGGGAAAATTCCCGGGGCCAGTCCGAGCAAGCACGTCAGTGGCTTTCGGCCCTGCAAGTCAAACAACTCGACGCGACCCAGCAGCGAACCTTTTACCGCCTTCAGGCGGAACTTGCGGAAGACCCGGTCGAGAAAGCGGTGGCCTTGTCGGCGCTTCGGGCCAACTTGGCGGCGGCCGAAGCTGCGGCGGAAAGTGACTCGACGGCGTCCACGGAGGCCGCCGAAGCGGTGGCCTCGGTCGACACCGAGATCGACGGACAGTTGGAAGCCCTTTCAACGGAAGAACTCGGTCGTCTCGCGGTCACGTTGAACGGACCGGCTCCGCCGGCGGGTCGAATCCGCCTGTTGTTGGCCCGGCGTGCCCTGGAAGCCGGCGATCCCGAAAATGCCCAGCGCTTGCTCGAAAAGTCGAGCGATTATTCCCTGACCCCACGTGATGAAGCGCGCCGCGTGGCCTTGGAGCGGCGACTGGGTTTGGCGAGTGAAACCGCGGGTCGAGCGGGCCTGCCAGCTTGGTCGGTGGCGGCGAAGACGGAGCGGGTTTCCACGGAGGGCGTGACCGCGACGATTGGCGTTGTCCTGCCTCTTTCGGGACGACTGGCGCCCTTTGGCGAGGAGGCGCTGCGGGGCATCCTGCTGGCCGCCGAGGTCTTCGATGTGGCGCCCCCGGCCCCGTTGGATCCGACTGCGGGCGCCCGGCGATCCCCGCCTGGGCGTTCCTTGACGGCTTTGCGCGCCGCGGAGGCCCAGCCGGGCTCGGCTCCGGTTCGGCAAGGGGTCCGTCTGCTGATTCGCGACACCGCCGGCGACCCGGCTCGGGCGGCGGCGGCCATCGAGGAATTGGCCGACAACGAAGAGGTCCTGGCCGTGATGGGTCCCCTGCTTTCCGGGACATCAGATGCTGCGGCTTCGGCGGCTCAAGTCGCCGGGCTGCCTCTGCTGACCCTGTCTAATCGCGTTGAGATCTCCCGTGATCGCGACTACGTCTTTCGCTTGCGGATGACGCCGGCGGATGAAGTCGGTTTCTTGGTCGACTACGCGTACGATCAGCTCGAAGCCCGACGCTTTGCCGTTCTGTATCCCCGATCTCGGTATGGTCGAGGCATGCGGGAGCGGTATTGGGAGGCCGTCCTCGACCGCGGTGGCTCGGTGGTGGCGACCGCTTCCTACGACCCGGACGCGACGGATTACGGTGATGCGATTCGAAGCCTGGCGGGGTTTGATCTCCTGACCTGGCAAGAGGGCGCTGCCCTCGAAGAGCGCGCGCAAGCCATGCGTCGCGGTCGAAGGCTCGAACCCGAGGATGCCGCCTTGCTCCGCACGACCCTCTATGAGCAGCTGGGACCGGAGGCCGAACCGCTTCCGCCGATCGTCGACTTTGATGCCTTGTTTATTCCCGATGCACATGACCGAATTCAACTCGTCGTGCCCCAGTTGGCTTTTCATGAGGTGGGGCCGGTTCAGTTGCTGGGCACCAGTGACTGGAACGATCCCGAGCTGCTGCGGGTGGGTCGCGGCCACGTTCGAGGCGCGGTCATTGCAACCCCCTACGACAAGGAAAGCCCATACGGGGCGGTGCAGCGTTTCACCGAGTCCTACGCGACGAGCTTTGGTCAGCCGGCGCAGCCTCTGGCCTCGGAAGCCTACGATGCAACCCACATTGTGCTTGAGCAGGTCGCTCAGGGACGGACCGACCGGGACGCGCTGCGCGAGGGGATCTTGGACCTGAAGGCCTACCCCGGTGTCTCCGGCGTGATCCGTTTCGAATCCGACGGCAATGCCCGAAAGCGCCCCTTTCTCCTCAAGGCCCAAAGGGGTCGCTTCGCGCCCGTCGACTGAGCGAGCCGGCCTGAGCGCCCCAGGAAGACTTAATTTGGGGGGAAGCCCCCCCAAGCCCCGAGCCTCTTCCGAAGTTTTGTGACAGGGCGGCCCACCGGCAGGTTTCGCCGTAATCGACCGCGTGTCGGGGCGCTTCGATCGGGTCGGCGGTCTGCCGCCGGCCGCCGCCCTCGGGCAATGGCTTTTCGACGCCGGACTTTCTAAAGCCCCGAGCCTGCGGGGTCGAAATAGAAAGTATGTCGGAAATCACACCTCCTTTGCGGACCCTTCCCCACGAGCTGCCGGTGCTCCCCCTGCGCGAGTTCGTGTTGTTCCCCTACATGGCGCTGCCGCTTTTCGTGGCCCGCCCGCAATCGATCAGCGTGCTCGACGACGCCATGGCGGGCCATCGCCTCGTCATGCTGGTGGTGCAGCGAGACGCCGAGGATCCGAATCCCGGAGCCGATGGTCTTCACACAGTGGGGACCATTGCGACCATTACGCATCTTGCTCGGCTCAAGGATGGCCGGGTCAAGGCCATCGTTCAGGGGATCACCAAGGCGAGAATCGACGCCACGATTCAAGATGAAGACACCCTTTGGGTGCGCGCCACGCCGTTGGCGGACAATGATCAGTTCGAGTGGAACGCCGAGACCCAGGATCTGCTTCGTGCGGTTCGAGGCCGGGTTGAGCAGCTGTTGCCCTTGAAAAATCTTCCGCCTGAAATTCTCTCGATGATCGCCACCGTCGAACGACCGGGTCGACTGGCTGATCTCGTCGCCTCCCATCTGGCGCTCCCCATCGCTGAGGCGCAACGTATCTTGGAAATCGAGGATCCGATTGTACGTCTCTGCGAAATTGATGGTCTGCTTCGTCGTGAACTCGAAGCGGCGAGCCTGCAGGCCGAAAAAGAGACCCAGCCCAAAGAGCAGATGACCCCGGAAGAAAGGGAGACCTTTCTTCGGGAGCAGCTTCGCGCCATCCAAGCCGAATTGGGTGAAGACGATGCTCGAGGCGATGAGCTCGATGAATATCGGGTGAAGGTCGAGGAAGCGCAGCTCTCCCCCGACGGCCAAGAGGAAGCGGCTCGTCAGCTGCGTCGTTTGGAGCGGATGCATCCGGATGGCCCCGAGGCTCAGGTGGTTCGGAACTATCTTGACTGGGTGGTGGATCTGCCCTGGAACCGCTGCTCGCCGGATCGCCTCGATCTGAACGATGCCCGGGAGATTCTCGATGCCGATCACGCGCATCTGGAGCCGGTCAAGGATCGAATTCTGGAATACCTCGGTGTGCGCCGTCTTCGAGACGACAGTCGCGGACCCATCCTTTGCCTTTCTGGACCGCCCGGTGTAGGGAAAACGTCTTTGGGTCGATCCATTGCCCGGGCCATGGGACGCGAGTTTGTTCGGGTCTCTTTGGGGGGCGTGCGCGACGAGGCTGAAATTCGGGGTCATCGTCGTACCTACGTGGGGGCGATGCCGGGTCGTCTCATCCAGGCGATGAAGCAGGCGGGCACCAGCAATCCGGTCATCATGCTGGATGAAATCGACAAGCTCGGAAATGATTTCCGAGGTGATCCGTCGGCGGCGTTGCTCGAAGTGTTGGATCCCGAGCAAAATGATCACTTCAGCGACCACTTCCTGAATCTGCCTTTTGACTTGTCACGAGTGCTCTTTATTGCGACGGCCAACTTGCTGGAACCGATCCCGGCGCCTTTGCGCGACCGCATGGAGGTGATCCAGCTCTCGGGCTACACCCCGGAAGAAAAAGTTGAGATCACGCATCGTTTCATGATCCCGCGACAGATTAACGAGCACGGTCTGGACTCTTCCCAGATCAGTTGGTCCCGGGGCTCGGTTCAGAGGCTGGTGACCGAGTACACCCACGAAGCTGGCGTGCGTGAACTGGAACGGCAGGTCGCCACGGTTTGCCGAAAAGTGGCCCGGCAGGCTGCCGAGGGAAATCTCAATCAGACGCGCATTACGCAGCGCTCGATCGAACGTCATCTTGGCCCCCCGCCTTGGCAGAAGCCAGCCAGTGAACTCGAGGACGAGGTGGGTGTTGTGAAGGGATTGGCTTGGACTCAGGCTGGAGGAGAGGTTCTGCCAGTGGAGGCGGCCTTGACGCCTGGGCAGGGGCTGCTGCTCACCGGACAGCTCGGCGATGTGATGAAGGAGTCCGGCCAGACGGCTCTTTCCTATGTTCGCTCGATTGTTCGCGACATTGGAATCGACGATGCGGTGCTCGGCCGCAGTGAAATTCATGTCCATGTGCCCAATGGGGCAACGCCGAAGGATGGACCGTCGGCCGGGGTGACCATCGCGACGGCGATTGCGTCTCTCGCCACGGGGACTGCCGTTCGGGGCGATGTCGCAATGACGGGGGAAGTCACCCTGCGAGGACGCGTCCTGGCGGTGGGCGGCGTGCGCGAGAAAGCAATGGCCGCCTTGCGGAGCGGGATTTCCCGAATCATCGTGCCTCGGACCTGCATGAAGGACATTGCCGAGATTCCCAAGGAAATCCGGCGAAAAATTCAATTCATTCCTGTCACCGACATGCGAGAAGTGCTGGCGGCTGCCCTCGTGGATGCGCCGCTCTGGCAAAAGCGCGGGCGCATGCCTGCCGAGTTGCCCACGATGACTTCGGCCGCTGCTTTCTCGGAAGAGCCTTCTTGCGGCGACTGATTCCCGAAACTCAGCTCACGCTTCCCGTTGGGTCCGCACAACGCCCCACCCAGGCCTGCTAGCCTCGGGCCATGCGCACGCTGGCTGATTTGGGTGAATTCGGATTGATCGAACGAATTCGCGAGCGCGCCGGCTCCCCATCGAGTCGAGACGTCGTGCTCGGGATCGGAGATGACGCTGCGATCCTCCGGCCTCGAGCGGGCGAGGACTCCGTGGTCAGTACCGACGCTTGTGTTGAAGGCGTTCACTTTGATTGGTCGATTCAATCGGGTCGATCCATCGGCCGGCGCGCCTTGATTGCCAATCTTTCCGACCTGGCCGCCATGGGGGCCCGGCCGGTGGGCTTCACCTGCGCCTTGGCAGCGCCCCCCAGCCTGGCCTTGCGTCGCTTTGATGCGGTGCTGAAAGGTTTGTTGGAGGAGGCCCAGGCCTGGTCTTGCCCATTGGTGGGTGGCAATTTGACCCGAGCGTCTCGGCTGCACATGGCGATCACGGTTTTCGGCGCGGTGCCTCGCGGTCGTGCGCTGCGTCGAGCGGGTTTGGCTCCGGGCGATCGGATCTTTTTGACGGGCCATTTGGGATCGAGCGCGCTGGATCGTTTACGGGCGATCAAGGGAGGAGGCTCGCTCCGCCACATTCCGGTCCCGCGTCTGGAGGCGGGCCGGGCCTTGGGGCGCATGAAAGGCCGCCGGGCCTGTATTGATCTCTCCGATGGCCTCGGCGGTGACCTGGGTCACCTGGCTCGGGCCAGCGGGGTGGGGGTTGAGGTGGATCCGGCGACCTTGCCGCGGACCCGTAGTTTTACGGAAGGGTGTCGTCGTTTGGGATTCGACCCGCTCGAGCTCGCGGTATCGGGGGGAGAGGATTACGAACTTTTGTTTGGTCTCGACTCCCGCTTGTCGGCCGCCGCCCTTAGCCGTCGCTTGAATGCGCTGGTGACGGAAATAGGTGTCGCCACGCGAAACCCCGGTGTTCGAGGCCTGCCGACCGAATCCGCATGGCGTCATTGGTAAGACCCGTCTGAGGTAAGACCCGTCTTATCTCCCTTGCGCTGAGGCCATAAACACCGCCTTCGCGGCCGCTTGCTTTCGGTTGACGATCAAGATCGTCTCGGCGCATTCCGATGAAGTGTGGGTGGAGTCGACACTTTCAATCAAAGTTGTGGCCGCCTCTTTGTGCGTCGCTGCGGGGGGCGTGGTGGCCCCTGAGCTGGTCCGGCAGGCGGGCCTCGCACTGGATCCTCTTGGGTCGGGCTTGTTGTCCCTGGGCGCGGGGGGTGTTGTGGGCCTTTTCTTGGCCCAGAGAGTGGCCATCCGTTTCCGGCAACTTCAGCGTGATGTGTCGCGTGTCTCCGGTGTCGACCTCGGGGCTGCCGATCAACGCGCGCAAGGCGCCCCGCGTTTTGGATTGCGGGATGAAATAGATCACCTGGTCGAGAACCTCGAAGCGGCAAGCGCCCGGCTCTTGGCTCTGATGGGAGAGATTAATCGCCAGACGACTTCGGTGGCCTCGGAGTCGGAGGCGATGTTCGACGCCGTTCAGCCTTTGCGAACGGGAACTCGAGGCATTGTCGATACGGTGGCCGAATTGGAGAAAGATATTCGGCAGCAGCATGCGCTGATCGAAGACGCCAAGCAGCAAATCCACGATATGTCTTCGGCCATGGACCGCAATGCGGACCGCGCGCGGGAGGCCTTCGGTTTTGCCGCCGAAGCCAACCAGACCGCCGGCACCGGTGTTGAAGTGGCTCAGCTGGCTGTTGAAAAAATGAGACACGTTTTTGAGGGCGTGGAGCAAACGGGTGCCAAGGTTTTTGCTCTGGAGTCAAAAACTCGACACGTTCATCAGATTACGGAAATGATCACCGATGTTGCACACCGCACCAACCTCCTCTCGTTGAATGCGTCCATCGAGGCCGCCCGGGCAGGCGAAGCCGGCCGGGGCTTCTCAGTCGTGGCCGATGAAATCCGAAAGCTTTCGGAGAGTGCGGGTCGCAGCGCCGACCAAATCACATCCCTGATCCATGAAATTCAATCCGATACCCATGCCGTGGCGGACGAGATGCGACAGTCCAGTCGAGACATTGGTGAAGGAAGAGAAGACATCAATACGTTGGTCAACTCCTTGGAGGCCATCGGCCGCGCTGTGGGCGAAGCGGCCACTCGGGCAGAAGAGATCTTCCATGGGGCCGATGGGCGTTTGAAGCACGCAGAGTCCATGGTGAATTCGATGAGCGAGATCGCGAGCGGGGTGGGGAGTACCGGAACTGAGATTCATCAAATCGCTCAGGCGGCCCAATCGGACCTTGTCTGTGCGGAGAATCTCGCGGAGCGTGCCGAAGCACTGGGCCGTCTGGCTGAGGGCTTGGCCGAAGCCGTGGGTGATCTACGCGGTCATGCGGGACAGGTTGTCGTTGCGGCCCGAACGCCCCGGACGGGAGCGGTCTGATGCAGTCGGCGACGGATGTGATTCAAGGCGAAGGACAGTGGTTAGCTTTTGAAATGGGCGCTGCTCAATACGCTTTGCCCATTGAGTCGATCCTCGAGATCGAAGGGCCGGGTCGGGAGGCGCGATGCGTTCCGGGTTTGCCGATGGACTGGGTCGCCGTGATGAACTGGCATGGCTCGGCGCTCCCGCTGGTCGCGGGCCATCTGCTTTTGGGATCGGAAAGTGAACGGGATGCGACCGAAAAGAATGGGCTTCCAGAGACCCCTACGCGTTGGTCGGAGTCGCATATTCTGGTGATCTCGGAGCCGGAGGGAGAGATGCCTCGCCTCGGGTTGCCGGTTGATCGGGTGCTGGGGCTTCTCGATGCTTCGCCCTTCGAAGCGAGCCAAGTCAGCACGGACGATCAGGCAGCCCACGAAAGACAAGCCGGCCCTCTCGGCCTCTGCCCTAATGAACTTTGGAATCGTGCGACCTGCCTGGTCGAACGAGCGTGTGCATAAACCATGAGATGGGATGGTTGTGAGATCAATCCCCCTCGGCCCTCGGGCCACAGTGATCGGGAGAAAACCATGGCAACTGTTTTAATTGCTGACGATGCTTCTTTTATGCGTCAAATGATTCGCGAAATCATCGAGCCGGAGGGGTATGAAGTCGTGAGCGAGGCGAACAACGGCGTCGAGGCCGTTGAGCGATTCGAGGAGTTTGCCCCCGACATTGTGACGATGGATATCGTGATGCCCAAACAATCCGGGATCGATGCAGTCAAGGATATTTTGGTCCGGTATCCCGCTGCGCGGATCGTGATGTGCAGTGCTTTGGGTCAGGAAACTCTCGTCATGGAATCTCTTGAAGCGGGTGCGATGGACTTTATCGTCAAGCCCTTCAAGCCGGAAAGCGTTCTCGGGACTCTTGAAAAAATTCTCGAAAAGGAAGTCTAGAAACATGTCCTTCGATCGAGCCAAGTATGAGAGGCTCTTTTTGGAGGAAGCCTCGGAGTACTTGTCCGAGATGAGCCAGGCTCTGTTGTCCCTTGAGAAGGACGACGCTTTCGTTGAGTCGGTCGACACAATCTTCCGGCTTGCTCATTCGGTGAAGTCGATGGCCGCCACCGTGGGGCAAGAGGACATCGCTGCTTTTTCCCACGGCCTTGAGGATCGGATGCAAGCCATTCGAACTCGGGGTTCACTCTTGGGCGCGAGCGAGTTGCCTTTGCTTTTTCGGGCGCTCTCTCAGCTTGAAGAAATGATTCGATCCGTGGAGGCGCCGGGACCCTCGAGGCCCCCGGACGCCGATCTGTTGATGGCCCTGGAATCAGCTGGGTTGGATGATTCGCCAATCGTAGACACTGGCCCCGGGGCGCTCGCTCCAAAAAAAATGGGGAGCTGACCGAGCCGGCGAAGAGAGGCTCGGGGGGGCAGGGGCCCATGGCCGGGATGGGCGTGGAGGCCCATGGGCTCTCCGCCACGGTGCGTGTGCGAACCGATACGCTGGATCGTTTCTTGGGTGTTGTCGGCGAAGTCATTTTGAGTTCTCGTCAGGTGCGGAGTGTGGCCGTCCAGACGGATTCCGCCGCAGCGGTCCAGTCTGCGCTCGACAGTCTTGAGCGCCGGATTGCGGAACTTCAACGTCGGGCCTTGGAGTTGCGGACCACTCGGATGAGTCGGGTGATGGATCATCTGCCCCTTTCGGCTCGTCAAATTGCCGATCGTTTGGATAAGCAAATCGACGTCGCTCTGGCGGGCGACGATTTGGAAATCGATCGTTCGATTTTGGATCGACTTGGGGAACCTTTGCTTCACCTGGTCCGGAATGCTGTAGATCATGGCCTTGAGGGCGTTGCGGAGCGTGAATCCGCTGGCAAGTCAGGCCGAGGTCAGTTGGTGATCGAGGCTCATCGGGACAAGGAGGCGATTCGGATCACGGTTCGCGACGATGGCCGCGGCATCGATCTCGACAAATTGAGGGCAAGAGCCATTGAGGCCGGGCGCCTGCACCCCGACCTCGCCGAGGATTTGACCCCAGAACAGATTGCCCCCTTCGTTTTTGAAGCGGGCCTTTCCACCGCCGACGAAGTCTCGGAGGTTTCCGGCCGCGGCGTTGGGATGGAAGCCGTAAAAAAAGCGACCGAGTCCCTGGGTGGCCACGTCGAGATTACGACGGAGCGCGGTCGGGGAACCTGTACCACCTTGACGGTGCCGATCTCCGCGGCGGTCCAAAGGGTGCTGGTTGTTGAGGTGGGTGGACAGCGGCTCGCTCTTCCGCTTCACCGCATCGAGAGTGTTCTGGAAGTCGAGGCGTCGCAGGTCGAAGATGCGGGTGGGGAATCTTTTCTTTTGATCGAAGGAGATCCGGTTCTGGTTCTGAATCTCGCTCAGGCGATTCGCGCGCCAAAATTCACTGCACGGCCAGGGAAAGTTCATTTGGTGTTGACCGAGTGGCGAGGCGAGCGCGTCGCGCTTCGCGTCAACGCCTTCCAGGGGCAGCATGAAATTTACGTCAAATCAGTTCCCGACCTTTTGTCTCCTGTCAGGATGTTGGCTGGGTTGACTCTGCTCGAGGATGGGAGCCCCGTGTTCCTCCTTGACGTGAATCAGGTGGCTTGAAGTGGCGACGCAAAGGTCCGATGAAAGCCTTGAAGCCTTCCTCGCCTGGGTCGACCGGGGGACCGCCCGTGCGGCCTCGGCGTTTTCGAAATTGGCTGGACGCCCCATTGGGCACGAATCGCCCAAGGTGGCCCTGAATGACTGTGACTTTCCCGTGTCGGGCGCTGGGGAGTGGTCGACGGGGGTATTTTTCAGGCTTGAGGGCTGTCTGGATGCGTGGATTGGAATTCTTTTCCATCAAGCGGCGAGCGAAGCCATTGTCCGCCGCGTGGTGGGTATTCCTGAAGGTGAACTCAGCCCCCATGTGATCGAGTCGGCCCTGATGGAGATCGGGAACATCTTGGCTTCTCATGTCGCCTCCGGGATCTCCGATGAGGTGGGCGAAAGGCTTTTGCCCTCTATTCCCACTTTGGCGATGAATCACGCCGAATCAGAAATGGCCGCCTTTGCGGCTCTTCAAGCCGACGTTGAGCGCATTCGGATCGATTCACGGATTGCAGACCAATCCGGTCAACTCAGTGGCTTACTTTCTCTGTTGTTGGTCCCGCAGGCCTCCGGCCTTTCCCGGACTTGATTACATGGGTGGGCGAGTGGATCGATTCGGTGCCTTCGCAGCACGCCTGGGTCGATTCTGGTAGGTTCTGCCTCCTCCAATCGGTTCTGGATTGCTTTGGCCGTCGGGCAGTGTCGGCTTGCTGTCCGAGCCATTCGGGCCAGGGGCCATGAACGACGATCAGATTCGAAAACTCCTTCAGGCGGTTCAGGACGGTGCAGTCTCGATCGATGCCGCGGTGAGTGACCTCGCCCGCTTGCCCTTTGTCGAAACCGTTGACGCGCGGGTCGATACGCATCGTGCGATTCGCCAAGGCATTCCAGAAGTTGTCTTTGGTCAAGGGAAAACCCCCGGTCAGATGATTGAGATCGTGGAGGCGCTTCGCGAAGCCGGCCAAGACGCCTTGATTACCCGGATTCAACCCGAGGCCGCGCAGGAAGTTCAGGCGGCCATCCCGAACGGAACCTATGAGGAACGGGCTCGTGTTCTCCACTACGGGCGAGATCGAGTCGAGGATGTGGGGAAGGGCACCATTGGAGTGGTCTGCGCCGGCACAGCTGATTTGCCCGTGGCCTCCGAGGCGGTGGTGGTGGCGGAGCGCTTCGGCAATCGCGTCGAGTTACTCAAGGATGTAGGGGTCGCGGGGCTGCATCGTCTGCTGGCCTCGCTTGATGTCTTGCGCGACGCGCGCGTATTGATTGTGGTGGCCGGAATGGAAGGGGCTTTGCCATCGGTCGTGGCTGGCTTAGTCGATAAGCCCGTGATTGCAGTTCCAACCAGTGTTGGGTACGGCGCCGCTTTGGGGGGGCTGACGGCGCTGCTCGGCATGTTGACGAGCTGCGCTTCGAATGTAACTGTCGTGAATATCGATAACGGATTTGGAGCCGCGCATGTCGCGACGCTCATCAATCGACTCTAAGGCGGGGCAGCGCGTTCTTCATTTGGACGCGTTTTCTGGCATTGCGGGCAACATGTTTGCCGCGGCGCTTCTTGATCTCGGCCTCAAGCGAAAAGAGTTGACCGAGGATTTGGCGGGGATCGATGTCCCGCATCGCCTCAAGATTTCTCGGGTTCAGCGGGGCGCTCTGGCGGCCCGCTACTTTCGCGTGGAGGTGCCCGGCGGCAGCGGGGGACGGAAGCGGCGGGGCGGTCACTCGCACGCCCACGCTCATTCGCACGGCCATTCCCATTCACACGGCGCCGAGGACCACGGTCCGCATGGTCCCCAGGGCGATGCGTCCCATACCCGCGCCTACCTCGACATTGTCCGACTCTTTGAAAAATCGCGATTGCGGCCCGCGGTTCGGTCCCGCGCCTTGGCGATCTTCGAGGCGCTCGGTCACGCCGAAGCCCATGTTCATGGCGTGTCTCTGGATGAAGTGCACTTTCATGAAGTGGGGGCTGTCGATGCCATTGTGGACGTCGCGACCGCCGCCATTGGCTTGGATCGTTTGGGCATTCAGCGGGTCACGTCCTCTCCGGTGGCCCTCGGACAGGGCACCTTCGAAAGCGCTCATGGTCGGCTTCCCCTTCCTGCGCCGGCGACCCTTGAGCTGCTCCGGGGCCGGCCGACTGTGCCCGCACACGTCGAGTGGGAGACGGTGACGCCCACCGGGGCGGCAATTTTGAGAACGATTGTCGACGAGTACACCGCTCTGCCGGCGATGACCATTGAGGCCATTGGGATCGGTGCCGGAAACGATCGACCCGGTCCAATGCCCAACGTCTTAAGGGCCATCATGGGAACTGATTCGTCCGGCCCTCGCCATGATCGCATCAGCGTGCTTGAAACCAACTTGGACGATCTTGTCCCGGAACATTTCGATCACCTGATGGAGCGACTCTTCGAGCAGGGGGCGCTGGATGTCTCGCTGCAAAATATTCAGATGAAGAAGAACCGACCCGGGTTCCTGGTGAGGGTGATGACGCGGCCCTCTGACCGGGATGCGCTGGCCCGGGTGCTGTTTGCCGAGTCTACGGCGATCGGCGTTCGTATTCAGGAGCAAGAACGGCTGATTCTGGATCGAGAAGTGAAGAAAATCCAGACCCCTTATGGTCGAGTTCGCGTCAAGTTCATTCGATCTCTCGACGGAGAGGTCGAGGTCGCACCGGAGTACGATGACTGTAAACGCGCCGCGCGCCGAACCCAGGCGCCCCTGTCGAAGGTGCTGCGCGAGATCGAGTCCTTGGCGCGGAGTGAGCTCGGCTGATGGAAGCCAACCCCACGGCTGAGGGTGGACCCGATGATTCCCCGTTTGACCTGTTGCCCGAGGCCGGAGGGCGGGCTGCGGCGCTGTGCTTGCATGGATTGACCGGAACGCCCTACGAGGTTCGACCGGTTGCAGAAGCCCTCGCGGACGCGGGCATCCGCGCGTTCGGCCCGCGACTGGCCGGACACGGTGGTACACCGGAGCTTTTAGCCGAAACCCCTTACACGGCTTGGGTGGAGGGCGTTCGGCAGCATTATGCCGCGCTGGCCGCCGAGGCCGACCGGGTTTTTGTGGTGGGGCTTTCTTTGGGTGGCCTGTTAAGCCTCGATCTCGCGGCCGAAGCGGACGTGGCCGGAGTGGTCTCGATCGGTGCGCCCCTGGCTTTGTCTTGGCCGATCCCGCAAGCGGTTCCCGTGGTCAAATATTTGATGCCGATGTTGCCCAAACGGTCGGGGTCTGACATCCGAGACCCGGCCGCTCGGGCGCGTCACCCGGGGCTTCCCACCATGCCGCTGAAGAGCGTGCATGAGCTGGTTCGGCTTCAGCGATCGCTTCGTCCATCTCTGGGGCAAATCACGGCGCCAGCTTTCATTGCCCATGGCGTGCATGATCATACGGCCCGGCCGGCCGATGCCCAGAAGATCTTTGACAGCATCGGCTCGGAAGACAAAGAGCTCCTCTGGCTGGAAAATTCCGCGCATGTCGTGCCCGTCGACTATGACGGGGCGGACTTGGCTGAGCGCGTCGCCGCATTTTTAGCGGCCCGTCTCTAAGGCGCGAGTCCCCGCTTGGGCCGCCGAGGTCGGGCAGGGCGCCTCAAGGGTTTTGACTCGCTCCGGCGCTTGGCGGACTGCTACGCTCGCACCGCTCTCGGCGTCGCTTTGGGCGCCGGCCGTTGAGCGCATGGGTTGAATACTGGCTGAGGCCAATCATGAGGAGAGTGGTTGAATGTCGAGACCGGCAGGGGGATTGGAAGGCCGCGCATTTCTGGTGACGGGGGGCGGAACCGGCATCGGGTCCGCGTGTGCACGGGCCTTTGTCGCCGACGGCGCAGCGGTCACGATTTGTGGTCGGCGCGCGGAAGTGCTCGAGGCGGCGGCGGAGAAGATTGCGGCGTCGGCTCAGGTCGGGGGGAGCGTTCGCTTCGTCGTGGCGGATGTGACCGATGAAGCCAGTGTGGCCGCGGCGGTTGCGTCTGCCCTGGAGCCCACGGGGCGCCTCGATGGCTGTGTGGCGAATGCCGGTGGGGGCGGAGGCATGGGCCCCTATCACGTACAGGAGACCGACGAGTTTCTCCGGGTGCTTCAGCTCAATGTTCTGGGAACCATGCTTTGTGTAAAGCACACCGTGCCCCACATGGTGGCGGGCGGGGGCGGATCCTTTATTGGGATGTCTTCGATCGCGGGTCATGTCACGCACCCGTACTTCGGCGCCTACTGCGTGAGCAAGGCGGGAATCGAAGAAATGATGAAGAACTGCGCCGACGAATTCGGCGGGCGGGGTGTTCGCTTCAACGCGATCCGGCCCGGTTTTATCGAGACGGAGATCATGGAGGGGGTGCCTCGGGATAGCGCGACCTTTGAGAGTTACATCGAAAATACGCCGATGCGGGGCGTGGGCCAGCCCGACGATGTGGGCGCCTTGGCGCGTTTTTTGGTGGGTTCCGAGTCACGTTGGATCACCGGGACCTCCATCAATGTGGATGGAGGTCACCATTTGCGACGGGGGCCAGACTTCGGCCCCTTCATTGAGCCGATGCTTGGGCAAAATGTCATGCAGGGCGAAAAGCCTCAGGAAGATTGAGAGTGCGATCTTGAGTGCAGGAGAGAAGAGTCAATGATTGATGTGACACGCGAAGGCTCCGTCTATGTTTTGCGAATCGATGGGGGTGAAAATCGTTTTAGTGCCGAGGCCATCCCGGCTTGGAACGCGGCCCTCGATGAAGTGGAGTCTGCCGCCGGGGCCAAAGCCTTAGTGACGACGGGAACCGGGAAGTTCTATTCGAATGGCCTGGATCTTGATTACATGATGAGCGACAGCGTGGATTCGGGGGAGTATTTAGCCAGCGTGCTCAACATCATGGGGCGAGTGCTCACGTTTCCAGCGATCACGGTGGCGGCCATGAACGGACATGCTTTCGGGGCTGGGGCTCAGACGGCCTTGGCCCATGACTACCGGGTGATGCGCGAGGATCGGGGGTATTTCTGCATGCCCGAGATCGACATGAAAGCGCCTTTGCACCCGGGGATGACCGCCATCATTCAGGCGCGCTTGCCGCGACAGGTCGCTCATGAAGTGATCGTCACCGGGACTCGTTATGGGGGAGCGCAGGCCCTTGAGCAAAGCATCGTCGATGCCCTCGCCCCGGAGTCCGAAGTGCTGGATCGCGCAATCGAATGGGCTTCGCGCTTGGCCGAGAAGGCCGACCCAGTGATGAATCGCCTCAAGCGAGACATGTACCCCGAAGTACTTGAAGCCCTGCGCGCCGAGTTCGTGCGCTGAAGGGGAGCCCGCTTCATGGACTCGTTGCCCATCTGCTCCGTGGAAGAGGTGCCCGAGGGTGACGCCCGCGGGTTTGAACTGAAGAGCGGCGAGGAAAGCCTTCTGTCGTTGATCCTCGCCAAGCGGGACGGGAAAATTTTCGCCTACGAGAATCGCTGTCCGCATCGCGGGACGCCGTTGGACTGGCGTCCGGATCGCCTGCTCGATGTGACGGGTGAGTATTTGATCTGCGCGACCCACGGTGCCTTGTTTCGTTTTGAGGATGGCGATTGCGTGGTGGGGCCCTGCGTGGGCGAAGGGCTGCGACCGATTCGGGTTGAAGTGGTTGATGGCCGGGTGCGCTGGGTCCGAGGTGGTTCACCGGCCTAGACGCCGAATCGGCGCGGATGTCCGGGGTCCCGGACCCGGGAGCGATGTGCGATGGTCCCCGCGCACCCCATCACGATTGATCAGGAGAAAACCATGAAGTTGGGAATCACAGCGGCCTCTTTCGGGCCTCAAGCTCGCGTTGATCTGGCGCTCGTCCGTCGAGCTGAAGAACTGGGTTTCGATTCGGCGTGGACCGCAGAGGCGTATGGGAATGATGCGGCCACCACTGCGACGTGGATTTTGGCTCAGACCGAACGCATCAAGGTGGGCACCGCCATCATGCAGATGCCGGCCCGTACGCCGGCCATGACGGCGATGACGGCCATGACCCTCGACCATCTCTCTGGGGGGCGCTTTATCTTGGGCTTGGGACCATCGGGCCCGCAAGTGGTGGAGGGGTGGCATGGCCTTCCCTATGGGAAACCCCTCACGCGGACGAAAGAGTACATCCAGATTCTGCGCCAAATTTTTGCTCGGGAGGCGCCGCTCGAATTTCATGGAGAGATCTATGACATTCCGACCCAAGCCGAAGGCGCCTCGGGTCTTGGAAAGCCGATCAAGAGCATTCTTCACGGGAATCCCGACATTCCGATTTACACCGCTTCGATTAGCCCGAACGGCTTGCGCTGCGCTGGGGAAGTGGCCGACGGTGTTTTCCCCTCGATGCTTGACCCGGATAAGGTGGCGGATACCTATGTTCAACATGTCGAGGAAGGTTTTGCGAAGGCCTCGGGAGAGAAGAGTCTTGAGACCTTTGCGATCACGCCGGCGGTCTCCGTGATTGTCAGCGACGAAATTGAGAAAGCGCGAATGCCCATTAAGGGCCAGCTCGCTCTCTATATTGGCGGAATGGGTGCGCGGAACAAAAACTTCTACAACGATCTGACGAAGCGGCTTGGATACGAAGAAGCGGCTGAGAAAATTCAAGATCTTTTCCTGGACGGAAAGAAAATGGAAGCGATGGCGGCCGTGCCCGACGAGCTGGTGGACTCGGTTCACTTGGTGGGTCCGAAGGACCGGATCCGCGATCGGCTGCAGTCTTGGCGTGAGGCCGGCGCGAAGCGACACGTGGATACCATGATGGTCGGGACCACTCAGGTGGAAGCCCTCGAACTGCTGGCCGAGGAAATGCTCTAGTGAAAGCGGATGTTCCGCCTTCGGCCCCGAGCGGTATCGACATGGCCAATCAAGAGTCCCTCGACCTAAGCCGGGTTTTCGAGTTGGAGCCCCATGGGCCGGACACGTTTGTCGGAGAAAGCCCCAAATACTCTTGGGGGCGTATCTTTGGGGGACTGGTCGTCGCCCAGGCGCTTTGGTCGGCCATTCAAACTGTGAAGCCCGAGTGCTTTGTCCATTCGCTTCACACCTACTTCATTCTCGGTGGAAACTTCGACGAGCCGGTGCGCTATGAGGTGGATCGAGTTCGAAACGGGCGTTCCTTCGCCACGCGGCGCGTCGTGGCTCGGCAGAGTGCGGGCGCCATCTTGACTCTGGCCTGTTCTTTTCAGGTGAAAGAGGCGGGGCAAGAGACCCAGTCCACACCGTTTCCGGCGGGAGTGCCCGACCCGAAGGATGAAGACTCGGTTTATGATGGCGGTGCATTATTGATCGACGTGGAGACTTCGAAGGCGCCTCCGCGTTCCCGGATGTGGGCCCGCTACCCGGCTCAAGCGGACCTTGATCCGCGGGTTCATCCGTGCATTTTGGCTTACCTCTCCGACATGAACCCGATGACGGCGGTTCATGCTTCGCTCGCAGAGGGTGCGGACGTCGATGAGGCCGAGGGCGCCAGCCTCGATCATGCGATGTGGTTCCATCGCCCGGGGCGGCCCAACGACTGGGTGCTTCTCGATATGGAAGGCCATGGCATGGTGGGGACCCGGGGATTGGCCACCGGTCGTATCTTTGATCGCTCCGGAGCCCATTTGGCGACCGTGGCCCAAGAGGGTTTGCTGCGCCCGACGCGTCGAGTTCCTGCAAAAGGCTGAGCCGGACGGGCTCATTAGGCGCTTTTTTTGTCGGTTCCCAGGGCCAGTGCAGCTTGGAAGCCCTCGTGAATCGCCCCCTCGATGTAGCTGACCCCCGTACAGTCCCCCACCACGATCGGTTCAAGGCCCTCTTGCTTGAGCTGGTCAGCGAGCGTCGGGTTGTCCGCCAAGCCGGTGGTGAGGACCACGGTGTCGGCTTCCGCTTGGAAAGTGTCATCGCCATTCCGATAACGAACGCTGCTCTCTTCAATCTCTTCGATTTGCACGGCTTTGAAGAGTTCGACGCCTTCGTTTCGGATGTCCTCCAAGAGCCGCCAGCGGCGGGGGTGGGCGAGGGCTTGCCCCAAAACTTCTCCTTCGTGCAGGACTGTGACTTGGCGGCCGCGCTCCGCAAAGAACTCCGCCAGTTCCAAGCCGACCAGATTGCCTCCGATGACCACGACTTTGCGCCCGATGGGCATGTAGCGTTTGGATAAGGCTCGCAGGCGACGGGGGCTTTGAGTGGCCCCGATCCAGTGGCCGGCTCGAATCGCCCATCGGCCGAAAAGCCCGACTCTGCGGCGGGCGTCGGTTTCTTCCGACCCAGCCAGTAAAGCGCGCAGGTCGTCTCCATCGAAGACGTGATCGCGGTCGGCGCCCCGCAAGGCACTGGGTTCACGCCGAGCGCCTGTGGCCACGATGACGGCGTCCGGCTTCAGGGCTCGGATCTGCTCGAGCCCGAGGGCTTCGCCTCGACGAAGGGTGACCCCCGAGGCGAGAACCTGTCTTTCGAGCCAGTTGAGGAGACGTTCGTTGGGCTCGTAGGCGAGGGCGGCGAAGCGCAGGGTGCCGCCGAGTTGGTTGCTTTGTTCGAAGAGGGTGACCTGGTGGCCCCGGGCGGCCGCCACCCGCGCGGCCTCCAGACCCGCCGGGCCTCCCCCCGCGATCACCACGCGTTGGCTGTGCGGGGCAGGGGTTCGGGCCGCCTCCGCCAAGTCGATTTCGTTGGCGGTGATCGGGTTCACGCTGCATCGCACCCGGCGGTCAAAGAAGGCCTGGGCGACACAGGTGTAACAGTAGATACAGGGGCGCACGTCCTCGGGTGTGCCCTGCTCGAGTTTTTTCGGCAATTCGGGATCCGCGAGCATCTTTCGCCCCATGGCGATGACATCGACTCGGTCCTTGGCGATCAACTCCTCGGCCAAGCTGGGCTCAATTCGACCGACGGCAATGACGGGCACCCCGACCCGCTCTCGAACCTGAGCGGCGTGCTCCACGTGTTTGGCCTCGGCGTGAACCAAGGTGCCTTCGGTAAAACCTGGGCCGGAGGTCGAGTCTTGGTAGGCGCTGAGATGAATGGCGTCGGCCCCTGCTTCGACGGCCAGTTCTGCGGTGCGCAGTGCGTCTTCAAACACGATGCCGTTGGGGGTCCGATATTCGAGCGCATCCAGGCGGCACCAAATCGGAAAGTCATGGCCGGCCTTGGCTTTGGAGGCTCTTAGGATTTCACACAGCAGTCGCGATCGATTTTCGATTGAGCCGCCATACTCATCTTCTCGCAAGTTCCAGGCTCGCGAGAGAAAACTGGAGATCAGATATCCGTGGGCGCCATGGATTTCAGCGCCGTCAAAGCCCGCCTCGCGCGCCCGGGCGACGGCGTCTGCGAAGTCGTCCACCGCTTGTTCCAGATCGAGCTGTGTGGCCGGATGTAATTTGGGAACGCCTCCGGACGCGCCGATCAGCAGGCCGATCTCCTCGGCCGAGAGGTCGTTCGCGAGGTCCATGACCCCATGAAAAGTGGGTTCTGATGGGACGAGTAGGGGACGGTCTTGCTTGGTGTCGACGCGAGAGACTTTTCCATGGTGGACAAGTTGAACCGCAATCTTCGCACCCTGGTGATGCACCCGGTCGGTCAACTGGCGGAGCCCAGGGAGATACCGGTCGTCGGAGATCGCCATTTGATGCGTCGAAGTGGCTCCGCGCGGGTAGGCGACCGCGCAGACTTCGGTGATGAGGAGTCCGGCTCCGCCGCGGGCCCGCTCTTCGTAGTAGCGGATCACGCGTTCACGCACCTCGCCATCGTCGTCAATGATTTCGACGCCCATCGGGGCCATCGCGATGCGGTTCTTGATTTCCAAGGCGCCGATTTGAAGCGGAGAGAAAAGGTGCGGGTACATGGTGTCTCCCATCCCAAGCGAAAGGCGTCGTGCAACGAGAACCGAAAGACGGATTGTCTGATCGACCGATGGCCTCAAGACGGTCCCCCTTTGAGCCGTGGCTGTAAAGCCAACCGGGGCCTGTTTTGAGTTCAGCTGCCCTGCGGAAACTCCATTGGATTCAAGGTGTTAAGAACAATGGGGTCCGCGGGCCGGATTCCCCATGGGGAAAGTGGGCGTCGGACCCGACACGGGCCCATCCCGAGCGTTAAACTCCTTTCAGTGCAGCGAAGATTGGTTCCGAGCGCACTGCGTCCTGAGCTCGAAAGGCACAGGCCATGTTGAATCGAACGTCACAGTATCGGTTCGGGGCCTTCGAGGTCGATTCGAAGCGCAGAGAGATTCGCCGCGGGCCCGACGTCGTTGACGTTCAGCCCAAAGTGCTCGACGTGATTGTCCACCTCATCGAGGCCCGAGATCGCGTGGTCTCTCGGGACGAGCTGCTCGATGATCTATGGGGTGATGCCGCAGTGAGTGAGGGGGTGCTCACGACAGCGATTCACGCCGCCCGCACGGCGTTGAATGACTCAGCGGCGCGGGCTTGGGCGATTAAAACGGTGGCCCGTCGGGGGTATCGCTTTGTCGCGCCGGTCGCCGAAGGGGATTCCCAGCGCCCCGCGTCCGTTCCATCGCCGCCGACGTCCGACGCCTGGCCTCAAGAGGGGGCAGGGGATTATGTGGGAGGCGAAGCTTCCCTGAAGCGAGTGACCCACTCTTTTCAAAGAGCGGTCCACGGGGAAGGCGGCATTCTTGTCGTCACCGGCGAGGCGGGGCAGGGCAAGACCCGCCTGCTGGATGAGGTGCAGCGCCTGGCGCAGAACTGGCAAGCCTTGGTGGCAACGACTTCGTGTGAGGGGAGAGAAGGGGCCGCCGCGTACTCGCCGTGGGCTTCTTTGATTCGCAAGTTGGCCGTTCAATGTGAGCAGGATGAGTCGTTGCGCGATGTGGGGGCAAGCCTGGGCGAGATGACCTCTTTGCTGTCCGGTGCCTTCGGCGAACCGCAAGGGCCGGTTGGCCAAGCTGATGCGCTCGAGGCGCCGGCGCCCAGTCGTTTCCTGGTTGTGGATAGCCTTGGCCTCTATCTCAGCCGTCTGACCCTTCGGCGCCCCGCTCTCTTGATGCTGGATGATCTCCAGGGGGCCGATCAGGCCTCCCTTCGCCTCTTGAGCCAGCTGGCCCCGGAAATCCGGCACCTGCCTTTGCTCCTGATTGTGACCGTGCGCGATCACAGCGGTTCGCAGGAAAGTTTGCTGCCGGAGACGCTGGCGGAGGTCGCCCGTCACAACCCCGGTGGTCGGATGACGCTCGACGGGTTGTCAAAGCAAGAGACTGGCGTGCTGGTGGCCAAATTACTGGGCGCCGAGCCCTCCTCGGAATGGGTGGACACGATCGCGCAGCGCAGCGAGGGGAATCCTTTCTTCATCCGAGAGATCGTCAGTTTGCTTCAGATGGATCACTCGGAAAGTTCCCCCGCACAGCCCAGTTGGGCGACGCAAATTCCCCCGGCCGTACGGGACGTCGTGCTGCGACGCTTGAATCGCATGAGCCCTTCGTGTCGTGAGCTGCTCCAGCACGCCTCGGTCCTTGGGCGCCAATGGAGCTTGGACCTCTTGGGCTTGTTCCTCGACGAGGCGCCGGCGGCGCTGGCCGAAAGGCTCGTCGAAGCTGCTGAGATGGGCTTTGTGCGTGAGAAACTCGATGAGCCAGACCGATACCAATTTGCTCACGGCTTGCTTTGCGAAACCCTCTACGAGAGCTTACCGATGCCTGAGCGTCAGGCGCTTCACCGCCGCGCCGCCGACGTCCTTGAGTCTCAAGCGGTCCGAGTGGCGGAGCGTCTTCCCGGAATCTTGGCTCATCACTACCTGCGCGTGGGCGATGAGGCAGCCTGCGCTCGAGCCAGTGATTGGGCAGAGGAGGCGGCCCGCCACGCAGTCTCTCTGGGCGCCTATGACGAAGCCGTCAAGTTCTACGGTGTGGCTCTGGATGCCCTGGACCGAATGGATCATCCCGATCCGTCTCGACGCTGTGATGTTTTGATCGGTCTGGGGGGCGCGCGGCTTGATGCGCGGATCGCGGATCCGGCGGGCCGAGATTCATTGATTCGGGCCGCGCAGATCGCGCAGGAGCTCGATGAATCCGATGCGTTGGTCCGGGTGGCTTTGGCGTTGGCGTCTACGTCCTTGCAGACCGGCCCCCGAGATCGAGAGGTGATCAAGATCCTGACCGCAGCGATGGAGGCTCTCGGTGATCGTGGGTCGATGGCGGTTCGCGCGCGGCTGATGGCGCAACTGGCTTATCAGCGCCAGGGATCCATGGATCGAGAGGCTGCGTCCAAACTACACGAGGCCGCGGTCGAAATGGCGCGGGCGTCGAATGATGATCAGGCCCTCTGCGAAGCGTTGAATCTCCGCTGCGCAGCACTTTCGGGCCCGGGTTTGGGTGAGCGCAGGGTTCGGGAT
>NHEP01000151.1 GCA_002171515.1 bacterium TMED88 | reverse complement strand
CCTTTCGGCATGGCGTCGTCACGGCCTGTGACGAAGCGATCGCCGAAAATCCAGGCCGTCGCATTGCCCTCGTTTGCCACGGCGGCGTGATCAACGCGTGGGCGGCCCATGTGATCGGTCTTGGATTTAAGCTTTTTTTCAATCCCGGCTACACCTCGATCAACCGATTTCTGGCTTCTCGGGAGGGGATTTGCAGCGTTGGAAGCCTTGGCGAAGTGGCTCATTTGCGAGCAAAGACTTCGGGACCGGCTTGAGAAAATGATGAAGAGCCTCTGCGTCTTTCTCGGTGCACGATTCGGGAATCGACCTGAGTACGCCGAGGCCGCTCAGGCGCTCGGGGCGGAGATGGCGCGGCGGGGTCTTCACTTGGTTTACGGGGGCGGGGGCATCGGTTTGATGGGGGTCCTCGCCGATGCGGCGCTCGCCGCCGGGGGCCGAGTGACCGGCGTGATCCCGGATTTTCTCGCCGACCCAGAAGTGGCGCATCGGGAGTTGACCGAGCTTCGGGTCGTCGCCTCGATGCACGAGCGGAAGGCCCTCATGGCCGAGCTGGCGGATGGTTTTGTCGTGCTTCCGGGAGGACTCGGCACTCTGGAGGAGTGCTTCGAGGTGCTGACCTGGGCGCAGCTCGGCGTCCACCGTAAGCCCTGTGGGGTCTTGAATGTCGCGGGCTACTGGACGTCCCTTCTGGCGTTCCTCGATCAGGCCGTCGAGGAGGGGTTTGTGGGGAAGACCGACCGAGCCGCCCTGATGGTTGAAACCACCGTCGCCCGCCTGCTTGACCGATTTCAGGTTGAAAGTCCAGAAGCGCCCTAAAGGGCCCCCGCGCTGACCGAAACGCGTGCTGCGTCGCTTGCAGACCTGCTCCACTCACGCACACTTCCGAAAGCGGCCATGAAAGGCAGAACCAGAGGATGAAGCGTCAAGGCAATAGGGATTGGCTCAAGCTGCTCGGACTGGCGGTGCTGCTCGTCGGAGGGGGCTTCTGGTTTGCGTCCCGATTCGTCTCCCCGTCGCCGCCGCATCAAATCACTTTGGCGACGGGCCAAGCCGGAGGCGCCTACTCGCTCTTTGCCCATCGGTATCAGGCCGCCTTGGCAGAATTCAAAATCGACCTCAAGATCCTTTACACGCAAGGATCGATCGAGAATCTCGCGCTTCTCGAGTCAGGTCAGGCCGATGTGGCGATGGTGCAGTCGGGCGTCGTGCGCGATGCACAACGGGAAACCTTGCGGGGATTGGGTTCGATTTTCTTGGAGCCCCTTTGGGTTTTTCTGCCTGCCGAATCGCCTGCGTATTTTTTGAGCGATCTCGCTGGGCAACGCATTCAGGTTGGACCGGCGGGAAGCGGAACGCGCGCGTTGACCGTGGAGATCTTGGCCCTCAATGACATCGGCGCCGAGCAGGCCATCTTTCTTTCAGATCCGAGCGACGAGGCAGCACAAACGCTGAGCCGAGGCGAGGCTGACGCTCTTTTTCTCGTTGGAAGTGTTGATTCCCCAGTTGTGCGGACGCTGATCGAACGGGCCGATGTTCGCTTGCTCGATATGACGCGAGCAGAGGCGTACACGCGTTTGAATCGTTCGCTTTCCAAGGTGAACTTGCCCGAGGGCGCGATTAGCCTGAAGCAGAACCTTCCCGCGAGGCCTAAGGCGCTCTTGAGTACTGCGGCGGAGTTAGTTGTTGGGCCGAGCTTTCATCCCGCGTTGGTTGATCTTTTGCTTCAGACTTCGGCGCAAATTCATGGAGGCGGGGATCTCTTCGCGGAGCCCGGCGAATTTCCGACCCAGAGGTGGGTTGATGTTCCACTGGATTCGGATGCCGAACGCTATTTCGAATATGGCCCACCGCTGCTGCAGCGCTATCTCCCGTTCTGGGCGGCCACGCAGGTCGACCGGCTTAAGGTCATGCTAATCCCTTTGATCGCTCTCTTGCTGCCCTTGGTAAGGATTTTCCCACCGACCTATCGCTGGAGGGTCCGCTCTCGCATCTATCGCTGGTATAAGGAGCTGCGACTCGCTGAGCCCGGGGATGTTGAGTCTCTATCTCATCAGGATTTATTGGCCTGTCTGACAGAGGTGCAGAGAATTGATGCTGAAGTCACGAAGGTGCACACGCCGACCTCTTACGCCCGAGAACTTTATTCGCTTCGGCTCCATATCGATTTTGTGAGGAGTGAAATTGAGGCCGCGCTTCGCGCCAAAGACGAGCATGGCTCGCTCGCATCCAAAAAAACCTAGGCGGTCCGGGTGGGCATCGCCGGACGTTCCGTCGGCGCCTCTCCGCCCTCCGTTCGTTTTTAAAGGAAAGTTTTGATGAAAAGGTCGCTTGATACGGATTCGATCATCCGTCCTGGCAAGTTCGCCCACGTTGTTCTTCGGACTCGTCAGATCTCCGTGCTCTCCGAATGGTACGCCAGGGTCTTAGGGGCCAAGACCGTTTTCAGCAGCGACTTTGCTGCATTTCTCACCTACGACGACGAGCACCATCGAATTGCGCTGCTCGCGCTGCCGGAATTAGCCGATCGACCGCAAAACGCACTCGGCCTCGACCACTTCGCCTATACGTTCGACTCGTTGGGCGACCTGCTCCAGACCTATAAGCGTCTTCGAGGCGAGGGCATCCTTCCCGCTTGGACGATCAACCACGGCGCGACGACCTCGATGTATTACGACGACCCCGACGGGAATCGAGTAGAGCTTCAAATCGATAACTTCCAAACCCTGGAAGAGGCGAACGAATTCATGCTCAGCGAAGTGTTTGCAAAAAACCCGGTGGGAGTCGAATTTGATCCGGAACGCTTGCTCGAACGTTACGAACAAGGCGATCCGATCGAAGAACTGATTCTTCAGGGTTCGGCTTGAAGCGCATTTGCTCACAGAGCTTTTTGGCGAGCCTTGGCCTCATGATGGCGTTGGGCTGCCATTCTCTCGGGCCTGGTTGGCAAGCGGCCCCCCTGCCAGGGACCCAGGCCTCTTTAGACGGATTGGCCCCGGTACGCTTTTCGGGCTTCCAAAAAACCCAGTTAAAGCCCGGCGAAGACTTTTTGAAATATGAAACAATTGCCTTTGCGCGACCCACCTTGAGTTTCAAGAGCACACCGCGCAATACGACCCAAGAGCTGACGACCAATAATCGATTTCCCCTTGAGCCGAATTTCGTGCTTTCAGCGGAAGAGGAAGCATCGGTTCTAAACGATCTGGCCGAGCGTTTTAGGCGGGAGTTGAGGCAGAGTCAGAAATTTCGATGGGTCGAAGAGCCGATGCCAGGTTCGTTGCTCGTCGAAGCGGCGTTGGTTGATCTCGTGATGCAGACTCCGCTGGGCTTATTGCCGGGCGGCCAGTCTCGCTGGATTAGAACGCCTGCGGTGATGACTTTGGTCCTCACACTTCGGGCAGCCGGCTCGGATGAGATTCTGGCTCGGGTGGTGGAGCGGCGGTCGGCCCTGCCGAGCGGAGCCACGGGCACCACTCTGGCTTATGCGAGTGGGCCCGTCGAGAATTTTGCTGCTTTTCGAAACACCTTCAATCATTGGGCCTTCGTTTTCCGGACCCGTCTCGACGCGACCAAGGCTCGGGCCGAGGTTGAAGATCAGGAACCGAAAGGCCTGGGTTCTAGAGGCTTTTCTCCCAGCTGAGGCCGAGACCCGCCTGCAGGCGCGTTGGGAAATTCTGATAGGTGGTGCTGCCCGTCCGAACCTCTTCGCTCACAAACGAACCCGCTCCCGACAGATCGATGTGGAAACTGCCGAAGCGCAAACCCAACCCTCCGGTGAGCGCCCAATCTCGATTGACGGTATCCGAGAGATTGGAGTACGTCCCGACCCGCAGCGCCATGTCGAAGTGTCGGTGAAAGGGGATCACATATTCTCCGCCAATGGAAATGAGGCGAGAGCGGGCTTCGGGGAGGGCGATCAGGCGATTGTCCGTGATGTCGGCATCAACGGCGAGGGTCAGGTTTCGAAACGGCAGAACGGCAATCCCGCCTCGGACTTGTGCTTGAGACTCGACGGATGAAGGTAAAATGGCCTCTCCCGATCCATTGAAAGGGCTGTCGATTTTAAAGCTCGGTGAGTTGACGTTGCGTGCCATCACTCCGAGTCGGAGCCAGTTTGTGGGTCGATAGGCGACGCCGACATCGAGGCCAAAAGCGCTGCTGAGCGTGCTGTTATCGATGTTCCCGAGGTCCGTCACGATGTCCCCGGCTGAGGGCGCATCGTTATAGGGGTAATATTTCGCGAAGGTGATCCCAAGCATGTATTTGGGGGTCACAGAGACCGCAAATTTTTTGTGCACCCAATTTTCGAGGAAGTCATGGGTCCCACCGCTCATTTTCGAAATGAAAGGGACCGGGATTTTGAGAGCGATCGAGAAAGCAATTTCCTGAACGGAAAGCCCCGTCGCCACAGCCCCTGTGGTATTCGCGCTGAGGGGGCCGGATTCGTCAGAAACGATGGCGAGGGCGAGGTTTCTAATGTCGGGGTCAGAGGTATCGGCACCGGTTCGTTCGAGCAGATAAACCAAGTCGTTGGCTTCGGGCTGGGTAATGATTGATGATGAACTGTCAATCCGGCTTACCAGATCTTGATCCATGGCGGGCCCGCAGCCCGACGGGCAGCCTTTGTCCAGGAAGGTCGCCACTGCTTCGGGTTCAACCAGCCGGATATTCGTGACGTCGGTGTTGGGAAAGACGCTGCCATCGGTGAGCGACATGGCGGAGAAACCAAAATTCTTGAAGCGTCCCGCGAGTCCAAACGAGGCCTCAACATGAACCGCTTCGCCGTTGGCCCCGAAAGTCGCAAAGTCCGACAACAGTCCAAAGATCCCTTCGACTTGCTGTGGACCAAGTCCGTTCAGTTGGGCAGGCGAGCAAGACGGCGCGCATTTGATGACACCTTTGGCGACCACGCTCAAGTCATCGTAATCGACCAAGAGGTTCGAGAGCCGGGTGAGGGCATTGTTTTCGATGCTTCCGCCGGCGGTTACGGGTAAATGAATTCCCCAGCCGGGCTGAAAAGCGAGGTTGGCGGGGTTCCAGTAGTTGGCGGTGCTGTCCTGGGTGTCGGCGACGCCGGCACCCCCCATGGCCTGCTGCCGAGATCCGACAATGTTCCACTGGGATGCTTTCCCTGGGATTGAGAATCCAATCAGCAGAGCGGCGGTGAGTGCGCCCCCGGCAACGTATTTCTTGAACCCCATCGATCTCCCTCCAAGCCTTCCGATCTCCGCTCTGATCGGCACTTTTCCGTCTTGACTTGAACGACAGTAGGCTGGGGTGAAGAGCCCCCGCATGGGGCGGGTTTAGATTGGACGGGGATTTCGATCGACTTTCTGATCGGGGGGAGAAGCAGGCTTATAGGGTTGGGCGCGTCCGATTTTCAGCAACTGACCCGATTTGAGTTGGGAATTAATGAAGAGGTCGTTGAGGACAGCGGTGGTTCCGAGTGGCAACGCGTTGCCGGTTCGCGTGCTGAGGTTTTGGAGAGTTTCGCCTTCCTGAGCGGAAACCACGTGGAGACGTGTAATTTCAAACGCATTTTTTTCTTCCAGGGTCAGGGGGCGAAAGCTGCGCACGACCGCCCGGCCTCGGCCTTCGAATTTCCGGAGATCCCCTGCCCGGGACACCAAGTCGATGCGATAAACAAACCCGTTGTACGCGAGGAACGTGATCATGGCACCGCTCTTGACTGCGCCCGCTTCGACTGCGAGCCGGTACGCGGGGTAATCGCCAACCACCATGGGCTGCTCTCTGCGCACCTTTCCTCGGGCTTGGCGCAATTCCCCTTCAATGAACTGTCGGGCGGCGGCTTGAGGGTCGTCACCGGGGCCGACCATCCGTAACGCAACGAACGCTCGCCCGGAGGGCTCCATGGCGCCGACGGCATCGCGTGTGTTCACGGGCCTCCAGCCGTCCGGAAAACGAAGGCTGAAATCCATGTCTCGATGTAGGAATCGCTCCCCCTCAAAGATCCCTTCCTGGGGGTCGTGACCAATGACGATTCCCTCGAGCTTGGCCAAAAATGCTGCATGGGTCGGAGCGATGCCCGCCCGGGGAATCCATTGGATAGTTTGGGCGCGATTGGCCGCCGTGGCTGCCCGCTCCGGGGTTGGGGGGTGGCTATCGAAGAAGCCAGGCAATCGCGACATGCCCATCATGTTCCGCTCCATGGCGTTCATGTCCTGGAGGAACTGAGCCATCGCCATTGGATTCCAGCCTGCTCGGGCCGCCAGGATTTGTCCGCCCCGGTCGGCGTCACGCTCTTGATCTCGGCTATAAGCGGCCAGCTGCCCAGCCCGCATGTAGCCAATGGAGAGCGGGTTGAGCCGTCGGCCAAATTCCTGCCGGCCAGCGGTATGGCGTTCGGCGGCATGGGTGATTTCGTGGCCGATGACCCCAGCCAGTTCATCCTCAGAATTCGCTAAGGCCAGCAGCCCACGGGAAACGTAAATATATCCCCCCGGAAGAGCGAAAGCGTTCGGCTCGGCCTGATCCACGATGTGGAAGGTGTATTCGAACGGTCGCTTGGGCGCGAAGGGCACCATGCGGTTTCCAATGGCCGTCACGTACGCGAGGAGCTTTGGGTCATCGATCAGGCCCATCTGGGCCGCCAGCCCTTCGGCGGCTTCGGCTCCCAATTGAGCGTCGGCAAAGTCCGTATCGAGAAGCACCTGTTTGGGTCTCTTGCCGCCGCCTCCGCCCCCTCCACAGGCGCATATCCAAATGAGGCAAGCGCCGAGGAGGATCTTCCAGCTCACAGGGCGGACTCGGAAGTGGCGGAGCGGGAGGCGTCTTGAACCATCGTCGGGCATCATGCTGTTTCGTCTCAACTGCGCACTCCAGCGGGTTGCGTCTTCGCCCCAGCTCGCGCGAAGCGCTTTTGTGGGGTCGGGATTTTACGCCTCCGAATAACGCTACCACGTTCGTGGGGAGCAGGGCGCGTAGCCCGAAAAACGGCCGATTCGAGGCGACTGGGCCGCTGTATACTGGGCAACCTCCACGTTTTATTCGGCTGCTCAAGGAGCTCAGCCGATCCGAGAAAAAATCGAGAGGAAAGAGCAATGAGCGTCAAGGGGATCAATCAGGTTCGTTTGAGTGAGTGGTTTGATTCCCACATTGAGGGGGCTCGGTCTCCTTTCGACTTTGAACTGATTACCGGAGGTCACTCCAACCTCACCTTCCGGGCGACTGATTCAGCGGGATCCAGTTTTGTTTTGCGCCGTCCACCGACCGGCGCGGTCATTGCGACGGCTCATGATATGGCTCGTGAGCATCGGATCATTTCTGCACTACAGCACACCGACGTACCCGTTCCTCCGGCGCTGGGACTGTGTGAGGACGTCGAGGTTAATGATGCTCCCTTTTATGTGATGGGTTATGTCGAAGGTATCGTTCTTTCCGATGAAACCATCACCGCCGAGCGAATTCGCCCTCCACAACGGTCCCGCTTGGGCGAGCGGGTCGTTGAGGTTTTGGCCGCTCTTCATGCAGTGCATCCAGATGAAGTGGGCTTAGGCGACCTCGGCCGCAAGGAGGCCTACATTCCCCGTCAGCTCAAGCGCTGGCGAACTCAGTGGGAAAAGACAAAAACCCGTGAACTACCCGCCATGGACCGCGTTTTTGAAGGCCTCCAAGACAATATGCCAGAGCAGGTGGGGGCCACGATTGTCCACGGCGATTACCGTCTCGGCAATATGCTTTCGACTGAAGACGGCGACATCGCTGCGGTTTTAGACTGGGAACTCTGCACTCTAGGTGACCCTCTCGCAGACCTCGGTTATCTCCTGAACAACTGGGGAGAGCCGGGAGAAGATGGCCCCTTGGCGAGAGGGGCCGCCATGTCCCCCACGTCGGCCGGTGGCTTTTTGAGCCGGACTGAAGTGATCGCGCGTTACGAATCTCTGACTGGAAGAGACGCGAGTCGGATCGCGTATTACCAGGCGTTCCAATTCTGGAGGTTGGCGGCCATCGTCGAAGGTGTTTTGTCCCGATATCTTAAGGGTGTGATGGGTGATGACGACGCGAACACTGATATTTTTCGGCAGCAGGTCGATGGCCTCGCCCAATCCGCAGTCATTCTCCTTGAAGAGCTTTGATCGAGGCGAACCCTCCCTGCTTGTCAAAGACGGGCCAGGGGCGGGGCCGGCTTCTATTCTCCTCCACGCGTTGCATGTGACCTTCAACTTTCTTTGGGACGATTGACCGAGTGAAGACGACGATCACCGTGCAGAGCGGCCGCCTAGAAGGCGAGGAGCAAAAGGGTGTTGTGGTTTTTCGGGGGGTGCCCTTTGCTGCGGCGAGCGCGGGCGAGGGCCGCTTCCGAGCTCCCCGACCGGTCACGCATTGGTCGGGCACGAGGCTCGCGCGTCGGAGTGGCGCCGCAGCGCCACAGGGGGCGATGCTTTCCCGATTGATTCCCAACTACAGCGCAGTTCCGGCAGCGGGCTGGGCGGAGAGCTGTCTTCATGCAGAGGTGTACACGCCCGGTTGTGACCGCCGCCGACGGCCGGTCATGGTGTGGATTCACGGAGGGGGCTATTCCACCGGATCGGGCAGTTTCTGGATTTATGATGGATCAAGACTCGCCCAAAGAGGTGATGTTGTCGTGGTTGCGATCAACTACCGGATGGGGGTGTTCGGCAATCTCGACCTGAGTTGGGCCGATTCAGAGGGAACCGATACGAACGTGGGGATTCGTGATCAGCTGGCAGCGCTTCGCTGGGTGCGAGACGAGGTCGAGTCTTTCGGGGGGGATCCGGAAAACGTCACGCTTTTTGGGCAGTCCGCCGGCGCGATGAGTATCGGAAATCTCATGGCCTCACCCGAGGCTAAGGGTTTATTTCATCGGGTCATTCTTCAAAGTGGCGCCATGCGGCATGTTCATGATGCAGACGAAGGCCAACGCGTCGCGCACGAAGTCATCCTCCACTTGGGACTGGACCCCGACCAGAAAAATGTGGTTGAACAAATGCGGGGCTTGTCTGCGGAGACCCTTCTTAAGGCCCAGCAAGCGATGCGTCACCGTCTCAAATTGCCGATCGGGACCCTGGCTTGGCAGCCCACGGTCGATCGCGATTTGCTCCCGCGACGCCCGCTCGATCTGATTCGCAGCGGTGAGGCGGTTCGTTGTCCCATGTTGATAGGGGTGACGCGCGATGAGTGGAAGATGTTCACAGCAGCGGATGCCCGCCGCAGAAAACTCGATGAGCCTATGCTGAGAGATTATCTGGTTCAGACCCTGGAAAGAGATGCGCTTTCAGATCAGGTTGATGTGGACGATCTCCTTGATCATTATGGGCATGATCGTGAGAGGGGGACGCGCAGAGGGCTCATTGAGATTTGGGAGGCTTTCCAGTCAGATCGAGTTTTTAGGCGTCCGGCCATTGAAATGGCTGATGCGTACGCAGAAGAAGATGCGCCGACTTGGGTTTATCGATTTGACCGAGCCCCTTCCGTGATGAGCGAGCGGGTCGGTGCGTGCCATTCCATCGAACTGCCATTCCTCTTCGGAACCCTCAGGCATCCTCTCCTGCGAGCCGCCTTTGCCTGGCCCCCCGATGCCCTGAAGCTCTCAGACGCGATGCAGGATGCATGGGCTCACTTTGCTCACCACGGGCGGCTGAATGACGAGCCGGTTTCGCAGAGCGAAGCATCCTGGCCTCAATATCGCGCTGGTGAGGGCGAGCTGTGTATTTTGGGCGGTCGAGAAAAACGGGCTCAAGCGGCCGATACCCTCGAGCGACAATTTTGGGAGCGACTTACTCCGGCGGAGCCCAGTCTCTGAGAACGCGCTTAAGGACCTTACCTGTTTGATTTCTTGGTAGCTCACTGGCATGAATAATCTCGCGAGGAACTTTATGACGAGCGAGCCGCTCGCGAACGAAACTTTTCATTTCTTCCTCGTCAAAAGACTCCCCCGCTTTCATGACGACGAAGCCTCGCAGCCGCTGGCCGAACTCGGGATCGGGCACTCCGATGACGGCGGCCTCGTGGATGTCGGGCCGATCGGAAAGTAGATCTTCAACCTCTCGAGGAAAGACGTTCTCACCACCGGAGACGATCATGTCATCGTCTCGCCCCCCGACGAAGAGGCGACCCTTTTCATCAAACCATCCGAGATCTCCGATCGACATCAAGCCATCGGCCATCTCCTTTCTGCCGCCTCCCGTATACTCGTCAAATTGATTGCCGTTGCCTACGAAAATTCGACCGACCTCTCCCCGTGGAACGGGCTGTCCTTTATCGTCCAGAATGCGCACGGTGGTCCCTCGCGGGATTTGTCCCGCGGTCCCCGGTGCTTCGCGCAGGTCCGAGGGCGTCGCGATGCTCGTTTGGGCAGCCTCGGTGCTTCCGTAGAAGTTATAAAGATTGTCTCCAAACCGGTCCATCCATCGCAGAGCGAGCTCGCCGGGTAGAGCGGAGCCGCTGGAAAGAGTTCCAATCAGAGAGCTCGTTTCAAAACGATCGAGGATGTTGGAGTCGAGGGATAGGATCCTCTGGAGCATGACGGGGACGACTGCGAAGAGCTCGGCGCTGTGCTGGTCTAAAGCGGTGAGAGTTTTTTCAGGGTCGAAGCGCCGCTGAAGAACAAAGCAATGCCCGAGCAGGCTCCCCATGATGAGCTGGGTAAATCCCCAGGAATGAAAAAGCGGAGCGCTCACCAGAGCCTTTTGTCCCACTCGGAGAGGCAGCTTTTCGAGGACCCCGATTGCGCTCTGTGCATCGCTCGAACTGGACGACCGACGAGCACCCTTTGGCGTGCCGGTCGTGCCGGAGGTGAGGATCGTCGCAACGCCGGGTCGTTTGGGACGAGGGAGTGCACGAGGTGAGTAGTGCTGCGCGAGAGCGGAAAGGCTGGCTTCACCGGCTTGGCCTTCGTGCCAGGCCAAGATTCGACTGCATGAGGAGGGCGCAGTCGCGACGGCCTCTTCAAATTCATCGTCAAAGATGATGGCCGAAATGTTTTCGC
This sequence comes from bacterium TMED88, assembly GCA_002171515.1. Lineage (GTDB taxonomy): Bacteria > Myxococcota_A > UBA9160 > UBA9160 > UBA4427 > TMED88. Next base: position 45,859 of record NHEP01000151.1, on the reverse strand, counting down.
GCTCGACGACGGTCCTAAGCTGGGGCCCTGCGAAGCCCGTGTTGAGCAGGCAAGCATTGACCCCGAGCGCCGCGACGGCGTTCATGGCTTCAACGAAACCCGCGTGGTTTCGAATCAGGATTCCGACTTGGTCTCCTTCGTGGATTCCTAGATCTCGAAGCCCGTGGGCAATGGAAAGAGACCGCTCGTACACCTGCTTGTAGGTGAACTGAGAGCGCTCATCGATCAATGCGACTTGATGCGGGTGCCGGCTGGCTGCCGCAGCGAATCCCGTGACGAGGCCCGTTCCGTGTTTTCGGCTGGCCTGAACGATGCTGTACATCCATCGGGGATCCAAGATGCCAGTCTTTCGGCTTACATCAAGGACTGCACCTAACCATGATGAGGCAGTTTTTCCGTGTTCTGCAGGACTCATTTCTTCTCCGGGGCGTTTGAGGTCTTGGTGGACAGGGGGATTGGCTTTCCGACATAGGGCTCAGTCACAGAGATTTTCAGCAACCGACCTGGCTTCAGGGTTTGGTTGACTTCTATCCCGTTCGCGATCGCTGTTTCTTCGAGGCTCCACTGGTTGCCTGTTCGCTTGCTCGCGGCCTGGAGGTCCTCCCCCGGACGGACTGAAACCAAGCGCAATCGATCTTGTTTGATGAGGCCCCGGTCTTGAGTCGTGAGGGGACGGAAGGAGTCGGCTGATGTGAGGAGGCGATCTTGCATTGACGCGAAGTTCTTACGGCTGGCTACGCCACTGATCTGATAGATCCGGCCCTCGTAGGCGACCCAAGTCAAGGAAGCGCGCATGCGATTCAGTCGGGGGCCAAAGTTGGCCTCAGCGCGGGCGGCCGGCAGTCCATTGACTTGAATCCTTTGGGCCGGCCCATCCAATTTGATTTCTCGGTTGAACAAAAGCGCTTGCTCGAGGGGGTCGGAGGCCTCGGCGACGATTTGCAGAACAATCTGCGCGAGTCCTTCGGGTTGAAGTGCCGCGACCGCGTCGGGTGCGTTTAAGAACTCCCACCCGTCGGGGAAATTGATTGAAACGCCTAGACCCGCATGGAGAAAGCGCGCATCGACAAAGACGCCCTCGACCGCCATGGGGCCAAGGGGAAGGCCATCCATTTTTTTGAGAAACGCTTTACGCGTCAGCGGCGCCTTGACGCCCTTCGATACTTGGAGAGTTTCCGCGTACTGGACAGCGTCTTCGGAGCGGGCCGGGCTGGGTGGATGGCTTCGAAGAAAGGATCGCCGGTCGGCGTCTTGATCTGCGAGAGCCTCCTCCCGACCGAGCGTATCCATAAAGGTGGCCATCGCCATCGGGTCGAAGCCTGCCTCGGCCGCGAACTGTTGACCGAGCCGGTCCGCTTCCCTTTCTTGATCGCGACTGTAGGCCGCAAGCGCAAGTGCACCGGGGAGCTGTCCAACCCCACTGACCATCTGCCCAATCTGGGGAGACAGGATGCCGGCGGCCGCTCCGCCGAGTCCCGCGATAATCTGAACTGGGATTAGGGGCGCTTGGGCGGTTTGTCGGCTGACAGAGTGCCGTGCCGCCACGTGCCCGATTTCATGACCGATGACATTGGCTAATTCATCTTCACTGTTCACATAGGCGAGCAGGCCCCGTGATACATAAACGTGTCCTCCTGGCAGAGCAAAGGCATTGGGTTCCGACATGGGAACGATCAGGAATTCGTGATTGAGCTGTGTCCGAGGTGACTGAGCGGCGAGACGCTGACCCAGTTGGTTCACGTAGGCTTGCAGTGCGGGGTCATCGAGGGTCCCCATTTGCCTTTCGACTTCACGCGCGGCTTTTTGTCCCTGTTTGATTTCCCCTTTTTCAGTGGTGAAGACAGCTTCGGGGCGACCCGTCACAGGGTTCCGTGCACAGCCACCGCAAAGACTCATGGCTCCGAGCAAAATGCAGACGAGGCTCGTCTGTCGCAGATTCGGAAAACGCTGACTGCTGAAGGGCTTGGGAGTCCAGTGATGAAGCACACTCAACCTCATGGGGTCTAATGGCCAGAGCCCGCGGGCGCCGAATCGGACATCGGATTCGGCCTCGCGGATAGACCGCACGGTAGCCAGTTGTTTTCTCGGCGTCCCGGGCGAGCGGCTCACCGCGAGATTGCTGAGGAGCCGGAGGGCCCCGGTTGTCGTCACACGGGTCGCAAGGTACTTTCGAGCGTCGCCAGACCAGCGAAGAATAGACGTTTGAGCCGATTTGATGCTGCGCCTCGACTTGGCCTTGGCCCAGGGCCATCGCTTTCGGGATGGGTCTCGGGCTCGGATCTTCTTCTGGTCACAATCCATTTTTCCGTATTTCTGAAGAGGCACGAAATCATGACCCCCCCCGCTTCTCGTTCCGCTGGTTTGCTTTCCGGATTGCGGGTGATCGAAAGTTCACTCCTTGGCCCCGCAGCGATCACGACCCACCTCGCCGATATGGGTGCAGACGTGATCAAGGTTGAAAGCCCGGCCGGCGACTACATTCGCGAAATGACTTGGCCCATCATCGATGGGATCTCGCTGCTCCACATGCATATCAATCGTGGGAAGAAAAGCTTGACCCTCGACCTTCGAACCGAGGAGGGTGTGGCGGTTTACAAAGACCTCGTGCGTGATGCCGATGTGGTGGTGGAAGCAATGCGCCCCGGCTCGCTCGAGCGCCGAGGTCTGGGCTATGAGGATTTGAAGGCCATCAATCCGAAGATCGTGTTCTGCAACATCTCGGGATATGGAATGACCGGCCCCTACCAAAATCTGCCATCACACGGCATCGCTTTCGATACCTGGGCCGGGATTGTCAATCCCGCAATGGACGAAGATGGTTTTTGCTTTATTCCCGAGCATGCTTCCGTGGGAATGCACTCTGGACCGATGTTCGGAGCCCTCGGAATTTTGGCCGGAGTCATTCGCGCAAGGGAGACGGGGACTGGCTGTATGATGGAAATCGCACAGTCCGATGCGGCAGCCTACATGGATTGGTATCGAAGTGAATCCTGGATGGCCTATGAGCGGCCGGAAGACGTCGTCACGGGAAATAAAGCAGACGACTACGTGAGGCGCGCTCCTGGAACGGCCGGTATGAAAGAGGGCGTCCGTTACCAGATGTATGAGTCAAGCGATGGCCATGTCCTCTTTATGGCCTCTGAGCAAGCTTTCTGGAAGAACTTTTGTGAGAGCGTCGGACGGCCGGAGCTGTTTGAAAGGTGGCCGGGATCGAAGTACGCAGATCATGCTCGGGGCAATCGAGAACTTCAGCAAATCCTCCGCGACATTTTTATGGCCCGCACCTCCGAGGAATGGATCCGCCTGGGTGAGGAGAAGAATATTCCAATCGCGCCGGTGAATACGCCGAAGTCCATCGCGGAGGATCCCCAGTTCCAGGATCGCTTCCCGATTTACGCCCACCAACAACATGGCGCCGACATGCTCCCCTTTCCGCTGAAAGTGATTGATGAAGATGTCCCTCAGCCCACAATGGCGCCGACAGTGGGCGAGCACAATGACGCAGTGCTGGAAAAAACGCTGGGTTACGACGCTGACCGAATCGCAAAATTGCGGGCGGCCGGAGCTCTGGGTTGATCCTGCGACGGAGTCTCGAGTTCCCAGAGAGCAAGCCATGAAACGATCCGATTCTCTTTTGAAAGGCCGGCGACGGCGGCTGGGGCATTCTTGGTGACAGCGCGACCTGTGCCCCTCTTTGATCTCGGAGCACAACACGCGGAGATCAAAGAAGAAGTAGCCGAAGCCGTTGCTCGAGTCATGGCGGAGCAGAACTTTGTCCGTGGGTCCGAAGTCGAAGGCTTTGAAAAGCTGATCGCGGAACACACTGGCGCTGGCTACGCGGTGGCCTGCGGTTCCGGAACGGATGCGCTTCTTCTGTCGTTGATGGCGCAGGGAATCGGTCCCGGCGATCGTGTCGTTTGCCCCGCCTTCTCCTTTTTTTCGAGCGCGTCGGTGATCAAACGCTTGGGTGCGGAAATTATTTTCGCCGATGTGGACCCCCAGACTCTCTGTATTGGACCGAAGCAAGTCGAGTCGGCGCTCGGTTGCAATGATTCAGTCTCGGCTTTGATCGCGGTTCACCTTTTTGGAGCCACCGCGGCGCCGATCGACGCTCTGGTGGACTTGTCGCGAAAGAACGGCCTGGCTCTGGTCGAGGATGCGGCTCAAGCCATTGATGCGCGCGACGACTCAGGGGGGCGAGCAGGAATTCGCGGTGACTACGGCTGCCTGAGCTTCTATCCGACGAAAAATCTTGGGGCTTATGGAGATGGCGGGATGATCTTCACCCAAGATCCCGACCGGGCTGATCGCCTCAGGCGACTCAGGGATCATGGAGAGGGGCCTGCCGGTCACCATCCCTTGCTCGGGATTAATTCTCGTTTGGATGGGATTCAGGCGGCGATTCTTTCGGTCAAACTCCGTCACCTTTCCCGTTGGACCCAGGCACGGCGGTCTCATGCAGCGCTTTATGACCAATGCTTTGACGACCTGGGGGGAGGTGTCGGATCCGGCAGCTTTGAGGCATTGGATCTTCCACTCCGGCGTCCTCTGTCTCCCGCACCGCCTGCGCTTCACGTCTACCACCACTATGTCGTGAGGGTGGCCGCCGAACATCGAGATCCTCTGCGAGCACACTTGGGGCGCTATCAGATCGGTACAGGTCTCTATTACCCGGTTCCGCTCCACCTTCAGCCCAGCTTGGCAGGCCGTACGGCCCCGCCGGCGCTCCCGGTCTCGGAGGCTGCAGCGCAGGAATGTTTGGCATTGCCGGTCCATCCATCTCTTTGCAGCGAACAGATCCACTTCGTGGTCGATGCGATCCGTCGCTATTTCGAGGGCTGAGAGCGGCCTGCGGTCGGCGAAGCGGTCAGGGTGTGTGATTCTCTCCCCGTGAACTCTGCATGCTCGAAAGTAGGTTTTCTAGCCTGGGTCGTTTTAGGCCTGTGGGGAGCAATGCCTGTCGGCTTCGGAGTTCCGTCGGTGGCCGCTGAGCTTCCCCTCACAGAGCAAGGCCATGCCCCGCAACAGCAGTTGCGATCCGGTCCGGGTGGGGCCGATTATGTCGAGGAGTCAACCTGCCTTTCGTGCCACCCGAACCAAGCAAGCGCTTGGTCGGAATCTCATCACGCTGGAGCCATGGCGATGGCGAGCCCGGAAACGGTCCTCGGTGATTTTGGTGGGGTGACCTACGAGCAGAGCGGGGAGATCTTCCGATTTTTCAAGAAGCAGGGTGCCTTCCGAGTTGAAGTGACGTTCGCGGATGGCTCTCAAGGTGAATGGCCGATTCTCTACACCTTCGGTGTGGATCCTCTTCAGCAGTATCTCGTGCCCGGGGAGGGGGGCCGACTCCAAGTGTTGGGTGCAGCGTGGGATGTTCAAAAAAGGCGTTGGTTTGATGTCGACCCGGAAGCGACACCCGACAAGGAAGATGCGTTCCATTGGACTGGGCGTTATCAATCGTGGAATGGGATGTGCGCCGACTGCCACTCGACGGGGCTCGTCAAGGCTTATGATGATGGGCAGGATGCGTATCGAACGACCTGGGCGGCGATCAACGTAGGGTGTCAGTCGTGTCACGGTCCCGGAGCTGACCATCTCAAGTGGGCTCGAGGCCAATCCAGCTCGAAGACCGGCGTCCCACGCGAATTTGGATTCGTTGGCCGAAAGGCGCTGTCGAGCGCTCAAGGGGAGGTCGAACGCTGTGCGCCGTGTCATTCGAGACGGACCTCGATTGCCGGCGATGCCCCAGCAGGCCCAGCGTTGCTCGATAATTACCTTCCTCGTGTGCTCGATTCGGGATTGTATTACCCCGATGGTCAAATTTTAGATGAGGTGTACGTCCACGGTTCTTTCCTGCAAAGTCGAATGCATCAAGCGGGCGTCCGGTGTAGTGATTGTCATGACCCCCATAGTTTGGATTTACGAGCGGAGGGCAATGCCCTCTGTGCGCGTTGCCACAGTGAAGAGCCGGCGCAAAACTTCCCGACCCTCCGACCTGGCCTTTACGATTCGCCCACCCACCACCACCACAAATCCGGTAGCGCGGGAGCACAATGTGTCGCCTGCCATATGGTTGAGACGAATTATATGGTCGTCGACCCACGTCGAGATCATGGAATGCACGTCCCTCGGCCCGATCTGAGCGAAACGCTGGGCGTTCCGAATGCCTGTAATGGTTGTCACAGTGACCAATCGATCAGCTGGTCGCAGGAATATGTGAGAAAGTGGTACGGACCTAAGCGGCACTATGGAGCCAACTGGGCTGAAGCCATTGCCCTGGGGCGTTCGGGCGCCCCAGAGGCCCTCCAGCCCCTGATCGATTTAAGCCGATCAAAAACGGCACCGGATATTGTGCGCGCTACAGCTCTCTCTCTCCTGCCTGCCTTTGGCCCCCCTTCGACGCCGGCGCTGGTGGCTGCTCTCGGCGACGAGGAGGCTCAGGTCCGACTGCATGCGGTCGCCGGGTTGTCCCTGCTTCCGCCTCCGGAACGCCTTGACCTCTTGCTTCCTCTTTTGAATGACCCGGTTCGAGGTGTTCGAGCGGAGGCCGGCCGAGCTTTGTCCGGGGTACCGGAATCTGCTCTTACTCCGACGCGGGCTCGCGCGCTTGTTCGAGCCATGCGGGATTACGAGCGGGGGCAACGGGCCCATTCCGATCTCCCTCCAGGTCGGATCAATCTTGCGCTCTTTTACACCGCACAGGGCCGGCTCGAAAAGGCCATTCGGGAATATCGCGTAGCGATAGAACAGGATCCTGAATTCATCCCTCCGGTCGCCAATTTGGCGGGGCTGTTGGACGCGATGGGGCGTCAGGATGAAGCCGAGCGAGTCCTGAAAAAGGGCGTGGCTCGAAATTCCGATTCGGGCGAGCTGCATTACTCCCTGGGTTTGCTCCTTGCGGGGCGTGGGCGACTGTCTGAAGCGATTCCGGAACTCGAGCAGGCTGCGCGGCTCCTCCCCCAACGGGGCCGGGTCCACTACAACCTCGGATTGGCATATCAGCATCTGAATAAACGTTCCCAGGCGTTGGTGGCTCTGCGCGATGCCGCCGGGATCGAGCCCGAGACGGTCGCTTTTCACCGCGCTCTCGTGATTTTCTACCTACAGGATCAACGGCCCGATGAAGCATGGACTGAGCTCATCCGGTGGATTGAGCTGTCGCCAGGGGATCCAGAGGCCTTGGCCCTCCGACAGCGGATCGAAGGAGCCCGGCGAGAGTCCAAGTCGCGGGCGCGCTAAAGTGCGGATCTTGAGGTCACTCAAACGAACTTCGGAGGCGCAGAGAGCCATGACGCGTCGGCAGGGTCGATTCGCGATGCCAATCAGACAGATCCATTTTTGCCTTTGGCTGGTGCTGGCTCTCGTGGCGTCCGGTTGTGCACAGAATCGGCCACCGGAAGCGACTGCTTCCCGTGATGCCAAGCAAACACCTTCCGAATCAAGTCCGAGCGCAACCCTGGGGAAGGGGACCGACGCTGACTCGCCTCAAGCCCCGTCCGCTTCAGCCCCGGAAGCCGAGCCCGCCATTCCGAGTCATGTGGCCGTGCCTGTCGGAATCGTGGAACGACTCCAGAGCAGCATGATTAAACTGATCAAAGAGTCGCCGCATCTGAATTATGCAGACCGCTTTGCTGCGATTGAAAAAATCGTTCGATTTTCTTTTGATATTCCCGCAATGGCTCGCGCGACCTATGGACCTGGGTATGGTGCCCTCACATCTGAACAAAAACGTCTTTGGCTCAAAACATACGAGCAGTTTCATATTTCCAGCCTCGCAGGTTCAATGGGCAAATATAAAGGTCAGGAATATCGCACTCTCGGCTTTCTGGAGCCGGGCCCGAATCTCGTCATCGTTGAATCGAAGCTCGACTTTCCAGGTCGAACGGCGGACCTCTTTATCGACTACCGCGTTTTCCGAACACCCGAGGGTTGGCGCATCGTAGATGTCTATAGCCCACCCACGATCAGCGAGGTCGCGATGCGTCGTGCCGAATACCAGACGGTCCTCAAGCGTCGGGGCTTCGATGGTCTGATTGCCGAAATGAAGTCGAGGATTGCGAAGCGCGAGGGTTCCTGAGGAGCTGATCGGTCGACTTGGCGGCCGGGGAAAACACTCCCTTCATTCAGGACTGGACGAGTAATTCGTGCTAGGCATTGGCCCCATGGCGAGCGTCCACATCGAGCTTCCGCATCACACCTATGCGATCCAGATTGAGGCGGGGCTTCTTAGTCTCGCCGGCCAGCGGGTCTGGGATATCGTGCCCCATGGACGATGCGCCTTGGTCAGCGACCGAACAGTTTCTGCTTTGTACGCCCGGCCCCTGGCCGATTCCTTAGAGAAGGTTGGATTTCGAGTTTCTCAAGTGGACCTTGACGCGGGTGAGTCGCATAAAAACGCCGCGTCGATTGAGAGGCTCTATCGCGGTTTTCTGGAGGATCGTCTCGAACGAAGTTCTCCAGTCATCGCTTTAGGGGGAGGTGTGGTCGGCGATATGGCTGGCTTTGCTGCCGCAACGTACCGACGAGGCGTGCCCTTTGTGCAATGCCCGACCAGTCTTCTCGCCATGGTGGACTCCAGCGTAGGAGGCAAGACGGGCTTCAATGTGCCCGAGGGTAAAAATTTGATCGGGGCTTTCCATCAGCCCGAGCTTGTTCTCATTGACCCGACAGTTTTAAGGAGTCTGCCTCGTCGCGAACTCCTTTGCGGAATTGCCGAGTGCATTAAACACGCGGTCATCCGCGATCCCAGTCTTTTTGAATGGATGCGCGAGAATGCCCAATCTATTCTGGCACTGGATGATGCGGTGATGGTCGAACTGATCGAACGGAATGTTTCGATCAAAGCCAAGGTGGTAATGGAAGATGAGAAAGAGCATGGCGTTCGGGCCCATTTGAATTTCGGTCATACTTTTGCCCACGCCATTGAGGCGACTGCTGGATATGGCGAAATTTTGCACGGGGAAGCTGTAGCTCTTGGCATGTTGGCCGCGACGCGGGCTTCGGTTGAAGCGGGTTTATGTGAAGAGGGGCTGCTCGATTCGCTTGAGGTCCTGCTGGATGCCTTCGGTCTGGCCACATCGAGTGATTTGCCCGAAAACGCCATCCTCGAAGAAGCTATGCGGCATGACAAGAAAGTAATCGACGACCGCATTCGACTCATTCTTCCCGAAGCGCTGGGACGCATCACAATTCGGGATGACCTTTCGCCCGTTTGCGTACGATCCGGTTGGGATCATATTCGTCAACACTGACCCACCCCAATGTCACGCGCCGGCATCGAGTGTGGAGAGAACGTGCGTATTGATGGCGTCGTTTGTTCTTTTCCTTGGACACTCAAAGTTGAAATCATCAGACCCAACGCACACGATGATCCAATTTTTCGCTACCCGCCGGGAGCGTGAAGAATCAATTGCCTGCGGGGTATCGAGCTTCTCCTCGCAGTGAGTGGGTTTATAAAAATCCCGACCCCAGGGTGATGATCAAAACCTTCTTCGCGAGACGAGTGAAAGCCCCGCGGGCCATCTTGATTCCTTCATCGTGGGCTACGATGCCGCCGCCGTCCGGACGATCTCAGGGGGGGAGTGTCCGTTGACGAATGGCTTGGTCAAGCGCGCAGCGCGTTCGCTCCGTGACCGAGACGGAGGAGTATTCTTTGAGAGTGGATCGATCGATTGATAACGCGAGGGCCGATCGGGTGATGAACCAGGGTGCTTTCCGGTTGGGCGCTTGGCGTCTTGCAGATGGCTTTAAACGCGTGCTGTTCTTGCTTGCCATGGTTCTCGCGATCCCAGCGATTTCAGCCTCGGCCGACGAGGCTTTGGCAATTGATCCTGTTTTGGATCAGGGCGTGCTGGGAGAGGGCCGGAACGCGTATCGCGAGAGAGCGGATGCTTCGCGGGCAGAGGATGCGTACACGATCTTCAAAGCCTATTCGGAAAAAAACCCGAAGGACGTTACTGCAGCATGGCATTATTCGATGGCGTGTTACTGGCTGGGGATCCGCGTCTACTCGGATTCAGAGCAGAAGAAAGCGATCTATCAAGAAGGATTGGAAGCAGCCAACCGCGCGCTTTCTCTCGACGACAACTGCGGCTCTTGTCATTTGCTCAGTGCCATCAATCATGCTCTGTGGGCAGAGCAAGTCGGTATTTTCAGGACTCTTGTCGGGCTCCCCAAGGTTAAGAAGCACCTCGCTCGGGCAGCTGAATTGAACCCTCGCTTCGCCGGGGCGGCGGCTTATCGGGTTCAGGCCACGATCTACGGCAAGCTCCCAAGATTGATGGGAGGCGGTAAGCGCAAGGCGCGAGCTGCTCTTGAAAAAGCGATTGAGGTTTCGCCTGAGGAACCCCTCAATTACGAGATGCTCGCGATTTTGCTGCGGGACCGATTCAATCAGTTGCCCCGAGCCGTGGCGGTGGCCCAGAGAGGCCTCGCCGTTCCCGAGCCGGGTGAAGAGTATGTCGAGTCACGCGATTCCTTCGTCTTTCTGCAGAAATTTGTGAATCGGTATGCGACCCAGGTGAGTGCACGTTAAGGCTCGGGCCGGTCGGTTCTGGGAACCTGTTTAAGTCTTGAATCGGGACGCATCCCGATCCGGGAAGGTTGCTTTTCGGAGTTCTTGGCCGACTGCATAACCCCGTCGGAGCGCGGGCCGCTCTTTCAGTGCGTCATACCAACGCCGCAGTTGAGGGAAATCGCCTAGGTCCAGTTGCTGGCTTTTGTAAGTAATGACCCAAGGCCAACACGCCATGTCGGCCAGACTGTAGTCGCCACAGATAAATTCACGTCCTTCCAGTCTTTTGTCCAAGACTCCGAATAGGCGCAGGGCCTCTTTTCGATAGCGCTGGATCGCGTAGTCAATTTTTTCGGGTGCGTAGAGTCGGAAGTGTCCATGCTGGCCCAACATTGGGCCGAGGCCACCCATTTGCCACATCAGCCACGAGATGACTTCGCTTCTTTCACGAGGTCGAGCGGGCAGAAATCGGCCGGATTTCTCTGCGAGATAGATCAGGATGGCGCCGGTCTCGAAGACGGGGAGCGGTGTGTCGCCGTCGTCGGGAGCCGTGTCGACGATGGCAGGAATGCGATTATTCGGACTGATCTCGAGGAAGCCTGGATCGAATTGCTCGCCCCGGCCGATATTGATCGGCACGATCCTGTAGGGGATCTCCATCTCCTCGAGGGCGATGCTGACCTTCCAGCCATTTGGGGTAGGCCAGTAGTAGACATCGATCATGTCCATCTCCGATCTGCGGTTTGGGCGGGGGTAGAGAGCTCGGCTCCAGCTTAGCCTTGCCCTCGACTTTCTCGATGGTCTCGTGGCCAAAACGCGTGATCTGCGAGAGCATGGTTTGGTGAGGCGCCGAATCCTTTATGCCTATCTGCTCGCGGGTGTTTCTCTGTCGCTATTGGCCTGGCTGGTCCGTGGGCATTGGGGCGAGCTTCGTCAACTCTCGAATCTTCCTCCCGGCGCCTTTCTCGGAATTGTCTCGCTGTACTTGATCGGTCGAGCGCTTTCCGCCGAGGCGATGCGGGTGGGGCTGTCGTCCTTGGGCTTTTCGATTGACCGGTCGATTTGCTTCATGCTGACCTTGCTGCAGAGCTATACCAATCTCATCATTCCGCGCTCGGGGCTCGCCCCGCCCGCCGTTTATTTGAGAGTTCAGCACGCGGTTCCCTACGCGAGCTACCTGGCTTTCGCTGTTCTGATGATTTTGCTGGCGACCGGCTTGATGGGCGCGCTGGGCTTCTGGGCGGGTTGGTTCGTGAACGGATTGAATCCGATCCCCAGAGTCGAGATGCTCTGGGCCTTTGGGGGGATCGCCGGGGCGGCCGTTCTTTCTGTAGCGGCTCCGGTCAGACTTTTTGGTGTTCTTCCCGAATGGCCTCGTCGGCATCTCTTGGCCGCCCATAAAGCTTGGTCGTCTCTCGCGGGTCGTCCCTTCGTGTTGATCCGATTGGTTGGTCTACAAGCGGCCGGAATTTTTTCACGCGCTGTGCGGATGAAAGTGGCCCTTGAAATCGCCGGCGTGCACATCCCATTTCCTCAGGTGATGGTCGTCTCCATTTGTACGGACCTCAGTATGCTGGTGAGCCTGACGCCCGCGGCCTTGGGATTTCGGGAGGCGGGCGTGTTGTTCGGAGCGGCGCTTATCGGGATCGAGCCCGGCGCAGCGATGCTGGCCGCGGTGGTCGACCGGCTGGCGACGACACCGACCGTCATTCTCGCGGGTCAATTTGTTCTCTGGCGGGGAGTGAGAGAAGTCCTCAAGGGCTCCAAGGGTCCGAGCGAAGGGTCGGGCGCTTAAATAGCGGGCTCGGAGCCTCTCGCCTTGGGTATCTTTTGGTTGGTGGAGTGAAGCAAGATAAGGAGCGTCCGGTGTCTCGAATGCCCGTCCTCATATTCGCTGGTGCCTTGATTTGGATCGCCTGTGGCGACGACTCGACGCCTTTGAGCCGAGGGAATCCCGCCCAGTGGTCTCACTACGGCGCAGATATTGGGGGGACTCGGCACTCTGCTGCCAACCAGATTACGCCCGAGAATGTCGATGATTTAGAAATCGCCTGGGTTTACCACACGGGTGATGTCGACCACGGACAGGAAACACTTTTCGGCACAAGTTTTCAGAATACTCCCATTGTCGTCGGTGACACCTTGTACCTCTGCACCCCCCGCAACCGAGTCGTTGCACTCGATGCCGAAACCGGCGTTGAAAAGTGGGTGTACGATTCGGAGGTCGATACCACCGGAGCAGCGCTCGTTCTATGCCGAGGCGTGAGTTACTGGATCGATTCAGCGGTGCCCGCTGACGCAGAATGTCGGGCGAGGGTGTTTATGGGCACCTTGGATGCCCGAATGGTGGCGCTTGACGCCGAGACGGGTCTTCTGTGTGAGGACTTTGGTGAGTCGGGAGTGGTTGATCTCAGCGAGGGGATCGGGAATCGGCTTCCCGGAGAGTACGGTGTGACTTCGCCTCCGTTGATCATGGGCGATCTGTTGGTCACAGGTGCATTGGTCCTTGACAATATCCGGGTGGATGCACCCGGTGGAGTCGTCCGAGCCTATGACGCGCGAACAGGGTCGCTTCGCTGGAGCTGGGACCCGCTGCCTCCTGGACAGACGTTTATTGAGACGGCCGACGAGTCGGGGCAAACCGTTCGTTATCGCCGGGGCACCGCGAACGCTTGGTCGATTTTAGCCGGAGACGAAAAGCTGGGTTTGGTCTTCGTTCCAACAGGCAATACCGCGCCAGACTACTATGGAGGTGACCGGGAGGGACTGGATTATTACTCCAGTTCAATCGTGGCCTTGGACGCAGAAACGGGAGAGGCCCGCTGGCGATTTCAGACGGTCCACCACGACGTGTGGGATTATGACGTGCCCAGCCAGCCGGCCCTTTTTGATTTCCCAATGCCCGATGGACGTTCAATTCCCGCAGTCGTTCAGGCGACGAAGATGGGGCACCTCTTCTTTTTGGACCGTCGCACCGGTGAGCCCCTCTTTGAGGTCGAAGAGCGGCCGGTGCCTCAGGGCGGGGTCCAGGGAGAGCAGCTTTCCCCGACCCAGCCCTTTCCGACCCATCCCGCTCCGATTCACCCAGAGGCTTTTACTGAGGAAGATATTTTCGGTCTCACCCCATGGGATCGGGGAGCTTGCCGAGATCAAATTGAGTCTCTTCGCTATGAGGGTATTTTTACGCCGCCTTCAGTCGAGGGGTGGATTCAGTATCCCAGTTATTTCGGGGGAACGAACTGGGGCAGCGTGGCCATCGATTCCGAAAGAGGCTTGCTGGTCACCAATACAACCCGCATGGCGACGGTCGTTCGCCTTATTCCCCGCGCCGAGTTTGAAGCGGCCCATCAAGCGGCTAAGGATCAGGGTCAGGCTCCCCCAGCCTGGGAGCCCCAGATGGGTACGCCTTTTGCGATGACGCGGACCTTTCTCCTTTCGCCTTGGGGTTATCCCTGCCTCAAGCCACCGTGGGGAACCTTGGTGGGGATTGATCTTGCCACGGGGGATCAGCGATTCGAAGTGCCGCTCGGGACGACTCGAGATTTGGCCCCCATCCCGTTGGGTCTCGAGCTCGGTGTTCCGAATCAAGGCGGCCCGATTGTCACCGAGACCGGTCTCATTTTTATCGCCGCGGCGATGGATGATTATTTACGGGCGTTTTCCGCGGAAACGGGTGAAGAGCTATGGCGAGGCCGGTTGCCGGCGGGTGGGCAAGCGACGCCGATGACCTACCGCGTCCGACCGGACGGCCGTCAATTCGTGGTGATCGCGGCGGGCGGACACCCATTGATGCAGACGCGTCTAGGAGATTCCGTGGTGGCCTTCGCTCTCCCCGACTAGTCCGTGGCTCGCTGGAGCCAGTCGAGGCACCCGCTCGTCTGCAGGACCGGATTCAACCTCTCTTTCTCCGGGAATGCCGCGTAGTTCTGGCGTAGCTGCGCAAGAGAACGCGCATGGTATTTCTGTGGTTTTTGTTCGTAGGGGTGTCCGGCGAGCTCGACCTGAAAGATGTCCTGATTGAATTCAATCGCCTTGGCGTTGGCATCGGACCATGGCAAAAAGTGTCCCCCGATGAGTTCTCCAAGGAAGGGTGTCAACGTGGGCGACAGGGCTTCCCAGCCCTCGAATTCGCCTTCGACCCTGGGCGTCAGCATTCGCTCGATCCAGGCCTGGATGGAGGGGGAGTGTTTTCGAATCAGCTCACCGCAAGTCGGATCCGTCCCGGCGTTGTACAGCTGTCCCCAGAGCCCGAAATCTCCGAGGGCCGGACGAGAGCCGAAGAGATAGGGTCGATCCGTTAGGTGGGGGTCGAGAATTTCGAGGCCGCGTACAAAAGTGCGCTCAATGATGGGCGCAGTCGTCGGAGAGGAGCCCACAAACCAGACCCGGTTGATCATTCGCTCTCGAATGCCTCCGGCGATGGCTTCGAGCGCGTCTCCGCTGGCTTCCGGCGCCATCACGGCGCCGAGGCGTCGTGCCGCAGACCATTGATCCACCTCTCGGGCCCATCGGAAATGGAACATCCATTTATTGCCCCACTCGTCTCCGAATTCCTCGAAGAGCGTAGAGACGAATCGCGAAACGGGGTCAGCAGGGTAGATCGAGGGTTCGGGATATCTCTTCTCCATCTCCTCGAGAATGGGCGTCGAATCCTGAAGGCCAACATCTTCTGGGGTGACAACAAGCGGGATGAGAGGAAGCTTTGCATAGCGTTGGAAGGTTTCCATTTCGGAAGGCCCGCGGATAATCCACTCATGGGGAATTTGCTTATATCGAAAATAGGACCTGACTTTCACCGAATAGGGCGAAAGCTCGACGCCGAAGATTCGATAGGACTCGTTTTCCATGGGAAGCTCCTCCTGGATGGGGCGATCGGCGGGGATTTCGAACGATCGTGAACAGTCGTGATCGACGACGGCTAGGCTTTTGATCGGTTAGCATAGACAGATGCGAACGAAAAATGAAAGGTTCGCCCGCTGGGCGTCGCTTCGGGTGGGGCGAACGATGGCGTCGATTTTGGCGTGGCTCCTCTTGTTGGCGTGTAATCCCTATTCCGAGGAGCCCCTTGATCCCATCTGTGGGGGCCAGACTTCTTTCGAGTTAGATCCGGGTTTTCGTTTGGAGCGAGACCTCGACGGGTCCGATCTCTTTACGCCCATTCGCACACGACGTCATTTGATCGGGGGTCGCCCCCGAGACACCGTCAGTGGATTTCGGGAAATCGAGTTGGTCGAACGCGAAATTTCGCTCGATCAACCACAGCATGTCGAGCCCGTTCCGGCTCGTTTAGATTTGAGTCTTGAATCCAATCTTCTCTTCGCGCCCCGTTACCGACCCGTCGGAGAAACTGAATGGGTCGAATTGGGTTGGACAGAGTTAGTGCCCGATCGAATTGAGACCGATGGGGTTGCAGAACTGGTTTACTCCGTGCCGTTTGATTTTAGTGCCCTGGACCCGCTGACGGATCGTATTGAAATTGGCTTGTCGGCGTATGTTTCCTCGGCAAAGAATCGCCACGCTTGGGAGAGCGAGCCCCGCGTCTTCAAGGAAGGGGACGTACTGGTGGTAGACCGAGGTCGCATCAGTGCCGCGGCGCCGGAGGCGGTCGTGGCTTGGCGGCTTTTGGCTTGCGAAGGAGATCGATGTCGCTGTCTCTTCAGTGAGGTTTCCGGGGCGGACGGGGCCCTCCACACCTCAGGTTGGCAGCAAAGATGGATTGACCTGGGTGGTCTCGGACAATCCGAAGCGGTTCTTCACTTCGAGACGGAGGTTTTGTCGGGTGAGGAAGGTGCAGCCGACCCAGGCCTATGGGCCGATCCGGTTGTTTATCGAAGAGCCCAGGCGAAAACGCAGCCGGATCGCCCGAACCTCTTGATTGTCTCCTTGGACACGTTGGGGGCAGACCATCTCGGGCTGTATGGCTATCCCCGGAAGACCAGTCCGTTTATTGACGACGTTTTGGCGCCTGAAGGAACGACTTTTCTTCGCGCGCTCGCGCCGGCGACGACCACGAGCCCATCTCATATGACCTTGTTCACTGCTACGCCCCCATCGATTCACGGCGTGGTTTCAAATCTGGGCGGTCGTTCTCTGCCCGACGCGATTCCGACATTGGCCGAGACGCTTCAGGCTTCTGGCTACGTGACCGCGGCCATCACTGAAAACGGCGCCATTACGCGGGCCCTGGGCTTTGGTCGGGGCTTTGACCACTACGAGGAAAATTTATCGGCACGGATCCTGCGGCCCGAGGGGCATATCGAAGCCACCTTCTCGGCGGGTCGAGAATTTGCCGAGCGCAGGGGGTCTCTGCCCTGGTTCGTTTTCGTACAGACCTATCAGGTCCATTATCCCTACACGCCCCCCGCCGAGTATGACGACTATTTTGAGGATGACGGTCTCGATTCACCATCGATTGTGGCCCAATTCGGCCGACGGCCACGAGGCCCCTATCACCCGATTCTTTACGATCGAGAAATTCGCTATGCCGATGATCAGCTTCGCGTATTGATTGAGTCTCTCGATCAAGAAGGCCTGCTTGAGAACACCGTCGTGGTGGTCCTCGCCGATCATGGTGAGGCCTTTTTTGAACATACCTATATCGGGCATGGCTCAGACCTCCATCGAGAGACGGTGCGGGTTCCCTTAATTTTTGTCGGTCCGGGGGTACCGGAGGGCTTGAGAGTCGAGCAGCCGGTGGGCCTCGCGGACGTCATGCCCACAGTGCTCGACCTGCTGGGGGTCGCGATTCCGCCGGAGGTCAAGGGAAAGAGCCTGGTTCCGCTCTTTTCCCGATCGGCTGTCGACGAGGCACGCCCCATCTTCAGTGAGGCGTGGCAGATTACAGGCGTGACGCGAACGGGTGGGGTGGAGATCGATCAGCCCACCTACGGCGTCGAGCGCGGTCAATATAAATTGATCCGTTATCCAGACCCAGAGGGTTTCCGATTTGCTTTTTTCGATCTGGCGGAAGACTCGGGGGAGAACCGCAATCTGCTCAATGGAGAGACCATTCTGACGCCAGAGGCCGCGCTGGAGTTCGAGGAGCTTTCAAGGCTTTTGGCGGACTATGTGGAGGTGAATCGACGTCTCGCTGAAGAGCTGGACGTGGAACCCGATACCACTCCGGAAGCCGAAATTGATCCTGAGCGTCTTGAGAAGCTACGTGCGCTGGGGTACGTCGAGTAATCAGCCAGTTTCGGCTTCGGATCGCCGACTTTTTACGGACAGCGCCCTTGTTGAATCGAATATCGATCATGGACCTCGAAAATCGCTTCGGCTGATGTATCGGAGGTGGCCGGAAGGATCTTGCCGCCCAGTTCGACCAGAACCGGACCGCCTGTTTCGTTCTGGACGTTTCTCACGTTGCGCTCCAGGGCGACAAAGGCGTGGGGAATCATTTGCAGTTGATAGGTTTTTCCATCGGAGCACTGGGTGACGATGTACTCGGTGCCAAAGCGTTCGATTTCACCCTGCAGTCGGGCTGGGGCGCGGTGGTGGACACAGGCCGTTGCGAGGAGGCTGAAAAGAGCAAGGCCGACGATCCCAGGCATCCATTTCATGGAGGTTCTCCTCAAAGGGGCTGCGGCGGCCCGAAGGATGCGGACATCTCTTCGATCCAGGTGGTCATGATGGGGCGTCGGGGCAGTCCGAGGCTTCGCAACTCTTCCGCGATGGCCCCCGTGCCAAGCTCCACCTCTGCGCCGCCGAAGCGAACCCCCATGCCTTTTAAAGTTTGCGTTGCGTGCGTGCGATAGGGGTGACCCTCGATCATCGAGAGGGTTGTAATTTCGCTGTCCGTGATCTCTCGGGTACCCCCGCGCGGAACACTCAGCGTAAACGCGTGAGCGCCGTCGTAGATCAATCGGCCAGTGACCCTGTCGGCCTGGTATTCAATCTCAATTTGCTGGACAGTTTTGGGGTATCCCCAGATGACCGATCCCGCCTCCTGGGTGAAGCTTTGGTTTACCGGCATGTGAATGATGTGACTGGCCAAGCGTCCGCCCAGCATTTCTTTCCAAGTACTCCAGCGGGGGAGTTTTGGGCGCTGCCCGCGAGGTCTGACCATGAAGCCGACGGCCATTTCATTGTAATCGCCGAGGTCATTGTCCCGATAGTCGACGAGTACGAGGGTGCAGAGCGCACGACCTGGAAAGAATTCAGCCACCTCAAAATCGTCGGGAACGAGACGTGCTGCGGCGCCGGCGGGAACCAGAAACCCGGCCGATCCCGAGGCCGCCTCCCGAACTTGAACCGGAAACGTGACGCGCTGGCTTTGAATTTCGTAATGGGCGGCGCTGGACATCCTAGGCTTCTCCTTCGGCGCGGGGCTTAGACCCTAGCAGCAGGGCGCGCGACCCGGGGGAGGCGGAGACATGGGGGGAGCGGCGGAACCGGAGTTCAATCGGTAGTCTGGGGACCCGTGAGAGCGCTCCGTAACGGAAGCGATGATCGCCCCTGGGTCGGGCAAGATAAGGACGATAGAAGGGGAGTATAGAGTGCCCGTGGTGAGCAAGAACTTGGAGCGAGGCAGCATCGTGACTTTTGCGGTCGCGATCTTCATGCTTGTTGCACTGCTTTTCTACTTGATCGTCGCCTTCTTCCATGAGGACACACCGGTGGATAACCCCACCGCTGCTTCCTCATCCGCCTCGGCCGATTCAGCTCGCCCGGAGAAATCAGGCGATCCGCCAGCCAATTAGCCGCAGATCGACGCTGTCCGCATGGGAAAGCCTTGGTGCATGCTCTCCGCCTAAGAGTACCGCGCTTTGAGTGCCTGTTGGTCCAGCCCCGTCACCGCCATCAGCCGAGCCACCTGTTCCGCATGGTCGAGGTCTGCCGGATCGAGGCGTGTTTGGAGTTTGCGAGCCGTTTGGAAGGCCAAGCTCTGGGTGTTGAGAAGCCTGACTCGCGTTCGTCCCGTTTCGGCGTCAAGGATATCCTCGAACGGAATCGGCACGATTTGGTCCATTTGTCGCGTGACCATCACGTTGTTCTGGCCGGCAAGCAAGAGCTCGACGGCCCCAACGCCCAGATCGCGGGTGTATTCTTGGTCGAAGGCATTGGGCGAGGCGCATCGGAGTTCGTAGCCGATGTCCTTCGCGACGATCGTTGTTTTGATGCCGACCTGCGAAAGTCCCTTTTGGACCTGATCGCGGACCAGGCGACCCAAGGGCAATTCAGCGAGGCGAACGTGCCCGTGATCGTCCCGTGGAAGATCGGAGAGTTCGGCCAATTCGCCCGGGTCGAGTCGATCACCGATTCCTTCGGCCAAAACGATGACGCCATGGGGCTGCCCCTCGGCCGTCCTCTTAACGATGGTGGCTTCAATGGTTTGCGCGACGCTCGTCAAACCAATGGGTCCTTCGGGAAATTCCTCGGCGACCAACATGGCTGTCGCTCCAGCGGATTGGCCGGCGCCCAGTGCGAGATGTCCTGCGTTGCGTCCCATGAGAACCGTGATGTACCAGCGTTCTGTGGTTCGGGCGTCTTCAAGCAGTGTCGCGAGCAAGGTCGATGCGACGGAGCGTGCCGTCTCATAGCCGAAAGTCGGAATTCCCTCCGGGAGCGGCAAATCATTGTCGATGGTTTTGGGGACATGGGCGACCCGAATTTCCCCACTCGCCGCCTCTCCGACTCTCCGGGCGCTTGAGCAGGTGTCATCTCCACCGATCGAAACCAGATGGTCGATGCCGAGGCGTTCAAGCGACTCGACAACTTGTTGCAGGTGATCGGGGTTCCGTGTCGGATTAGCGCGGGAGGTTCCAAGAATTGAGCCGCCCCGATGGTGAATATCGGTTACGGCGTCGTCGTCGATTTCGCGACTATGCTCAAGGTTGCCCTCCATCAGCCATTGGAAGCCTTGATGAATCCCGATGACCCGGGCACCTGTCCGCCGGGCCGCTCGGGTCGCCGCACCAATCACGCCGTTGATTCCCGGTGCCGGTCCTCCCCCAACAACGATCCCGAATGTGCTCACCTGATTCTCCCTTCTCTCTCTTGCCCGCAGCGTTCGCTTCAGCTGTTGCGGTCGCCGGAGGATGAGACCTTGAGGCGGACCCCGCAAGCTGTAGGCCCCCAGATCGCTTGAGGAGGTCTCGCGTGGTC
Source organism: bacterium TMED88 (assembly GCA_002171515.1). GTDB lineage: Bacteria > Myxococcota_A > UBA9160 > UBA9160 > UBA4427 > TMED88. Next base: position 25,242 of record NHEP01000151.1, on the reverse strand, counting down.
GCCAGCGGCCCGCTCCGCAAACAGTCCGGACCGGTTGGATCCATCTATACTGTAGGCCAAGCGATCCACTCAACCGGGAAACCGAATAGCGATCAGGGCCAGGAGGTTGCGGAATTGGAACAGAAAACGTGGTCGGCTGAGGAAGCAAGGTACTTCCTGGAGGGCATGCGTGCTGTGGCGACGCTGCAGGGCCGTCGCCCCCTTGACGAGATCGCCGGAGAGATGCTTGAGGCGGTTCGAGCCCATGTTCTCCATGCAGATTTGGAGTTGGGCCAGCTTGAAAATTGTACGCCTGAGGAATTGGCTCAGCGCATTTCATCTCCGGAGAAACGTCGTGAGCTTCTCCAGTTTTTGATCCTGATGCCTTACCTCGACATGGAAGTCGATCGTGATCAGGTCGCGGTTGTCGATGAAATGGCGGCTGCCCTCGGGATTGAAACCGACACGCTGGCCGATTTGCATCGCGTGAGAGATGACCGCCTGAAGCGTCTCTTGGTCGACTATACCCGCCGGAGCCTGAAGGAATTTATCGGCGCCGAGACGACATGGGAGCAGGTTAAGGCTTTTGGGAGGACCTTTAAGGAATATCTCGGAGACGGCAAAGTTGCAGCGCAATATCAAGCGCTCGCCGACTATCCGGAGGGCAGTCTGGGTCATACCGTGTATCACTTCTACCGGGCCAGAAATTTCCCTCTCCCGGGTGAGAAGAAGGGTTTTGGGGAGTACGTGATCGGCCATGACTGCTGCCACATTCTGGGTGGTTTTAACACGGATATGAATGGCGAAATGAACGTTGCCGGCTTCGAGGCGGGTTTATATGAAAATGGTTTCGGCTTCGAGTTGTTGTTGGAGGTCATTCTCGATTTTCACCTGGGCAAGGCGTTCAGCACGCTGGGGATTCTGCCGCCGGGAACCGGCCACTTTGATCCGGAAGCCGTTTTGCGCGGCTATGAGTTGGGAGTCGGTTGTCGGCTGAATCCCTTTCACGATTGGGATTTCTGGTCCGTGGCCAGGGAGCCCGTCACGAAACTGCGTTTGGACTACGGACTCGAAGCAGTGAATGCACCGGTTCTGATGCCGGCTCCGGCCAGCATGGATAGTGCACCGCCGCGCGATCGCTGATCCCCTTCGTGAGCGTGCAAGTTTTCCGTCGGGTCTAGTCATTCGATTCGCAGCGGATTCCTGAAGAATGACTGGAGGCAGAAGAGGCCTCTTGGGCGGGATCTCCATCCCGTTAATCGAAGGAATTGATGGAAAGCATCTATGTGCCAGGTCCCTGAGTGGTCCCGAAGTCGACGCAAACCCGCTGAGCTGAATTCGGTATGCTTTCGTGAATCGCTTGAAGTGATTAGTTTTTGCGCGACAGGAGAATTCTCATGACGACCCGTCTGAACAGAATTTTGTTGGCCATTCCGGTGGCACTCTTGCTTCTTTCGTGCGGCGATGGAGATGGCTCGGGGTCCTCGGGTGATGGCGGGGGGGAGATTGCCTTCGCTTCTTTTCGAGATTCCAGAAATCAAATTTATTTGATGGATGCGGATGGGAACAATCAGCGAAACATCTCAAACAGTAATTCTCTTGATGATGGTCCCGCTTGGTCGCCAGACGGCAAGCGAATCGCTTTCATCTCGGAGCCGGTTCTTGGCTCAGTCTCTCCGACACCGGGTTCCTCATCCGCGGGAGAAAGCGCTGCGCTCTACGTGATGAATGCCGATGGGAGCAGTCAAGAAAATATCTCCAGCAATTTTGCTTTCAATTACGATCCCGCATGGTCTCCCAATGGAACCGAAATTGCTTTCGCCTCCAGAATTTCAAACGGAGAAGTCTGGACGGGGGGTACCGATGCGACCGGAACGATCAACCGACTTGATCTGAATGGTCAGCCGAGTGGTGATCTGTTGAGCTCCGGGAACCCAATCGCCGCCGTTGTTGCGACTGGATCGGAAGTCTGGGCCGGATCCTCTTCAGCACCTGGAACGGTTACTCGATATCAGCCAGACGGTGTTTCGCTCACTCCTTTTGATTCCGGCTGGCCCATTGGCGCGATGGTTCTCGCACGGGAAGAAGTCTGGATTGGTTCAAGTGTGACGCCGGGTCTGATCGCCCGGTGTGATATCAGCCCTGATTCTTCTGGCGAAATCCGTTGTACTGCCGTCGGCCAGTCAGGCTCACCGATTGCCGCAATGGTGTTTGACGGAAACAACATTTGGACAGCCGGGAGCAGCGCCCCAGGCGCTGTGACCCGATTTGATCTGGAGGGAAATCTCCTCGGGTCCTTCCAGGCCGGCTGGCCGGTTGGCGCGATGGTCTTCGGGCAGGACCAAGTCTGGATCGGGTCAAGTGTAACGCCGGGGCAGAGCCTTCGGTGCGGCGTAAGCGAAAACTCTTCCGGCGAAATTGACTGTAATGGGGTCCAACAGTCAGGTTCACCGATTGAAGCCATGGTTTTTACGGGAACTGAGGTTTGGACCGGCGGGGGTTCTGGGCTGGGTCCGGTGAATCGCTTCAACCTCTTGGGTTCGGCAATTGGGTCTTTTGACGCCGGGGCGCCGGTTCTTGCGATCGCCCGAAGTCAGGAACAGATCTGGATCGCCACCAATGCGGAGACAGCAAGAACTGTCAATCGGTACCGGTTTAGTGGCGAATTAATCGGCTCGCTGACGCTACCCGTAGGTGCTTCGGTCGGAACGCTGGCTTTCGTGCCTTCGGAGAATTTTTCTTATCGCATCGTCGTGATGAATTCCGATGGCAGCAACCAAAGGATCTTGTTCAGCGATCCCCGTTTTGGGGGTAAACCCACTTGGTCTCCGAATGGAGATCAGATTGCCTTCTATTCTTTTGCGGACCTCTTGCTTCCTGCGGGCAACCTGAGTCAGATCTGGGTGATGGATTCGGATGGTCAGAATCGGGTCAATATTTCTAATAATGCCGTTGACAATTACGACCCAGCCTGGTCGCCGGATGGGAATCAAATCGCTTTTGTTTTAGATGAAATCACTGCCGGCAAACAACAGATTTATTTAATGAACGCTGATGGAAGTAACCCTCAGAACATCTCGAATAGTTCATCAGATGATTCGAGGCCTGCGTGGTCTCCGGATGGAAGCCAGATTGTGTTTTCGTCTTTTCAAAATGGGAATAGCCAAATCTATGTGATGGATGCTGACGGCAGCAACCGACAGAACATCTCCAACAATGCCTTTAGCAACGCTGACCCAGCCTGGAAACCCTGAGGCCATTCCGCGGTAATCGTGGTGATCGGGCGGTGGCGCAACCGTTGGCTCGGGCTGTCGGATTCTAGTAGTTCCCGTAGCGGGCGAGGTCAAACAGTCCGGCTTCGGTCGGCGACTGCTCACGAAAATCCGAGTAAAACCAATCCATTGTGGGCCAGAACTCTGGGTCGGTGCGCCGAACACCCCAACGAGCTGTGAGGGCCGAGAATTCTTCTTCGGTCGCCGCGGCTTGTAGCGCGGCAATGAAGGCGTCGAGTTGATCGAGCTCGACATCGAAGGCGAAATTGGGATAGCTCCCGAGATAACCTCGGACGATGGTCAGGGTGTCTTTGCTCGCATCAATTCTTTTGTCTTCATGGAACATGTAGGCCACATTCTTATGGTCGATATTTCGAACGAGCGTCCACGTGCTGGCCTCTGAACCGGAATGAATTCGAAGCCGGGTCACTTCGGGCATATTTCCAATCCACGGCCCCCGCACGGCTGTCAGCCAGCGAAGCCTGTCCTCGGCTTCTTTCTGCAAGGGTTGGGTGGCGGTTGAGGGACACGCATCTTCCTTGCATCGGTTGAGGGCGTCGGACGGACCTGCAATCGCCGCATTGGCCTCTAGAACTTGCTCATAGAGTTGAACCTTAAATTCGCCGCCCTCCTCATAGCGGACTCCGGTGGGATACTGGGCGTCGTCGGGTTGGTCAGCCCATCGGTAGTCGATGCTCTTGGTTGCACCGATATACCAGCTTTCATGGATTTCTTGGCGGCTCTCCGGTGGCAGGAGCGCAAGAAAGTTTAATTCGCCCTGCATGCGGAGATGATCCATGTAAAGTCGTGTGGCCGCTTGATGCGGCAGATTGCCAAAGACGTCGAAACCGGCCACGAGGTCGTAGTAGATCCGCTCGAAGATCGGGTAGTCGATGATCCAAGCGGTTTTCGGCCAGCCGCCTTGCCAGCCTTCGATCACGGTTGCGTTGTCCCAATGACGAAAAACCGTCAAGAGCGCGTTGGGGTTCTCGCCGTCTCCATTCCAGACTGAGCTGAGGCCCAGACCTTGAGGGTGGGTCTCGGTATAGGCCTCGCTGCGGCTGCGGAGATACTTTTTTTGGTGCCGACGGTATTCGCCTAAAAAGGCACTGGGGTTTAGCTGGCTGAGGTGCTCGGCGGGCAGGTCGAGGAGGGATTGGTTGGCTTTCAGAAAGCCTGGATGGATGATCGAGACGTCGTCGTCCGGATTCAGGAAGGCTACGAAAAAATGGTCTTGGATCACGTTGGTCGCGATCTGTCCTCGACAGACTGGTCCGCGGATGAAGCTCATCACGAAAAATTGTGCGTTGTCGAGCATGTACTGGTAACGGGCCCGAGCCGGAATTTCCTCGAAGGCAATGAACGGATTGCTGGCTTCCTTCGGCTCGTAACTCGGGAAGCGCGTCGGGCTCCATTCAGACTCTAAAAATAGTTCGGTCAGACGCGCCTTCTTCGTAGGGCTGAGTGGGTAGAGGGTATGGGTCTTGTGGACGATTGTGCTGGTGACGGGTCGTAGGCGGTACCAGAACGAAGGGGTGCCTGGATCATCGTAGGGACGTCGGGTCGCAATTTCTTGAATGGGCTGACCGGGGGCCGTCGAAGAACGGACGATTCGGAAGAAGGGACCCTCGGGTTCGGTCTCAAAGTAAAGGTGCGCTTGAAACCAATGCTCATACAGGTAGCGACTGACGACTCTTTCTTTGAGAGAAGGGCCATTGAGGAACGCTTCCCATTCCTCGACAGACGCTTGGGCTTGAGGAGAATTTGTGGGGGTTGGCCGCCCGCTCGGGGCACCGGCAGAAAGCCAAGCGCCGAGGGTGACGAGTTCGGCGCGCGAGAGAGGGGCTGTCCCATACGGCATGCCACCCATAGGGTGATCCCGAACGTACTCGCCGAATTGATTGACCGTCGGGCAAGAGAGGGGCCGGCCAATCTCAAGCTTGACATCGGCGGGGAGTTTTTGTCCTTTCGGCGGCGGGTTCGCCGCACCGAGTTCAAGCATGAGTCGGAGGAGCTCAGGAGAGTCGGAGTTGTCCTCTTGGAGGACTGCGAAGAAGTCGCGTTGGCGCCATTCTCGGGTAGTCGATGCATCGACAAAGAGCCGGCTGGGTTTGGCCGGTCGAAGTCTGTCCGCGTCGTAGACGGCTTTTTTACTCGCGCCACGCTGCTGTCCTTCCTCTGAGCTCAGGACCAGCTGACAAGGCGCGTCATAGCAGGCGTGACAGACCACGCAGCGCGCGTCAATAATGGCCTGGGCGGCGGCCGGTGTCACCGCCAGGGGCGTTTCTTGCTCCGAAACTTGGGTGGGGAGCGGAGGCAGGTCGACTTGAGGAGCTTGCCGACAAACGGTCAGGCTGAGCACCCAAAACAAGCCGATGAGCACACGGAGGGCGGGAGGCTTAAGCGACAACACGGGGGCAGAATATCGGCCAGAAAACAAAGATTCAACAAGCTGGGGTTTCGGGGGCCTCGCTTTTGAAACTCTTCCGTTGCTCGTCGCGCTACGCTTTATTCCGCATAAATGTTGCCCTAAACCTACGCGAGCCGAAGGGAAATGGCGTTGAAGACTCTTGTTGAATTCGAAGGCCACGGAGGGTTGACTCTACGAGGGGATTTTTATCGACCGGAAGCGCACGGTCCGGCGCCTGGCTTGGTGATGACCCACGGATTCTCAGCCACGCGTTCCATGTGCTTGGCGCCCTTCGCCGAGACGTTCTGCCGCGCTGGTCTCGCGGTTTTGGTCTACGACCACCGTTGTCTGGGGGACAGCGACGGGCAGCCTCGTGGTGAAATCAATCCCTGGGCGCAAATGCGGGATCAACGAAAAGCGCTTTCATGGCTCGAGGCTCAGGAAGGCATCGATCCTGATCGACTCGGCCTTTGGGGCAGTAGCTTCAGCGGGGGCGAGGTCCTCGTCCTGGGTGCCGTCGATGAGCGAGTGAAAGCGGTGGTGGCCAATGTGCCTCTTGCGGGCTTCCCCGGCCAGAACTACGGCGACGCAGTGACTGGATTCGAAGCCATCAAAGCCGCCTTGTTGGATGAGAGCGGCCAAGGTTTAGCGGATCAAAGTCCGGATTCCCCGCAGCGCCTGCGCGTGGTCAACGATAATCTCTCCGCGGAATCGAACCCAGCGCCGATCTTCTTGCCCCAAGAAGAGTCAGCGGAATGGTTCTTAGGACAGGGCCGCCGCCCAGGCTCCGGTTGGATCAATGACGTTCAGCTTGTGAACGCTTTCGGGTGCGAGCCCCCGTTTGACCCTGGCTTCTGCATCGAGTTCATCGCTCCAGTCCCCCTTCTACTGGTGGTTGCCCAGGAGGATCGGCTTTGCTCGGTGGAGTCCGCCGAGCAAGCTTTCGAAAGAGCCGGTGAACCCAAGCATCTCTTGAAGATTCCTGGCCACCATTTCAGCAACTACCAAGGCCCGGCGTTTAAAGAATCCGCCGACGCCATGCGAGATTTTTTGGTTCATGCCTTGCTGGGTCAATGAGGTCGTGGGCTTGATCTTCAGCGCACCAGGAGTCGCTGGGTTTTGGCCTCACGCCGCGCTTGCCTCGTAGGCTTCTCGGGCTGCTTTGTATCGTTCGAGGGCAAGGCTTCGTCGCTCGGCGTGGTCCACGATCGGCTCGGGGTAGCCGCCCTTCATCAAGGGCGTTTCCCACGGACGATGAGCGGCGGCCCCCGCCAAGGCTTCAAGCTCCGGAACCCAGCGGCGTACGTAATGGCCTTGGGGATCAAAGCGCTCGCCTTGTCGGGTGGGATTAAAGATTCGGAAATAGGGCGCAGCATCGTGGCCCGTAGAAGCCGCCCATTGCCAGCCCCCGTTGTTGCTGGCCGGATCACCGTCGAGCAAATGATCAAAGAAGTGACGCTCGCCGATTCGCCAGTCGATCAATAGATCTTTGACCAAAAAGCTCGCCACGATCATGCGTACCCGGTTGTGCATCCAGCCGGTCCGCAGAAGCTGTCTCATGCCGGCATCGACGATCGGGTACCCCGTCATACCCTCGCGCCAGGCCTTAAGCCCATTTGGGTCGTCGTTCCATTCAATGGCTCGGTACGCGGGTTGGATCGAGCGCTGGGCGGCTGAGGGATGCGTGGCCAGAACCGCTGAGTAGAACTCCCTCCAAGCGATTTCGTTAATCCACTTGGTGGCCCCCTTTTGTCGGGACGGATCATCTCGCGCAGCGTCAAGGGCGCGAAGGACACATTGCCGAGGGGACAGCAGTCCAAAACGGAGTGCGGGCGAAAGCCTTGAGGTCCCATCGAGGTCCGGGCGATCCCTGTCCACCGCATAGGCGCCCACGTTCCGCTCGAGAAACCGGTCGAGACGACGTGCGGCGGCCTTCTCGGTTGACGCGGGCAGTTCAAGGGTCGGCGGCTGAAAGGCTGACGCCGGATCCTTTCTCGCTCCCGGACGGGCTGGAAGGCCTCGCAACCGCGGGAGCGGATCCGCCGTGGGCGCTTGATCTTCTAGTCGTGCGTACCACCGCTTCCAATACGGCGTGTACACCGAAAAGGGGCGCCCATCCTTTGTGAGGACTTCCCTGTAATCGAAAACCACTCTAGATTTATGAGTCCGGACTCTAATGCCCTGTTCTTTCAAGCGCCCCGACAAATCGTCGTCCCGATGCATCGCGTAAGGACTGTAATCTTCTGTCCAGGTGACTTGATCGATCTCGTATTCTTGGCAGACCGCAGGGATGACGCTTGAAGGCGGGCCGGTCTCCACGAGCAATGTGACGCCCCGATCTTCTAGCTCGGCTGATAGAGACTGGAGCACAGCCCCCAGCAATTGATGACGAGGCGTGGTGCCAGCCGGAGTCGCCATCAGTTTTGAATCCACCACGAAGATGGCGATGAGTCCCCCGCTCGCCCGGGCCGACTCGACCAAGGCCGGGTTGTCTCTCAGCCGAAGATCGTTTCGAAACCAGTGTAGAGAGCGCATGGAAAAGTCCGGGTTATGCGGCTTGGTAAGCTGAGGACGGGCCCTGAGCGATCTGGATCCCCAGTAGTTGTTGGATCGTCATCTCGCGGTAATCGAAGATTCGACGAAGCTGGCGTCGAACAATCGGATGAGCCAGCTCTCCAAAGGGCCAAAGGGGCAGCGCGTAATTGACGAGATCAATCATGGTGGTGCCGCTCCGATCGGCGACGAGAAAGTGGCGGTGATGCCACAATCGGTAGGGACTTTTTAGCGCAGTGTCTGTGAAGCTCTGATCCGGACACCAGTCTTCGATCCGCGATTTCCAAGCAATGGGGAGGCCCCAGAGTCGCATCCGATATTCGATCTCAGTGCCTTCGCCCATCTCGCCGGGAGCGTTTTCTCTTAATGAGAAATCTAATTCCGGCGGTGTAATTTTCTGTAAATTCACTGGGTCGCAGAAGAAGTCAAATGCCGTCTCAACACGAATTGGCAGCCAGGTGGTCCGATGAAGTTGGTGAAGTCGCACAGGAAAAACCTCCCTCGTCAGTCCCTATTCTCGGATGAAGTCTTCGATCTTCGGCATGGCATTGAGACAGAAAGCCATTGCGAAAGCGGCGGCCGCGTTGGCGCCACAGATCGAAAACCAGCCCAGGGTCACGCCCAGTTGAGGATCGAAGCCTAAGACCGCGAGAAGAACGCCCGCGTTGAGGGCCATGAAGATCATGAAAATCCCCTGAACTGAGGCAGCTTTGAGTTTAAGGGCATGAAGGGCAAAAGTCGTCGCGATCCCGAATACCGCGAAGGCCGCAAAGTGAACGAGTGAAAAGCCGGCCACCAGACTGAGATTGATCGGGACCGAGGCGCTCGGGGCGGCGCCCTCGAGGAGTACGGCGCCGGCGAGCGACGGCGAGAACATCGGAACTCGGGTGAGCGTGTCAACAAGCAGGAACCAGAGCGCCACGGCACCGGCTCCGAATGAACCCGCCGCGACACCGAGGGCGATCAGCATTTTCTCTTCTCGGGGCTGGGGTGCGGCGAGGGCGACGGATTGCGGTCGGTACGGAAGGGTCGGCATGGCTATTCTCTCTTTTCTAAAGGATGCACCCGCCTGACGCGGGCGATGGTTTTGACGTTCGACACGGATCTTATCGTCCGTCTATTTTTTGTCCATAAAAAAGCTGGACAAAATGTGAAAATAGGTCAATATTCACGAATGGGACTAAATCCCCAAGGGGCATACCAATGAAAGAACCTCAGTTGAACGTTGTTGTGATCGGGGCCTCCGGCTTCGTGGGCAGCGCTTTGATTCCCACCCTCGCCCGAAACGTTCATTCTGTTCGCTGCGTTTCCCGTGACCCCGATCGGATCGCGCGGGTTTTGCCGGGGAATGCCCTCCGCGTCCAGGCCGACCTCCTGGAACCCGATAGTTTGGATCGTGCTCTGGCCGGGGCGGAGACGGTCTACTACCTCGCCCATTCCCTCGGAGAGAAAGACGGCTTTGCGGCCCTCGAAGAGAAGGCGGCCCAGAACTTCGCTTACGCGGCGGCCCGGTCTCAAGTCCAGCGGATCATTTACCTCGGCGCGCTGGCGCAGGTCGCGGAGGGACGTAGCTCGGATCACATTGCCAGTCGCCATCGAGTCGGAGAGATTCTTCGGTCGAGCGGGGTTCCCGTCACAGAGTTCCGGGCGTCGGTTGTCATCGGAGCGGGCAGCATGGCGTACGAGGTCGTTCGAGCACTGGTCGAGCGCCTACCCGTGATGGTGACGCCCCGTTGGGTCCGCATGCCCATACAGCCGATTGCCCAAGCGGACTTGGTCACGTATCTGATCGAGGCGTTGAATGAGCAGGGCGGTGAAAGTCATGTCTACGAAATTGGTGGGGAATCGGTCGTCGACTACGCCCAGTTCATGTCGACTTATGGCCGTGCTCGAGGGCTCCATCGCATGATGATTCCGGTTCCGGTGATCACGCCGCGGCTGAGTAGTCTCTGGTTAAAACTCGTGACACCGGCGCATTTCAGAATGGGTCGGCGAGTCGTCGACAGTGCGGAGCACGCGTCAGTGGTGGCTGATCCCTCGGCTGTGTCCGCCTTCTCGGTGAAGCCGATGAATCTTCAAGAGTCGATCGAGCGAGCTCTACAAGAGGAGTCCGAGGATCTCGATCGCCTTGACATGCGTTGGAGCAGCAACAAGAAGCCGTTTGTGAAATCTCGCATCGGCAGCCGCTTCATCGAACAGCGGTCAGTCGATATTTCTTCCGACGCTGCGAGTGCCTTTGCGGCCATACGGCGAATTGGAGGGCCAAACGGCTGGTATTGGGGTAATGCGCTGTGGAAGCTTCGCGGAGCCATGGATCGGTGGGTCGGTGGTCCAGGTATGCGAACAAGTTCGCATATTCATCGACCCCTCGAGAAGGGTGACTGTATCGATTTTTGGACGGTTCAAGGCTGTGATGAATCTTCGCGGCTCACTCTCCGAGCCGATATGAAACTGCCAGGAGAGGCCTCCCTGGATCTGCGCGTTGAGCCTCTGGACTCGGGTGTTCGAATCGTCCAGACGGCTTCATTCAATGCCCGAGGAATCATGGGAGTTCTCTATTGGGCGGTTCTTCACCCGCTTCACACGCGGGTCTTCGATGGAATGCTGCGGGGCATTGCCGCCCAAGCATCGCGTCATCCCATCGGGGTCGCGGCGCCTGCTTCGGCACCGCTTCCGAACTGACTTGTGGCCGCAACGGATTACGGTTCAGCCTTTGGTCAATACTTCCCAAGTCTAGTCTTCAACGAGGGCCTCGCGGTATTCCATAAAAAAGTACCGCACCAGCTCATACTCAAATGGGCCGAGTTCACCGTAAATGAAGTTGGTTGCGTTGCGACTCACTAAAATCTCAGCCGGGTAGAGGGCCGAAAAGACATATTGAAGATCCCCGAGAATGGCGTACTCGACGCCCCAGATGAGCAGCCGATCCGCGATCTGGCCTGTGCCCTCCCGAAGGCTGGAGGGCCCGAGCAAAGGCACCACGAGGTACGGGCCGGGCGGAACCCCGTAGTGGCCAAGGGTCTGTCCAAAGTCCTCGTTGTAGGCCTTAAGCCCAACCCGAGTCGCGGGATCCCAGAGGCCAGCGAGGCCGAAGGTGGTGTTGATCACGGTGCGGGCCAGGGTGCCCACAGCCTTTTTCGGCGCCAGTTGCAGCACTGAATTTGAGAAAACCGTGACCTCATCGATATTGGCGAAGAAATTTTGAAAACCCGTCCGGGCGAAAGATGGGAAGATGAATCGGTACCCGCGGACCAGTGGCATCACGACCCATCGATCGAAGTTGGCATTGAACCGGTAGACCCGTCGATTAAAACCCCCGAGGGGATCCCAGCGATCAAGCGGGTTGGCGGGCTGGGTGACGGACGTCTTGGTTTGCTCCTGGGCTTGCCCCGGTGAGGCGGTCGCCAGAAAAATCAGGCTTGCGATGATCAGTGTTGAAAAGAAGTTTTTCATCGCTGCTCACCCCGGGCCTGGGCGGCCGAGACGAAGCGCTGTTGCATGTGCCGGACATTCGGGTCGAACTCAAGGTTGCCGCAATGGCCGCCATGCGGGTGAATGATCGCCCGATCGCCGAAGGTCCTTTTCAGGAACTCGAGGTCGCCCGGAGCGAGGACGATGTCGTCCTGATTCGTCACCACGTCGATTGTGTCGGTGTTTTTCAAAAAATCCCGAATCGAAGCGAGACTGGCCTGGTCCACGAGTTGCTCTCGGTTGAGGTTCGTTTTCTTGAGCCAATAGGGAATTAAAAGCTCGTCGAGGTAGCGGACAAAGGACCAGTGGAGAGACTCGTTGAAATAGCCCTCCATCTCGGTGCCCACTTTAAGTTTTTTGCTGGGGTCAACAATCTTTCCGCTTCGGGTCATTGCGTCCGCAGCGAAACTCATGTTGGCAGATGACAGTCGAAAAGATGTTGCAATCACGCCCTCCAGATCTGTATCAGTGGGATGCATGTCCGCAATTGCTTGGTAAAGAAACTCGCTTCCCAGTGGAGTTGATCCCGATTGATGAACATAGTGGATGGCTTTTTTCAAGCTCGTTGAGACAAGTTGGTTAATGCTCTGCTCTCCCTCCGGCAGCGCCTCGCGATAAAGACCGTCTAGCTTTTTGGCGGAGCTATGTAGGTTGACTGCGGGGTTGATGAGGTAGACCTCGAAAAAGTCGAACTCTTTCAGACGCGAATCGCGTTCGGCGACAAAGGCGGCGTCCGTCCCGCCTAAGCTGTATCCGACTAAGCCAAAGCCTGTGATTTCGAGTTTCTTTTCAAGGTCATTGCGAACCTGCCTCATGACCGCGACCAAATCTTCGGCATCTTCGGTTGGGCGACCGGGCATCTCTGATTCAGAGGCAGATGTGATGAAACTGGTGTGCGTCGGAGAGGAGAGTCCGACCACATGAAAGCCGACCTGATGGAGCGCGCCCATCAAAAACCGCACCTTAGGATCGAAGAAGCTGCCGCCTGTCCCCGCCAGAACGAAGACCATGGGCGCCGCCTCCTTTTGGCGGGCCCAAACGTACCGAAGCGTATTGCCATTCATGAAGACATTGGGGACGTCTCGCTGAGGAAAGCGCACCCATTTACCGAGTCTTAACTTGGGCGGGTGGCCGAGGTCCGCTTGCAGATCCGGCGGGGTTCCAATTACGGTCGCGAGATACGGATCCTTGATGGGATAGACCGCTGTTTTGGCCGAGTCGTTGGCATCCGCCGAACCTGCGAACCCCAAGCCGATGCAGCAGAGAAGAACACAGTAGAGAAAAACGTGCTGGGCCCAGCCGTTCTTTGACCCATCATTGAGGCTCGAAGGATGATACCGATTTCGGTTCATGAGCAACTTTCGTCTCGAGACTTTGGCTTGGCCGATTGAGCTGCCGCAGCAGATGGAGCTATTCAGTGTTGTCCGCCGCAGGGTGCGACGTATTCAATGTTCCCTAATTCGTGTCACCTTGGAGTTCCGATTCGACCTTTTGCGCGTTTCGGGGCAAGCGGATGGTGAATGTCGAGCCCTCGCCGGGAGTGCTCTTGACTGTGATATCTCCACCCTGCATACGACAAAAACGGCGACTGATCGCGAGTCCAAGGCCGGTTCCTCCAAAGTCTCGCGTAGTCGTTTCCTCAGCTTGAGAAAACTCTTCGAAGATGTGATCCAGCTTTCCTGCCGCAATTCCAATGCCCGAATCCGTGACTGCGAACTCAATGGAGGGTGGTATGACTTCGTCGAGGACACGGCATGTCAGTCGAATTGTCCCCTCTTTCGTAAATTTAGCTGCATTACTCAATAGATTGAGGAGGGCTTGGCGAATCTTCGTGACGTCACCTCGCATCGTTTCCGCCGAAGGAGTCCTCTCAACTTCGAGGCGGTTACCCTGCTTTTTGACGAGGGCAGCCGCTGTAGCCACTACATCGTCGAGTAGTTCGGGGATATCAAGTTCTTCGATCAACACATCCATGCGGCCCGACTCAATCTTCGAGAGGTCGAGCACGTCATTGATCAGTGCAAGGAGGTGTTTTCCAGCTCCGCGGATTTTTCGGAGATCTGCTACGGCCTCTTCGTTTCCGTCATCTTCGGCATCCTCGATTAGCATCTCGCTGTAGCCGATAATGGCGTTCATCGGCGTGCGAAGTTCGTGGCTCATATTGGCGAGAAAGGCGCTCTTCGCTCGGTTGGCTGTTTCGGCAGCCTGGCGAGCGATCCGAAGCTGCTCTTGTGCGCGTTTGCGTTCGAAGACTCGCCCGAGCTGCCCACCGATGTTTCGAGTGAGTTGGATCAGACCTTCGTCGAGATCCATTTCCTCGCTCGAGTAGAATTCGAGAACCGCGATCACCTCACCCTGGACCGAGACGGGGAAGGCGAATGCCGAGGAAACATCGACGGAAGCGATTTTCTTCGCGAGTTGGAGCTCGTCGCCCACACCTTGGCCAGTGAGTCTTTCGGGTTCGCCGGATTCTAGGATGCGCCCGGGCAGTCCCTCGCCTGCGCTGTAGGAGAGGTCGGCCTGAAGGCTACTGAAAGTACCTTGTTCTGCGTCGCGTTCGAGTCGCCAAGCGGAAGTGGTGACCAATTTCTGGGGATCTTCTTCAGTTCGCTCGAAGACGAAGCCCACTGGAGAGCCTGTGAGTTCGCAAACCCTTTGGGCGACATCGTCCAAGGCTTCTCGAAGGGCTTCCGTTTCAGCAGCGAACTCCGCGGTTCGATGGAGGAGGCGCGCCTCTTCTGACTGACGGGCAAGGGCAGCGTTGCTGTCCTCCAGCTCTTCTGTTCGCGCGAGCACGCGTTCCTCGAGCGCCTGATTACTGGACCGCAGTGCTCGAAACGCCCACGCGACTCCGATCAATAGAAGAACGGAGATCCCGTAGAGGGCCAGGCGGTAGACGTTAGTTGTTTGAAGTGCTTCGTTGTAATCGGCGGAATAGCGAGCCTGTAGGGTGGAAACGACTTCGGGAATCGGGATTGCCACGATATCGCGGACTAGGGCATCCACTCTGGGTTTTCGTTTCAGGACAAGATTGACGTGCGCGCTGGCCGACTCCACAGTGTCGATCGCCTCGGCCTCTCCTGCAGCGAGGACCTCATCGCGCAGGACGATTAGGTCCTCGCGGATCGACTCCGCGAGGCGAGGATCCGCCGTCTGGTTGAAAACAAAGAGTTTCCGCAAAAGACGGTTAAAGGTGGCATCGGCGGCAGCAAGCCATGTGTTGACTTCGCGCTCACCAGGCTCGCGGGTCAATGTGGGGAGGTAGGCGAGCGAGTTTTTTAGGTTTGCATTCCACGATTTGAAGCGATTGAGTTCTTCTGTCTTTTCGTCAAGGAGGCCGTCCAGTCGTCGTAGGGCCCCATTCATCTGCTGTCGCGATTGAGCCGACAATAGGGCCGGGAACTGGGAGAGTCGTGCTCGAGTTTCCCGCAATTCCGAGAGATCTCTGTTAAGCGGATCGTAATGGGTGAGCAGGCCGTATCGAACCTCGAGGACATGTTTATCGAGGGTGGCATCGAGCTCCCCTAATTGACGAAGGGCTCCAAGATATGCTGCATGCTGTTCGAAGTCGATTAGGCGAGTACGGTTGAAGAGAAATGTTAGGAGGAGTACCGCACCGATGGCGAAGGTGAGAGCGCCCATCAGCTTAAGGATTTTCACGGCAACATTTGCCCTTGATACTCCCCGGTCAAGCTTCCGAGGAAAGCGACGATCAGGTCAACTTGCTCATCGGAGAGGGTTCGGCCCAAGTTGTATTTCGCCATGACTCGCACAGCGTCGGGAAGTCTTCGCACTGTTCCGTCATGAAAGTAAGGCGGAGTGAGAGCGACGTTTCGAAGACTCGGAACTTTGAAGACGTGACGATCGACTTCACGGCCGGTGACATTGAATCGCCCCATGTCGGCCTCAACGACGTTTCCACGGTCGGCGAAGTAGTCATCCATGACTCCGAAAGTTTCAAACATATTCCCGCCCACATTGGCTCCTTGATGGCAGCTCACGCAGCCCAACCCCTGAAAGAGCTCAAACCCGGCGAGTTCTTGCTCTGTGATCGCCGTATCGTTGCCACGGAGATATTGATCAAAGCGGGAGTTCGGCGTATAGAGAGATCGTTCGAATTCAGCGATGGCATCTCGAACGTTGTCTTGGGTGAGCCCATCGGGATAAATTGCATCAAAAGAGGCGACGTATTCCGGATTTGCGGAGAGAAAAGCGATCGCCGTCGCCCAGTTGGAATTCATCTCTTTTTCGGCAAGGAGTGGGCCGTCGACCTGCTCCTCGAGCGTCTCCGCGCGACCATCCCAGAACTGCTTGAAGTTGAATCCGGAGTTGAAGACAGTCGGCGAGTTCACGTTGCCTACGGCTCCGCCTACACCAGAAGAAACGCGCTTCCGGTCGGTGCCGGCCAGCTCTAAATTGTGGCAGCTCGCGCAGGAAATGCTTCCGTCGGAAGACAGGCCTTTTTCATGAAACAACTGATTGCCCAACTGCACTCGGGCCTGATCGAGCTCAATCTCAAGGGGAATGGGCTGAATCGGGCCTGTGACTGTCGTGCTTACCTGAATCGCGGGTTTTCCGGCGAGCTTCGGTGCGGGCGAGGCCTCAGGTGTCGGTTCGGGTTGGGGGCATCCACTCCAGAGGATGAGGCCCGATAAAAAGAGCAGCGTGCGGCGCCCGCCGCGGCTGCGGGCCCCGTGCTCAAAGGGTTTTGTCGCTCGAGGCCGTCGTCTGGGCATCATTTCTTTGCCTCACCGGATTCTGTAGCAATGCTGGCAGCATATCGGTTCGAGAGGGGGTCGGTCCAGCCCTTCCAAAGTGGCGGATCGAGGGCGGGAGTCTGTTGATGACCCGATCAGTGGGGCTCACTTGACTTGAAAATTGCCGCCTCCCACGGGCTGCATTTCCTCATCGCTGGAGTAGAAGTCGACGCTGTATTCCCCTGACGGCCAGCCTTCTCTCGGTTCGAGGTAAACCCAGTTGTAATCCGATTTGGCCTGAATGGGGTAGCGGTCAAACAACATGACTTCCTGATCATTAACTCGAGTCCATTTGACAAAAACTTCATCGCCTTTGTAGTCATCCATCGGAAGAATGGCGTGAAGCCGACCAGGGTTTTCGAACTCGCTTAAGTTTTCGTCGACCGCGCGTTGAGGGTCGGGCGAATCAGAGAAATAGATCGGCGGAAGGCCGGGGTCTCTGAGGGCCGGTTCTCCGGTGAGATCGCCGAGCGCCAACTCGGCCATTCGGTTCGCATAGGCGCGGACGTCGTAAACGTCATCGAGGGATTCGCGGTCAAGGCTTGTCAGACTTGTGAGAAGAGCACTGATCTGGTCATCGCTCATGGAATCGATGACCCCTTCAATGACTGCCTGTGGATTACCCCCCCAATCAGAGAGAGTTCGAACAAGCTCTTGGGCGGAATCACCCTTGGCCGAAGGCTCCAGCCATTCTTCGGTTAACCGTTTGATGTCTTGTTCGGACATGGCAGCTTGGGGAAGGAGCGCGCCCCCCACAGAGCCAATGGATTGATCGCTTAAATTTCTGAGCGCCGGATTGGCGAGTAGGGCGAAGGGCGATGTCATTTGGCCAGTCCAGAAGCCCGCTACGAACATCAGAATCGCGATCAGTGCTGTCACCAGTATGTTCCGCATCCAGAGGGGATACCGGCCGGCTCGCAATTTGTCGAGATGGCTGCCCTCTGGCCCAGACCCCCCCCAAAAAAAATCGTAGGGCCGCCATCGCCCCGGAATCCCTCAAAAGCCCCGAGGGGCCTGCATTGAGGGGCTGAAGTCGAGGGCCCCTCTTGCAGCCTCTGCGTCTATCGAGCGGTGAGAGCGATTCGCGCCCCTTGCGGCTCATCGGAGTCGTCGACGGTCAGATCTGGGTCGAGGACAAAGATGCGTTCCGCCTCCACGCCTCCGACCGTGGTCAAGCGGGACTGGATCACCGCGGCGCGGCCGCGAGCGAGGTCAATGAGGGCGGAGTCTTTGATGGGTGTCGCGGCCACCAATCTGCGTTCCTGCTCTGCTTCAAAGAATTGTTCCCGTGCCTCTGGTGCCTCGCTTCCGTTCCGTTGTGCCGCCTCGAAAGCAGACTCGATTTCCGTCGCGCCCTCGATTCCAAAATTGGCCTTGAAGCGCTGATTGATGAGACGCCGCCGATCTTTCTCTTCCAAAACCACCTCTTCGACTGAGTTGGGCTTGCGGCCGAACCACTTGCCTTGGAGTTCCTGGAATCGTTCTCTTTGCAAGCTGCGCTCAAAGGATTCGGACTGTAAAGCCGTTCGATCAGATTCGCGATTCGCTTCTCCCGTGAGTTCAATCGCGAGGGCGGGGCGCTCGAGGAGGGCTTCTGCGAGGGACGCGATCTTCAATTCTTCTCCCGGCTGCCAGTGGGTTTGACCCGGTTGGAAGACGACTCCCTGCATTTCATCGCCGTCGGAGCCCGCAATTCCTCCAAGAACCGCAAAGGGGGAGAGGGCGACTTTTGCGATCAGGTTCCCCAGGGCCCGAAAGACGATGCCCATCACACTGAATTCCGGATCGTCGAGGTCCCCTCGGACTGGAAGGTCGATGTGGATCTCTCCTTTACGATCTTTCAGGAGAGCCAGGGCCAGTCCAACCGGGAGGTTCAGGGCATCCTCGCTCGGGACTTTGCTTCCGAGGGTAAATTGGTCGAGAAACAGCCTGTTCTCACCGACCAATTGGTTGCCATCGAGCTCGTAGTCGACTTCGAGGAACAGCTTGCCGCGTTCAATGGCTTTTCCGACATAACGGCCCGAGTAGGGGGTGAATTGAGTGAGTCCCATGTTGCGAAGAGAGACTTTGAGGTCGACATAAGGACTTTCGGCGAGAGGTTTGGCAAATCCTGTTAAGTCGACCCCAGTGCTCCCATCAAGTCGCCCTTGAAATCGCAGGCTGGCTTGTTCCTCGGGATTGGAAGAAATGGAATCGATTTGGCCGGAGAATTCCGAAAGCGAGGTCGTGAAGGCTGGCTGCACGGACCGATCCTCAAAATCCATTGATGCATTCTGGACTTCGATTCGCTTGATTGAGACCGCGACATCCATCCCGCTGCCCTTCCCGCCGATGCCTTCCGTCCGTGCGATCGAAGCCGAGGAGGGCGCGGCCTTTTCGGATGACGGCCCGACGACACCCGAGACGTTGGTGGTGCCTGTCGGTCCCATCACAATTCGGGCGGACGGGTCGACCAACAGGAGGCGTTCAAGTTGGATCGAAAGCGGTTCGCTGCTGAGCTGGAGCCCCTCCATCCGAAGCGACCGTAAGGCCGTGATTCGTTCGGATTCCTCCAAGTCGAGCAGGTAAAAATCGTCCACGCTGAAATCACCACCGACTCGGAAAACGGGTGGCCCCTGATCTGCGGCCTCCGCTCGAATCTGACCCGAGAAACCGACGTGTCCGTTCGAGACATCTGCCCTCACTGTCGAAGTCCAGTAAGGCTCAAAAAGGTCGATTTCAAGCGTTTCAAGTTCAACAGCCAATTCAACCTCAAGAGGATCGGGTCGGATCGGTCCCGCGATATTGAGCCGGCCGGTTTCGCCGATTCGCAACTCGAGACGCGTTGGAATTTTCTGGCTGAGATCGTGGCTGACTTTCTGAAGCTCAAGTTCGACAATCTCAACGCCGAGGCGAACCGCCGGTTGCGTGCTGAAATCCTCGAACACAATGCTCTGGTTTTGAAAAAGAATTTGGGAGATCAATATGGACCATGGCCGCTCCCCCTCCCCTTTCAGCGGCGGCGGTTCATCGAGGTCCGGCGTGGCCTCTGAACTCTGCCCGGTTGAATTGCGAGTTTGGGCCATTCTTTGTGAACGAAGGGCGCCATCGGCGAACCGTTTCAGGTGGTACTCCCCTTTCCCGGAGTGGATACGCTCGATTTGAACAGTCTGCTCCGGGTACTGAAGGCGGATGCCCTCAATGTCGAATTCGCCAATTCGAACCGCCCGCTCTCGTGTTTCTCGTTCGACAACTTCAAAATCTCTGACCGTGAGCTGCCCTTCGTCAAAGACGAGGTTCAGCCCATCTCGGCTGTCGAGTTCATAGCGACCGGCCAAGTCAACGGTGCCCTCGACGACTTCAAAGAGCACGTTGTCTTGAACGTAAAGCCAGCCCGTTCTCGGCTGAATGCCCGCAAGCGTGAAGCGACCAGAAGAGTACAGGGGCACGACACTCACGATGCCCTCCCAGTCGAGGGATTCTCCAGATCCGGTTGAAGCCGAAAAACTATAAGGCGACTCATCGTCCGGGCGTGTTCCAAAGTCGCGCACCGTGATATTCAACGGGCTGATTTCGTACTCGAAGGGTGTTTCGTGAGAGAAGTCAGAGAAAGCGAGTTGGCCTCTTTGGACATCGAGAAGATGGACAAGGATGGCGGGCGGAGCGGACGCTTCCTCATCCATCGACTCATCGATCTGGGCTTGAGGGGCGCGATCCTTGAGGGGCTCGTCATCGGTCCGGGGGATGAGGTCGACCACATTCAGCGTGCCATCTCGGCGCACTTTGGGATGAACCAGGGGTTCCTCAATTCGTATTTCGGCAAAGGTCAGAGCTTGCCAGTAGATCGAAGACAACTCGAAGTCGAGGAAGAGCTCCTCGAAGCGTAATAGGGGCGAACCGTCTGCATCGGGAAGGTTAAATTGAGAGACTGAAAGGGTGAGGGCAAAGGGATTGATCTTGACGTCACCGATTTCAACGTGGCGTCCCAGTTGATCAAGGAAAAGGGTGCGGGCTTGATCTCGGACAACGCGCGGGGCGACCCAGAAGCCGAGTGCGGCATAGAAAGCCAAGAGGAGCGCGGTCAGAAGGGACCACCTCTGCCAGCGAGCGAGGCTGGACCATTTTTGACGAACCTTCATTGCTTTTGGGTCTCCTCGGCGAGGCTGTGCCGATCAAACTGTTGGCCCGGGGAAGGGGCGCTGCGGGGTCCGCCTAGGGGTGAATCACCCGAACCCATCGAGGCTTCCCGGTCAGGCGTGCCTTGTCCAGGCCCCCCAGATCATGATGTCGCATGATTGATCGGAGGTCGGCCAGATATGATTCGCCCCGGGCTGAGTAGAGCGAGAGGCCGGCTACCAGTGCGGTTCCCGTGAGGGGCTGATCTTTCGCTCTTAATTCCGATCGAATCTCACGAAAGGGGGCGTAGGCCCGCGTGCTGTTCAAATTCGAAACGTAGGCTTCAACAGATCCGCAGAGGGTCTTGAATGCAGCCAGTCGAACCTTCGCATCGCGCGCTTCGATTGAGGGCTGATTGGGATTATTCGTATGCTGCCCAAAGAGGGCATTGCCTTCGATCGCAAAGCGGGAACGCCCCCATCCACTCTCATCAGCCGCCTGAGCGAGGATCAAGCTGGGGGGCACAATGTCCACTCTTTTTAGGAGCTCGGGGATCGATGAAGATTCTAGTCCGTAGCGCTGGGCCAGGGTTTGGAGCTCATTTTTTCCAGAGGTCCCGAGCTCCGCTGTCTGGCTGAGGTGAAGCAGCTTTTCCCGATCAGCCAGAATCGCCTGGTTGACTCGAAGGGCTGCGGGCAGAACCAAACCGAGGAAGAGGTCCACCCTGTGCGCTGGAAGAGCGTTGAGGTCGCTGGGGAGTCGATCAAATTGGATGTCGGGGACGCGACCGGATTTTTGCAGTTCCTGGAGAGAGCCCTGATTTTTTTGCACGAAGTCCCAAGCGGACTGCGCCTTCTCGATCGTGGTTAGGGGCTGTCCGGAGAGGGCGCAGATCGAGTCGGCGTTCGCGGATCGCCCGCACGATGCGACCCAGGAGAGCGCGATCAGTAGAGAGACCAAAGCCCATATGTCCCTTCGCCGGCCCCGCGTCGGTGGGTTCAGGTCGGCTTGGGCTTGAAGTAAAATTGAGTCAGGCATGGTGGATGAATGTGCTCCGTCATAGGTCAGAAAAGAGAAGGGGAGGAAGATTTCGGGGGGTGCCGATCGAGGCCACTGGAGGTTAATGAAGAGGGCTCGGCCTTCCAAGGAATTTTAGGCCCGGCGAGAGGCTCGGACCCGAGAGGGAGGCAGCTCACAGCCGATAGCGCAATCCAATTTCGAGCACGCGATCGGCGGGGAGTTGATATCGGCGAATGGGCTCGTCGGCATTGCGATCCAGAAACGCATAGAGTCTTTTTCGCCAAAGAGCCATGCCTTTGGCGGCGGTCACATGGGGCGTACGGCGTCCGATTAAGAAAGTGGTCTCGCCGGCGACATACGTCATGATCTCGTCGGGCAGTTGGCTGAGTACAGCTGGCACGTTGGGCGTTTGCATGAAGCCATAGCGGATGTTGACTCGGACGACGCCGCCGGCCACCCAGCTGGTGTCGACTCTGCGATTAAGCGGCACCCGAGGCGTGGGCTCGGTGATGACCGTGGCAAAGAGAATTTTCTCGGGTAAAGAGCGGGTGTAGGCCCAGTATGCGGACAGCGTTCCAGGAATCCCGGTTCCGCGGCTGTCGAGAAAGACGCCTGTCCCGGGCGTTCGGACAGGCGGGCTGCTGTTTAATGCTTTTTCGAATTGTTCCGGCGTTTGCTCCATTGAGTTCAAGCGTGCAGCTTCGTGTTTTCGCCCGCTCATCCAAGTGTTCATCATCATGTACGCCAAAGCTGCGACGAGCGCTGGAAACCAACCGCCTTGTTCAATCTTGGACAGATTGGCGACCAAGAATGTGCCGTCAAAGGCTAAGAATATGATCGATAAAAGGGTTGGCCCAAGCCAGCCGTGACGCCTCGCAAAGGCAACATTGGCGAGAACTGTCGTGATCACCATGGTCCCCGATACGGCGAGTCCATAGGCACCTGCGAGTTCGTCCGAGCTTCGAAAGAGAACCACCAGAAGGCAACTGGCGATCAGAAGGACTCCATTGACAGTCGGGAAGTAGACCTGGCCTTCGCCATCGGGCGCGTAATGACGAACTTTGAGGCCCGGCATGAATCCGAGTCGAATGGCCTGATAGGTGAGGGAAAAAGCGCCGGAGATCACTGCCTGAGATGCAATCACGGCGGCGATCGTGGCCAAGCCCACCAGCGGGTAGAGCATCCATTGGGGCGCCATAGAGTAAAAGCTGTGAGCGACGGTATCCGGTTGCTCGAGAATGAGCGCGCCTTGGCCGAAGTAGTTCAGCAAGATTCCCGGCATGGCGATCCAAAACCAGCCGCGCCGGATGGGCTTCACGCCAAAGTGGCCCAAGTCGGCGTAGAGCGCCTCGCCTCCGGTCACCACCAGAAAGACAAAGCCGAGAATCATGAGTCCCAACTCGCCGTTTTCGGACAAGAAAGCGAGTCCGAGGCGAGGGTCGACTGCGCCAAGGACCAGAGGCTGCTGAAAAATCCAGTAGGCGCCCAGCCCCCCCAGCACGAAAAACCAAAGCAGCATGATGGGCCCAAAAAATCGGCCGATGCTTTTCGTTCCGTGTCGTTGGAAGGCGAAGATGAGGACCAAGACCACCAAACTCATGGGGATCACGGCGTTTTGGAGAGCCGGTGTCGCGATGCCGATGCCTTCGACGGCGCTGAGAACGGAGATGGCCGGCGTGATCATCCCGTCGCCGTAGAGCAGGGCTGCGCCCCCGATTCCGAGCGCCATCCATAAGCCGCCGACCTGGGTCGGCGTTCGGCCGCCCAGGCTCAGGACCATGAGGGCCAAAACGCCGCCTTCGCCATTTAAGTCAGCACGCAGGATGTAGACGAGATACTTGACCGTGATCACCACGGTGATGGACCAGAAGACGAGAGAAAGAACGCCGAGGATCGCTCCTGCATCGACCGATCCACCTGGAAGCGCCGAAAGGCACATGCGGAAGGCGTAGAGCGGGCTGGTTCCAATATCGCCGAAAACAACGCCCAGGGCGGCAATCGCTGCGGTGAAGCCGCGCGATTCGTGGGTGGATCCGGTCGGGGGGGGCAATGTCTTGGACATCCGGTCTCTCCCGCGTTTTGGAATTTCAGTCGCGGAGCGTCCACTCCGAGACCCGCCAGCGGGCTCCGAGCACGCCGTCGATGATACTTGTGATCTCCGTCGGTGGTGGGGAGAAGGCGGGGGCGGGGCCAAAAACACGATTGTTTCGCCATTGCTGAGGGCCTCCTCCCGCTATACTGGCACCCCAGATCAAAAGCCCTTCCGCGAGAAGGCTCTGCGGCCCCCGCTTGTTGAACTCGATCCAGATAAGGAGAACCCCTCATGTCGGCCCGTTTGTTGAAGTGGCTGCTGGGCGGGGTCTTTCTCTGCTTGATGGCGACCTTGGGCTGTCACTCGGCTTCGAACAAGGGTGCATCGGCCCCCGAGGTCGTGTTGGCGCCCGTAGAGCAAAGAGATGTTCCGCAATATATAGAGTGGATCGGAACGACCCGGGGCTTCAATAACGCCGTGATCCGGCCCCAAGTCAAAGGCTACCTGAGAGGGATCGACTACCGGCAGGGCGCGGTCGTGGATCAGGATCAGCTCCTCTTTCAGATCGATCCACGAGAGTTCGAGGCGGAATTAGAGAATGCGCGAGGGGAACTCGGTCAGGCCAAGGCCAATCTTGAAAAGAGCGAGATTCACGTCAAGCGCTACCGGCCCCTGGCCAAAGACGGCGCGGTCAGTCAACAAGAACTGGATGACGCTGAGCAGAATGCGCTCGCCGACAAGGCCCGCGTGTTGAGCGCAGAGGCGCGGCTCGCCCAAGCCGAATTGAATCTTTCATGGGCGAAGATCAAGTCGCCGATTCGAGGGGTGGCGGATATCGCGGTCGCCCAGATCGGGGATCTCGTGTCTCAAGGTACCGAGCTAACGACGGTTTCCCAGCTCGATCCGATCAAGGTTAGTTTTGCGATTAGTCAGCAGGATTACCTGATGCTGGCTCGGGCTCGAAAGTCGGAGGACGACGGTCGGAGCCTGGAGTCGGCTGGGGCCATCCTGCAACTTTACCTGGCTGACGGTTCGCTTTGGCCACACGCCGGAACGCCGTTTATTCTCGGCCGGGCCGTCGATCGCGAAACTGGAACCATTACCATTGAGGGGCGCTTTGATAACCCGGGCAACGTTTTACGGCCCGGTCAGTTCGCTCGCGTTCGTGTTCATGTCGGCGATTTGCCGAACGCCCTGCTGGTTCCCCAGAGGGCCGTCAGTGACGTTCAGGGCCAGTATTTGATTTCGGTGGTCGGTAAGGACGATGTGGTGGACATCCGAAACGTCCAAGTCGGGATGGTCGATGGGAAAAATTGGGTGATCACCAAAGGGCTGTCGAAGGGCGAGCAAGTCATCGTCGAGGGCCTTCAGAAAGTCAAAGCCGGCATGAAGGTCCGACCCGTCGCCGCCCAGCAGACGAAGCAGGGAAAGCCAGCTTCGTCGGGCGAGACGGCAAAGCCGGCTGCCCAGGCCGGCTGATCCAGGGTTTCTATGTCGAGCTTTTTCATTAGCCGCCCGATCGTCTCCATTGTGATCGCCATTGTCATGGTGATTTTGGGGGCCGTCGCGATCCTCGATCTGCCGATTTCGCTCTTTCCCGACATTTCGCCGCCGCAGATCAGTGTTTCCACCACGTATGTTGGGGCCGATGCT
>NHEP01000150.1 GCA_002171515.1 bacterium TMED88 | reverse complement strand
GCTGAGCGCCTTTGACCTCCACGCCGACGATCCATGTCAGGAGGAGCATGAGAACCGTCACCGCCCAAAGCGGGAGCGCAAGCCTTCTCCAGATTTGAGTCGGAAGACGGTACGCCACGAATCCCGCTGCAAGCCCGATCACGAGGGCCCCAACGTGACGTAGGAAAAGAGGGGGGATGCGTTGTTCCAACGCAAGGGTTGCCGTTGTGCTGAAGCTCATGACCACGCCCATCGAGACGAGAAGAAGGGCGGACAGCATGATGGCGCCGTCGGCGCCCTCGCCTGCACCTTGGAGGTTCAGCGCACGATGATTGGAGGCGTGAGTTCTGTTTCGAGCGACTCGATTCATGTTGAAACTCTCCGTGTTTCAAGTTTCTCGATGGCTTGCTGAAAACAGCGGCCTCTTTCTTCAAAATTGATGAATTGGTCAAGGCTTGAGCAGCCGGGCGCCAAGAGAACTACGTCTCCCGGTTCGCCGATTTCAGCCGCTCGTGCGACGGCCAAACTGATATCTTCAACGCTTTCGCAGGGCAAACGTCCAGCGAGGGCTTCTTCAATCGCGGACGCGGACTCCCCGATCAGCAAGACACAGATTGCCCGTTTCGCCGCGCAGTCGGCGAGCGCGTCGAAGGGAAGGCCCTTGCCTCGGCCGCCGGCGATCCAGATCACCCGGCGAGGCAGGCCTTCGAGGGCGCGGATCGCGGCGCCGGGATTCGTGGCCTTTGAGTCATCGATCCATTCGAGACCCAGTTTGTCTGAGATCCGTTCCGAACGATGGGGGAGACCTCTAAAACTCGACAAGGCGCCGGTCGCCGCCTCAGGCTCGACGCCGGAGAGCCAAACGGTCGTCAGGGCCGCGAGAAGATTCTCGCGGTTGTGTGCTCCGGGAAGGCGGCACCCACTGAGGTCGACGCGCCGAACTTGATCTCCCTCCCTGAGAAACGCAGCATTGCCATCGAGCCAGGCCGCGCGGCGAAGTCGGCGATCTCGAGGCTCACCCCGAAGGCTAAATCCGACGATTTCGGCCGAGGTGGTGTCGGCCATGGCTCGAACGTTTTCGTCGTCGAAGGAGAGCAGGGCGATATTTTCTGGTCCTTGATGGGCGAGGATCCGTTGTTTTGCCTCGGCGTAGCGTCTGAAGTTGCCGTGACGATCGAGATGGTCCGGGCTCAGGTTAAGGACGACGGCGATCTCCGGCTGAAAGCGTTCGGTCGCCTCGAGTTGGAACGAAGACACCTCAAGGACCGCCAGATCGAGGGGTGCACCGACCAGCGACAGGGCGGGGGTGCCTACGTTGCCCGCGGCTCGCGCTCGACGGCCGCCATGGCGCAGCATCGACTCGATCAATTTGACGGTTGTCGATTTTCCGTTGGTGCCCGTGACCGCAACGACTGGAACTTGGAGGAATCGTCCCGCCAACTCGATGTCTCCCCAAGCGATGCGCGCCTTGCCTCGGTATCGAGACTCGGGTACGCCCGGGCTGGGAATGGTGATGTCGTACTCGGCGGGATCCGGAAAAGGGGCGCCCACCCGAACCTCCCGAATGCCCGGGCTTTTCTGCAACGCGTCCAACTGATCGATTTCGTCGTGGGGTCGCTCGTCAGCGGCGACCACTTCGGCTCCACGCGCTCCACAAAAGGTTGCGGCGCTTCGACCGCTGAGGCCAAGCCCGAGGACCAGCACACTTTTGTGGGAAAGATCCATAGAAGCAGAGGTTCCAGTCAGCGTAGTTTGAGGGACGAAAGTGCAACAAGGGCGAGGATGATCGAAACAATCCAAAATCGAACGACGATCTTCTGCTCGGCCCAGCCGAGTTTTTCGAAATGATGATGAATGGGGGCCATCAAGAAGACTCGGCGCCCGGTAAATTTAAACCAGACGACTTGGATGACGACCGACGCGGCTTCGGCAACGAAAATGCCACCGATTACAGCCAGCAAGATTTCCTGACGAATCAACACCGAAATCGTGCCCAGCGCACCGCCAAGTGCGAGGGCGCCCACGTCTCCCATGAAGAGATCAGCAGGCGAGGCATTGAACCACAGGAACCCTAAGCCCCCCCCTACGAGGGCGCCGCAGAAAATGGCAAGTTGGCCGGCACCCGGTACGTATTTGATGCTCAAATAGTCCGCGATCTGGATGTGTCCGGCTGCGTAGGAGAGTCCGATGAACGTGCCCGCTGCAATCATGACGGGTCCGATCGCGAGCCCGTCCAATCCATCGGTCAAATTGACGCCATTGCTGAAGGCAACAATGATGAAGGTGGCCAGCGGGACGTAGAGCCATCCGATCTTCGGCGTAAAATTCTTAAAAAACGGCACCGCCAGTTCTTGATCGAAGGCTGGGCTGGTGTAAATGGCGAGGGCGACCCCAAACGCGAGAAGTGTTTGCCAGAATAATTTGGTCCGGGCCGAGATGCCGTCACTATTTTGCTGGGTGACCTTCTTGTAGTCATCGAGAAAGCCCAGGACGCCGTAGCCGGTGGTGAGACCAAGGACAATCCACACAAACCGATTGTCGAGTTGGGCCCAGAGTAGGACTGAGACGATCAGCGATAGCAGGATCAGCAGCCCCCCCATGGTGGGCGTTCCGGCTTTGGCTTGATGGTCGGGTCCGATTGCGCGAATGGGCTGCCCCACTCGAAGCTCTGAGAGCTTTCGGATCAGCCAAGGTCCCATGAGGAATGAAATAAAGAGGGCCGTGAGGGTCGCTGCCGCCGTTCGAAAGGTGATGTACCGAACTACATTGAAGCCGCCGAAAGTCTCAGCCAACGGGTAGAGGAGGTGATAGAGCATTTAGTGTTTCTCCTCTCGTCGAATCAAGGCTTCCACCACGCGCTCCATGCGCATGGCTCGGGAGCCCTTTACGAGAATCCAATCTTGACTTCGAAGGTCGCGCCCCACGCTTTCAGCGACTTGTTCCGGGTCGACGCCGACCAGGCAGTGCTCAGCGGGGAGTCCCGCTTCTTGCGCCGCCGCATTGACCCGAGCAGCATTTGTTCCAAGAGTGATCAGACGGTCCACCTTGAGCTCGGCGGCCAGTCGGCCAATTGTTTGGTGGGCCTGATCCGCTTCTTCGCCAAGCTCGCCCATGTCGCCGAGAATCGCGAAGGCCCGGCCATCTCCTTTGAGGCGAATCAGGTTCTCGAGCGCCGCGTGGATCGACTGCGGGTTTGCGTTGTAGGTGTCGTCGATGACGCAGACCCCCGACGCGAGGTGCCGAGGAACCATGCGACCGGGCACGGGTTGAAAGCGGCCGAGGCCCGTCTCGATTTGATCGAGATCGGCCCCGGCAGCGAGCGCGGCTGCGGAGGCTCCCAATGCATTGATGACCGTAGTGTCGGCCAAGCCGCTGATCTCGACGCTTCGGTTTCCTGCAGGTGTGAGCAGCATGAAGTGAAATCGGCTGCCGCCATCAAAACGAACGTGATCGGCTCGCACGTCCGCATTCTTTGAGAAACCGAAGCGAATAATCCGTCCGGGCGCGCGTGAGGCGTGGGCTTCGATGAGCGGGTCGTCTGAATTCAGGACGGCGGTCCCACTTTCCTCGAGGCCGGCGATCAGATCGGTCTTTTCCAGGGCGATATTCTTCTGACTTCCAAGGAAGCCGATGTGGGCGGTGCCGACATTGGTCACCATTCCGATGTCGGGCCGGGCAATTTTGGTCAAATATGAAATTTCACCTCGATGGTTCATGCCCAGCTCAACGACGGCGCTCGCCTCCTCAGCCTTGCGAGAGAGCAGAGTTAATGGCAATCCGAATGCATTGTTGAGATTACCGATTGTTTTCAGGCAGGGTGCTTTCACAGCCATGATGGCATGGCACATTTCCTTCGTTGTCGTCTTGCCATTGCTTCCCGTGATCGCGATCACGTTTCCCGTGAATGAATTCCGGTGCCCCCGTGCAAGGTCTCCGAGTCCCGTCGTGGTGTCCTCGACGCTCAGGATGGGGAGGCTGATGGGAAGGTCGGCTGCGTCGACCGCCCCATGCTCCACCATTATCCCGCTCGCCCCCGACGCAATGGCTTGGTCGAGAAAAGAATGAGCGTCATGCTTTTCGCCCCGAATGGCGACGAAAAGCTCTCCTGAGCGCACGGTTCGTGTGTCGATGGAGACGCCGTCGAAAACCGTCTGTTCCGAACCGGCGATGTACTGCCCCTGAGTCCAAGTCAGTGCTTCGGTGAGTCGGAAGGGCGCGCTCAATTTTGGGCTCCGCGATCAAGGGCCCGGCTCGCTTCCAGTCGATCGTCGAAGGGAAGCTTTTGGGTTCCGATGATTTGGTAGTCCTCGTGTCCCTTTCCCGCGATCACCACGGTGTCCTCTGGGGAAGCCTGGTCGATCGCACACTGAATCGCTTCCCGTCGATCAATCAGCGTCGTATAGGCACCGGCGGAAGGAAGGCTCTCCGGTTCTGATCGCTTCAGCGACTGGAGCCCTTGCTCGACATCTCGGAGGATCTGTTCTGGACTTTCCCGCCGCGGGTTGTCGCTGGTTGCGATCGCCAAGTCCGTTTGCCGCGCCACGGCCTCTGCCATGAGGGGTCGCTTGGCGCGGTCGCGATCGCCCCCGCAGCCAAAAACGGTGAGTATTCGTCCGCTGCTCAGCGGGCGTACTGCCGAGAGGAGCTTTTCGATCGCATCGGGAGTGTGGGCGTAATCGACGAGGACCGTTGGGCAGTCCTTCATCTGGCCTCGAACGACTTCCATCCGGCCCGGTACTTGAGGGCAGGCCTGGATCCCTCGGGCGATTTCGTCGGCGGAGATGCCGAGGGCATGACCGATTCCGCATGCAATCAAAACGTTTTCAAGGTTGAAGTCGCCAAGAAGGGGAATTTCAAGGTCGAGGGGCTGGTGGTCTAGGTGGATCCGTGCGCGGGTTCCTTCTATTCGGATGGACGCGTTTTCAAGCCAGATGTCAGCCTCGTGTCCCGGTTGGCGAGCGCAACGGATGATGCGGGCTTCAGAAGCCTGGGCGGCTTCGATCATGGCCGGCGCGGAGGGATCATCGATGTTGACGACGGCGAGGCCGCCTCGGGTCAGGAATTCACCGAAAAGGCGGGCTTTTGATTTTCGGTATGCCTCCATGCTGCCGTGAAAATCGAGGTGATCCTGCGTGAGGTTCGTGAATGCGGCGACGTTGAAGTGGCAGCCGCAGACTCGACCGAGTTCGAGGCCGTGAGAGGAAACTTCCATCACGACGTCTTCAATGTTTTTTGTACACATGTCTCTGAGTGTTCGCTGCAGATCGAGGCTTTCGGGCGTTGTGTTCACGGCGGGGATGCGAGCACCCGCGTAGCGAATTTCGACTGTCCCGATCAATGCGGTCCGGTGCTGGGCGGCTTTGAGGATGGACTCAAGCAAATAGGAAGTACTTGTCTTCCCGTTTGTGCCCGTGATGCCGATCAGGGAGAGTGATTCGGAGGGTCGGCCAAAAAAAATCTGGGCCAGCTCGGCCAAGGTCTGACGCGTATCAGGGACGACCACCGCGACGGCATCGCCGAGCCGTTCAGGGGACAAGGGCTCTTCCGTGAGGACGGCTACGGCACCGGCGTTGACCGCGCGTTCGATGTAGTCATGTCCATCGCTCACCGCCCCGCGAAGGGCGACGAAGAGGTCTCCGGGCGAGGTGGCTCGGGAGTCATATCCGATGCCCCGAATAATCGGATCAACGGAAAACCTGAGTCGTTCGGACTTGGACGGCGCGACCGGTTGGGGGAGACCATCGAGAAGGGCGGAAAGTCTCATCTCATCCCTCCTCTTGATGGACGGAGAAGCTCAGGATGATGACACGGTCTTCGCCCATGACGATTGTGCCCGCTGCAGGGGCTTGTCCGACTACTCGGCCGCTTCCCGATCCGTGGATGTGAACTTCCAACGCCTCCTGATGCGCGATTCTTCGAGCATCTTTGAGGCTTTGACCCCGGAAATCCGGGACCAGTACTGAGGCAAGCTCGATCCGGGACGCGGTTTCATTGCCCAAAGCCGGACCGACTCGACGCTGGGTCGGGGGCGGCGCCGCGACAGGAGGAAGCCCTGTGTTTCGGGCCGGTTGGGGCGCCGCGACATGTCGATTGGCAGGGCGTAATCGCCGTGTGCGCCGACTGCGCGCGATTTGCATGGGCTTTTTTGCGGCTCGGGGGGATCGATCCAGGGTGGCTTCCTTCTCAGCGTGTTTCCGAGCGTTGATTCGCTCTTGGACGGCTACCCAGATTGGAACCTTGATGGATGGAATCGGTTCAGGTTTCGTCATGATTCCTTGGTGGGCGAGTTGCGCGGCCGCGACCTTCGCAAAAAGAGGGGCCGCAACCGCTCCACCCGTGTGATGTTTGCCCATCGGTTGGTCGAGAGCGACGACAATTGCGATCTGGGGGTTTTCCGCAGGAGCGAGTCCTGCAAACCACGCGATGTATCGGTCTTGAGAGTAGGCGCCGGTTTCTTGATCAAGAACCTGAGCGGTTCCCGTCTTGCCGGCGACCTGCACACCCGCGAGCGCGGCTTGCCGTCCGGTTCCTTCGGAAGAGACGACACTCTGCATCATCTTGAGAAGGGTGCGACTGGTTTCCGGGCGAATGGCCCGCCCGGCTTTCCGAATGGGGAGGGTTTCCCATTCGCCTCGGGGTGCCCGCTGGGCAGCGACCAGCCGCGGCTTCATTCTGATGCCATCGTTTCCGAGAGCGGCCATCGCCATTGCGAGCTGGATCGGTGTCACATTGAGTCCCTGCCCGAAAGCGACCGTTGCTTGGTCAACGGGCTTCCAGGCACGCCAATCTCGTAGGATTCCGTTGGATTCCTGAGGGAATCCACTCCCTGTGCTTTGCGAGAACCCAAAGCGCAGCAGGGAGGCATGCTGGGCTTCCGCTCCGAGACGTTGAGCAATCCAGACCGCGCCGACATTGCTCGAGAAGCGCAGAACCCCGGCTGGATCGAGCACCCCATAGGGGTGATGGTCGCGAATGGTTTTGCCCGGTACGCGGACCCAGCCGTCGCCGGTATCGATCTCGGTTTCGGGCCGAATCACATCGGCCTCAAGGGCGGCGGCGACCAGGAAAGCCTTGAAAGTCGAGCCGGGTTCCATGGCGTCGACGAAGGCTCGACTTCGAGTTTTGGAGTAGGCGATGTGGCGGAAGTGATTCGGGTCAAAGCCGGGTGCTTCCGCGAGAGAGAGAATGTCGCCCGTCGAGGGCTCGATGCAGATCACGACGCCACCCAGGGCCTCCGACGCCTCGACCGCTTCGGTAAGCAGGGCCTCGGCCTGGGCTTGGAGTCCCGCGTCGATGGTCAGCGTAATGTCGCCGCCCGCGGTTTGGCGCGGATCGACGGAGTCGCTGGAAAGCACTCGGCCCCGTGCGTCTCGCTCCACGGCTACGGTTCGGGGTTCGCCGGACAGCCAACGATCCATCATCTGCTCAACACCGCGGACCCCCTTGCCGTCGATGTCCGCAAAGCCAACGATGGGCCCCGCCATGGGTCCCGTGGGATAGGTGCGGCGAGGCTCGTATTCGATGCCGATTCCCGGTAAGTCGAGTGCGCGGATCGCCTCAGCTTGCTCCGGCTCAACCCAGCGTCCCAAGTAAGTAAAGCCGCTCCGGGACGTGATGCGTTTTTTGAGTGCGGTCGGGTCGAGGGATAAAATGTCCCCAAGGTTCTTGGCAACCTTTTGGGGATTTTCGATCAGCTGGGGAAAAGCGTAGACGGAAGGGGCCTCGACACTAATGGCCAGTGCCCGGTGGGCTCGGTCGAGAATGAGCCCGCGGGCCCCGGGGATCTTGATTCTCGTGTGAATCTGCCTGTTTCCTTGATCGACGGCATCCGGGTTGACGGTTGAAAGCTGTCCCGCGCGGGCGGCCAGAACAGCGAGGACCAGAAGAAGCAGAAGTCGAATGGCGGTCACTCGCGCTGCGGCTGATCCGGTGGCCTGGCTTCTCACGGTTGTTTTCGTCTCCCGAGATCGACGAACGAGGCGGCCGCCAGGGCGGTCGGGGTGGCGGGCGGTGCGGCGGATTTTGGCAGCACGATCAAAGTTTCGGGCCGAACAAAACCGAGGCTTTGCGCCTCGCGGGCCAAGCGGACGGGGTCGCGGAGCCGTCGATGCTGGGCCATCAGGTCGCGCTCTTCCTCAACTAGCCTCTGCTCGGCCATTGCGGCGTCACCCAATGCGTAGCGGAGGCGGAGCACTTCAAGGCGCAGGGCCGCGAGGCCAAGGGCAACGGCCAGCGAAGCGACGAGAACGGGAAGCAATCGTCGTGCAGAGATGCGCGGCGCCCGTTCGGCGAGGTCTCGACCAATCAGCCCCAGCCGGGCGGAGGGGGACTCGCTTCGCGAGAAGCGCTTTTGGACCCCGCGCGCATTTCGAACAGGGCGTTTGGCTGATTGGATCCTTGATTTCCCCATTAGGCCGCCTCCACGATGCGTTCCGCACTGCGCAATCGCGCGGACCGGGCACGCGGGTTTTCCATGACCTCGTGGTCCGACGGTCGCAGGGGCTTCCGGGTGAGCGGCTGGAGTCGGGGGCCCCGCCCACAGGTGCAGATTGGTTGACGAGGAGGACAGATGCAGCCGCGGGCTTCGGCGCGAAAGCAGCGTTTGACGATTCGGTCCTCGAGGGAGTGGTAGGCGATCACGACCAGTCGCCCACCCGGTCGAAGAATCCGGATGGATGCCTCGAGGCCGGTCTTGAGCGCGCCGAGTTCGTCGTTGACCGCAATCCGAAGTGCCTGAAAAACCAGAGTGGCGGGGTTGTGGCGGCGACCTCGACCGACCCGCGAAGAATCGATCACGCGAAGCAGGTCCGCCGCCGTCCTCAGGGGCTCGCGACGGCGTTCTTCCGTGATCGCCTTCGCCAACCGCCGAGCCCCGGGGAGCTCGCCATACTCGCGAAGCCAGCCTTCGAGGGTTTCGGCGCTCGCGCGAGCCAAAAGGTCAGCGGCGGTTTCCCCTTGAGTTCGATCCATTCGCATATCTAGAGGCGTTTCTTCCGGCGGCGTATCGGTCGCGAACCGAAAACCTCGCTCTGGAGTGTCCAGTTGGTGAGAGGAGACACCCAGGTCCAAGACGATCCCATCAACTGCCTCAAAGCCTGCTTCTTGGACGGCCTCGTCGATTCGTGCGAAGGAGCACTGCAGCGTTCGCACCCGGGAGCCAAAGTCCGCCAGCCGGAGTCGGGCCGCTTCAAGGGCTTCCGGGTCGTGATCGAGCCCGAGCAAAATCCCATCCGGCCCGGTTTGCTCCAAGATGGCCTGGGCATAGCCGCCGCCTCCGAGGGTGCCATCGACAATCACCGCACCTGGCCTCAGGGCCAGGTGCGCGGTTGATTCCTCCAAGAGGACGGGCAGGTGATGAAAATTGGAACTCACGAGCTCACGGCGCTCCGCGGTGCGGCCCCGCGCGCTCGGACATGTGCGGGCCGGGCCGGAAGTGGTTGGGGCGCCTCGAGACACCTAACAGGAACGCGTACCCCCCAGTCGCACGTTCCTGTTTCACTGGCGTCTCGAGGACACCCCAACCTCTCTGCTGGAGGTATTCCTCCAGCTCCCCCCAAAAAAATCTATGCGCCGCGCGGGTCGCGATGACCGTCCACTGACTTCTGGATCTCGTCGAGGCGCCGAAGCGTCATGCGCTTCTTTTCTTCGAATCGCTCAGGGTCCCAGATCTCTATTTTCTGGAGCACCCCGGCGAGCAGAACTTTGCTGCCCAGTCCCGCTTCGTTTCGAAGCAGGGCGGGCACAAGGATCCGGCCCTGGCCGTCCAGCGGTGCATCATTGGCATCCGCGACGACGTAGCGTTGAAAGTCTTGGACATCCGGCTGCATATCTGAAAAATCGAGCAACTGCTGCTCTTTCTGCTCCCAAACGTCCGCGGGGTAGAGGGCCAGGTGATCACCATGATTGGTGAGGACCGGTGCCTTTTCACTACGCCGCTGCAATTCCATTCTGAATCCCGAAGGCACGCTCAATCGGCCCTTTGCGTCCATGGAGTGTTCGAATCGACCGCGGAACATTGGCTGTGTTGGACTCCGTTTTGTTCATCCGGTCGGTTAAGCTCCGAAGCCCGGCTCGCCTTGATGGTCCGGGCGCTCGGTCCCTCGGGTTGGCATTTGATTTGGTTTCGGTTTCCCACCGTTCCCCACTTAGAACCACTATCACCCACTCGAAAGCTCTTATAACCCACATCCAGGGCAGTGGGAAGCTTTTCAAGGCCCGGATGCTAAAAAAATTCGAGAATCTTCGTTCGGCTGGCTTTGCTCGTCCGAAGGAGCCGATCATTTGTAACAAACCGGGATATCAATTGTTCTGATGCCGGATTGATGTCGGGAAAAGCTCTCCGTCGGATCCCGTTTGGGCCTAGCCATCAAGGTGGGGCCAGGTGGGGAGACCGGGCGAGTCGAAATCCAACTGAACTTCGGCCGGGGGGGCCGTGCGTTCACCTACCCCCTTGGGGATTATGATCTTGGGGACCAATGGCGCGGGCCGCGGTCACCGCAAGAGCATCCTTCAACCCCCCAGCCTGGACAGATTTGCGGCGCGCCCCGGCCTCGCCCCCGAGGGAAGTCTAGGCGGCCCC
This sequence comes from bacterium TMED88, assembly GCA_002171515.1. Lineage (GTDB taxonomy): Bacteria > Myxococcota_A > UBA9160 > UBA9160 > UBA4427 > TMED88. Next base: position 10,500 of record NHEP01000150.1, on the reverse strand, counting down.
GATGCCGGGGTACTGCTCGCCGTGAACCGTGGCGACTTGCTTTAAGACACTTCCGGCGTTGCTTCCAGGCGGAGGTGTGGGGATCAGGGGCACCCGGGTTTCCGGGTCGAGCAGTGCTTGAAGGACCGCACGAGTGCCGTCCTCGATTCCGCTGGGGGCGTATCCCCCTTCGAGCGCGAAAATAAGCCGTCCTTCACAGACTTCATCGGCGAGGGCGCGAACCAACTGGGTCATCGCGGAGTAGCCGCGTCCGGTCAGCAGCATGTCGGCGAGGGGATCGTCCCGATGGGCATCAAAGCCGCAGGAGACCAGAATCATGTCGGGCTTGAAGTGCTCGGTGACCGGCACCAAAACCCGGCCCAGCAAAGCGACAAACTCGTCATCCCCACAGCCTGGGGGGAGGGGCACATTGACCGTGGCGCCGTGTCCGCGTCCCGTTCCAACCTCGTCGAAGGCGCCCGTACCCGGATAGTGGGGAAATTGATGGGTTGAGAAGTAGAGGATGCTCGGGTCGTCATAGAAGCTTCTCTGGGTGCCATTTCCATGGTGTACATCCCAGTCGAGGATCAAGATTTTGTCGAGTCCTGCTTCGGATTGCAGGGCCCGGGCCGCGATGGCCACGTTGTTAAACAGGCAGAAGCCCATCGCTCGTCCCGCCTCCGCGTGGTGGCCGGGTGGGCGAACGGCCGCCAAGCCGGTTTGCAACTCGCCCCGGGCGACCCGCAAGGCGAGGTCGCGGACACTGCCCGCAGCTAACTTGGCCACTTCGATGCTTGCCGGGGAGAGGAACGTGTCCGCATCGAGCCGGGAAACCCCATGCGCACAAGCATCCTCGATGGTCTCGAGCAACGCGCGCTCATGGACTCTGAGCAGTGCCTCGGAATCAATTGTCTGAGGGGGCAGGCGTTCAATCTGTCCACCAAACGTCTCGGCTGCGCGGGACAGAGCATCCAGCCGTTCGGGCCGTTCGGGATGACCCACGGGAGACCGATGGTCTCGAAACCGGGTATCCTCGATCAGGTGGACGACTCGATCACACGGCATATTGAGGCAGCCTATCGGATGACTTCTGGACCCGCGAGACCGCTGTTCGGGGAGCCTTGGCTCGGGCGCGGGCCAAGCGCCGGGCCCCAAGAGGTGGCGTGGCGATGAAGCCGCTGAATCGCATTGCCGTGACCGGGCTGAATAGCCCCCATGGGATTCGGCTCGTCGAGCGACTTCTGAGCCGTGGGCCGAATCTTAGAGTCATCGGCTTGGATCTCCAGCGGCCCTTGCGTCTCGCAGGAAAGATCGATTTTCACGCTCTTGACTTAACTTCCCCGACTGCTGATGTGGTGCTGGCCGAGCGTCTGGCGGCCGAGGGGGTCGACGTGTTGGTCCACATGGCCTTTCGGAGTTCGCCCACGCCGGACATCGAAGAGGATCATGAGTTGGAGACGATCGGCAGCTTGCACGTGATGAATGCGGCGGCGGCGGCGAAGCTGCCTCGCTTGGTCGTGTCGTCGACCACCATGCTGTACGGCGCACGGCCTGACAATCCCAACTATTTATCGGAATCCCACGCACTTCGCGGCCATCCAGACGCCCACTGTGTCCAGAATCGGGTCGAGGTCGAAAATCTTTTGGCAGATTGGTCGGCTCGGAACACGGCCACCGAAGTCACCATCTTGCGCAGCGGTTGGGTGATCGGTCCAAGTCGCGGTGACTACGTCTCTCGGTTTTTTGAAGCCCCAGTGATTCCAACGGTTCTGGGCTTCGATCCGCTTCTCCAACTGCTTCACGAGGATGATCTGCTCGACGTCTATGAGGAATCGATTCTTCATTCCCATCCCGGAATTTGGAATGTTGTGGGCCGAGAGGCGCGTCCTCTTTCAACCCTTGTGGCTCTGGGTGGGAAACGGCGGCTAGCCTTGCCGTCTCCGCTTCTCTATCGGATGACTGATTTCGCATCGATCGAACAAACCGGGGATCGGCCCGCCGGCTTTTTTGATTACCTTCGCTATCTCTGGGTGGCCGATGGAGAGAGCGCCTGGGCGGAATTTGGAAGTCCGTTATACAGCACCCAGGAAGCCTGGTCCTCATTTGTCGCCTCGAGGCGGGGGTAGAGACGTGAGGGTGTCTCGCGCTGTGAGTGGATCAAGCGGGCCTTGGGTGAGTCGATGGAGGGAAAGATGACGACGAACGATCACCGATCCCATCCGGAGAACGTCATCCCCATGCCTTCCCGCGAAGAGGACATCGAACTCGACGCGGAAAGCCTTGATACGCTTCGAGAAGCCTTGGATGATCTTCGCCGCGAGATTCGGCTGCGAGTTCCCGAGGAGGGCCTCAGGGACCAGTCGCCCTGGGATGCAGGGTCGGACCTCGACATTGTCGGACTTGTGGATGGGCTGCGGAAGCGGCTCGCGACTTTAGGAATGCGTGAGCGAGGTGTCGAGGTCGATGACTTCGGCCTTGATGAAGAACTGGTCAAACGAGCGGGCCCGGTTCTGGATTGGATGCAGTCGTCCTATTGGCGAATCGATGTCGCCGGTTTGGAACATTTGCCCTCCTCGTCGCCAGCCCTTTTTGTTTCGAACCGAGCGGGGATCTTGCCGTGGGACGGCTTGATGCTCGCGCATGTGATCCGCAATCAGGCGCCGCGATTCGAACGACCGCGTCCAATGTTGGCAGACTGGTTGGTCACCCTACCTTTTGTGCAGGCGTTTGCCGCTCGGATGGGGGGCGTGCGCGCCTGTCGTGAGAATGCAGATCGTCTCCTCCGGACAGGCCGCTCTGTGATCGCTTTTCCGGAAGGGGCAAAGGGTGCCACGAAGACATTTCGGGAGCGTTATCGCCTAAAGCGATTTGGTCGCGGTGGAGTCGTTCGAGCCGCCATCGAAAACCGGGTACCGATTGTTCCGGTGGGCTTGGTCGGACCAGAAGAAGCCCATCCCGTTTTGTTTAAATCTCATCGAGCGGCGCGGTGGATCGGGCTCCCTTTTCTTCCCATTACGCCCACTTTCCCCCTCATGGGACCTTTGGGTGCGATTCCACTCCCCACAAAGTGGATCATGGTTTTCGGCGAACCGATCACGCCGCCTGCGCTCACGGATCCTGCGACCGAGGCTCTAGCGATCTCTCAGGCGAACGCCGCTCTTCGAGAGCGAATTCAGGCCTTGGTCGATGTGGGACTGGACCGTCGAGACTCGGTTTGGGATTGACCCGATTCTCGGGAATATAAGGAGCGCTTTGGATGTTCACCGGGATCACCCGCGGCACCTTCGAAGTGACGCAGCTCGAACGCGCGCCCGACCTGCTGACCTTCGAAGTCGACCTCGGCAAGGCGCTCTCCGTGGGGTTGGAGATCGGAGCCAGTGTCTTGATCGACGGCGTTTGCCAGACCGTTACGGAGATTGGGGGGACAAGAGTCCGCTTTCAGGCTATTCGCGAAACCCTTGACCGGACGACTTTAGGAGACTTGGTCGAAGGGGTGCAGGTTTCAGTCGAGCGCAGTGCGCGGGTGGGTGACGAGATTGGGGGCCACGATGTTTCGGGGCACGTGACGGGTACGGGTCGCGTGAGTCAGATCCGTCGCGAGGGAGACGTCTGCGACGTTCGAATCGGGGTGCCGGATGCTTGGATGAAGTACATCCTGTTCAAGGGGTTCATCGCGGTGGACGGATCAAGTCTCACGGTGGGCGAACGCTCTGAGACGGGAACCTTTACCGTGCATCTTATCCCCGAGACCCTTCGTTTGACCCAGCTGGGCGATAAGGCCGTGGGTGACCGTGTGAACATCGAACTCGACCCGCGCACGGTCGCGATTGTGGACACTGTCGAGCGGGTCTTGGCGCAACGTCAGGGCGCAGCCTTGGCGGGCGAGGGCGGCCGCTAACGGCCTTGGAAAACCGGGGGGCGCTTCTCGAGGAATGCTTTCGGGCCCTCTCGGGCATCCTCGGAGCTCATAACCTTCATGCCGTGCTGTTGTTCGATGGCGAAAGCCTCTTCTTCGGAGAGCGTTTCGGTCTCTCGGAGTGTGGCCAAGATTGCTCGCACGGCGAGCGGGCCGTTGGCGGCAATGCGTTCGGCAATTTCCTGAGCCTTGTTGAGCGCTTGACCGTCGGGGACAACATGATTGATGAGTCCGAGTTCCAATGCGCGTTGGGCGGGAAGATCTTCGCCGGCGAGGAGCATCTCGGCGGCCACCGCGTATCCGATTTGACGCCGCAGACGGACGGCGGAGCCCGCCATGGGGAAAAGTCCCCTTTGAACTTCGGTCACCCCAAACATGGCGCTTTCTCCAGCGACTCGGATGTCTGTGCCTTGCAGAATCTCGGTGCCGCCCGCCCGAGCAAAGCCTTCGGCAGCTAAGATTACTGGCTTGGTGGGCCGGTAGGTCTTCAACCATGCGCCGTAGATGACCGCCGGCTCTTGCATGACGCGTTCCATGTATTCATTTTCCGGCTTGCCGGTTCCGAGTTTTCCGATCTCGCCCAGGTCCATGCCGGCACAGAAGGTGTTGCCCCGGCCGGTCAGGATGGCGACCCGTAGTGCATCGTCTTGGTCGAGCTGGTTCCAGGCGTCATACAGTCGGCACATCACCTCGGAATTCACCGCGTTGCGTTTCTCGGGTCGATTCAGAGTAACGGTGAGCACGGGGCCATTGGCTTCAATCAGGACGGCGGACATCGGAACTCCCTTTCGATCGGGCGCGGACAGAGGTGAATGCAGAGGTGAATTGAGCGGAAAGGCTAACGCGCTGAAGTCTTAGAGCCAGGGGAGCAGGGGCGGGGAAGGGGGGGCACCCCGGAAGAATTCCGTGGGAAAGACGTCGGTCGCGAAGGGACCTGCGGGCCTTGTTTCCACGGCGGCGAGTAGCACGAAGGGCAACCCGACATAAACCAATTGAAAGCCGATCGCGATGGCAACGGCTTCCTTGAATAATCGCCGAGCCGGAGGGCTAGCCAATACCTGCGCGGCAAGCGCGCCAAAGAAGAGACCGGTCATGGCGAAGAGGTCCCAGTCGAACGGTCCCCAAAAAGGTCGGACGAGAGTGGCGTAGACCCCAGTGGCCGCCGCTGCCGATCCAAGGAAGAGAGACTTCGGACTGAGAAACTCTCGGGGTGTTCTGGCCAAGCTGACGACGAGAATGATCAAACCTGCAGGCGCTAAGACATGAAAGGCATTGGCGAGGTACTTGAAGTGAGCCGCGGACAAGAAAACGTAGTCGAGCCCGACTCCGGGTATGGGGGCGTCGGTTGTAAAGCGGACCCACCAACTTTTGGGCAGTGCTGCAGGCTCAACTCCGGCGATTTCGAGCATTTTGGACAGCAGTCGGTCGGCATCGGCCTCGGGGCCAAGCGTCAACGCCCACAATAGAAAGAGCGAACCGGGGAGCGCCGCCCAAACTGTTGCGCCCAAGGATCGGCGAAACCATCGAATGACTGACGGGGAGGGGAGCGTTAGCCCACAAAGGACCCACAGGCTGGGGAGTAGGAACAACGCAGCAACGTGGCTCCAGATTGTAAAGCCCAGGGCGAGGGCGGCGGTCCAGAGGCCGATTCGGCCGTCGAGCGCTCCCATCGCGGCCCAAATGTAAAGGCTGCTGAACATCAGCACGGCGGGATAAACCTCGATGTGGCCAGCAAATACCCGGAGCAGCCCGGCTGAGAGAATGAGAGCCGCGAGGGGGGCGCCTAAGCCAGACCGTCCGTCGCCGAATCTCGAGCACGCTTTCGTCAGGATGAGAGCGGTGGTGGCGCCAAAGACGCAGCTCGCGAACTGAGCCGCGGGAAAGACGCCGAATCCAAGGGGGGCCAGAGCTCGGTAGCCGAGGGCGCCGAGGGCCGTCGCACCGACTTCGGGAAAAATGTACGCATAGCCCGCATTGACGGCTGCGGACAGAATCAACGAGTCCCCGGTGATTTCGCGCTCTCGAAGAAGCCACAGCGCACCGGTTAGGAGCACGAAGAATGCGGGTTGAACAACGGCGGCCGGCAGAGTCCGCAGGGAGGCTGAAAGCCACTGAGCGAATTCGATCCAGAGCCGCCGAGGCCTCGTCAATGCGAATGAGAGGGCGATTGCCGCGAGCGTCGGCCCCGCGAAGCCGGGGAGGTATTGCCAAAAGTTATAGGCCCAAGCATGGCGGAGGGGTGGCCAGGCTGCCCACTCCGCAGGCGTGAGAAACAACCAGACGAGCAGCGCTCCGACCGTGAGCGCCGCGTCGCGACTTCGGCGCGCGGAAGGCGCGGCAGTTTCAGTCGACATTGCGTTGGGCGTCAAGCGGGCCGCTGAGGATCTTCATCCTTGGGTCGGGCCGTTCTGCGCTCAAGCGCTTTTTCTAACGTTTCAATTGCCTGGGCGACGCGTTCAAGGTTGTGATTGAGTTCGTCGACGTCGCTTCGCCGGGGCAGATCCAGAACTCGGAAGACGCGCTCGACCGCATTCTGGACCATTTTTTCAAGATCGGCTGGACCGTGTTGAAACCAACCGCCGCGCCCCGAGGAGCGTGAATCCGCTGGGCCGTGGGCCGCCTCTTGCTCGCGGCGCTCTTCTTCCTCATCCGATCCGACCATGCGGCGGACCCGCTCGCCCAGTTCCTCAAGATTTTCATTGGCTTCATCCACCCCTCGCCGAAGGGCGCCATAGAGGGCGTCTCCGCCTCGCCCAAAGATCTGGGAAATGAGTGTGGGGGATGGAGACTCATTGGACCGCTCGCTGTCGACCAGAATTTGCGAGAGGGCCACGGAGGTGATGTCCTCGCCGGTCTCGTTGTCCACGACTTGGACTTCTTCGCCGGCATCTAGGAGTTCCGCGATGCCTTTCAGCGTGATGTATCGGCTGGACTGAGTGTTGTAGAGCTTCCGATTCGCGTAGCGTTTGATAAGGATGGCCATGTGGAGACTCCGCGATCGTCAGGGTTTCAGTGGTCAAGCTAGCATAGGGTTCTTGCCGGCTAGCCTTCGACTTTGATGCGCTGAACTCGTTCGGAGCGACCCCTATCCTCGTCGGTCTCCGGGCGCCGAGACTCTGATGACGGCTTGCGGGAATCTGTTGCCTGACTGTCTCGCAATCCGAATTCCCAGAGGAGCTCGCGAAGGCCGATAAACGCGCGCAAGACAGCTCGGGCGTCGGGGTCGCCTCGGGACTGTTCTTCCCAACGGCTAATTTCCTGGTCGAGTGCTTCGAGAATCGCGTGGGTCCAATCTTCAGGGAGATCAGCTTCTCGTCCTCGCACCGAGGTGGCGAGGAGGCGAATTCGCTCGGCCAGTGAGGCCAGTCCCGAATGCCCGAGGTGGGCTCGAGTTTCGTCTGTGCGCGCCGATGCTGCGCGTCCGGTAGTCGCCAAAGCCACGGCATCGAGCAGAGCATGGCCCGCTAAGAGCGCTTCCGCGATGGCATTCCGCGCGTGTTGGGCGCTGCGGCGCAGGGCCTCGTCGACATGAGAGGGCGGCGTGAAGTTTCGTTTCGGGCTCATTGGTGACAGTCCTGGGCACTGGCATCAAAGAGTTCTTCACTGAGGGCGCGAAGCCCAAGGGCGTCGTGGACGTCTCCTGCTCGTTCCGCGAGGCAGCGAACGAAAAGTCCTCGATCTTGAGCGCGTTTGCGGAGCGGCTCGATGTTCTCTTGATCTTGATTCACCCACCCATTGTACTGATTGGCGACGGCCCGCGCCGATTCTGCGAGGGCGGCGGCTTGTGGCTCCGGGTGGCTGCGCTCGAAGGCCTGTCTCAAGGTCAGGAGGTCTGGGGTGTCGGTTGCATCGCCGCCCGGCTTAAATGAGTCGGCCGCGATGCCGGCGGGCCAGAGGCGCATCCGATTGATCAAGAGCCCGGCCAAGGGGAGTGCTTGTGATTCCAGATGATCCAAGAAGGACTCCGCATTTTGGACCGTCTGCCGAGACGCGCCGGTGACGAGCAGGAAAGCCGAGTCGGGGCCAAGAAGAGTTTCGCGGACCTGCTTTGCGCGATCCGCAAAGCCTTCGGACAACGACTCGAAGGCGAGTAGGAAGTCCGAGAGGTCCCGGAGAAAGCCGACCCCAATGAGCCGCTCAAGGAGGTCAAGCATTCTTCGCGTTGGCCCTTCGAACCAGCGAAAACCTTTCCGGCCGGCTGCCAGTGCAGGTTGGACAAGCCCTCGCACCAGCCGACTCTCAATGAATTCTAATAATCGGATCGGCGCGTCGAGAAAGTCTACGGCGTTCTGGGCGGGTGGAGTATCGAGAACGATCAAATCAAACTCAGTGCTTTCGAGAAGTTCGAAGACTTTTTCCATTGCGGCATATTCGCCGCTCCCAGCGAGGTTCCTTGAGACGTGCCGGTAAATCGGGTTTTCAAAAATACGTTTTTGCGCTTCGGGTGCTGGGGCCAATTTTCTAACGAGGCCGTCGAAGGTCGCCTGGGTGTCCAGCATCATGGCGAAAAGCCGTTGCTTTGTTTCGATACCGAGATCGATCAGGGTGGAGTCCGGCAGAGCTTGGGGTTCGGCCTCCAGAGCATTGAGGCCAAGGGCACCGGCTAAGCGTTTTGCTGGGTCGATGGTAACGACCAGCGCGCGTCGGCCTCGGCGGGCTGCCTCAACGGAGAGGGCGGCCGCCAGCGTTGTTTTGCCGACACCGCCCGTGCCCACGCACACTACGATGCGGCGCTCTAAGATCTCGTCTAGAGACTGGATTGTTTTCATGACGCGGGCTCTCGTGGCGGAACGATCCCAGGCCCCTGGCCGCTTTCGATCAGGGCGGGCCGCAGGGCTTCCAATTCCACGGGACCGTTCACGCCGTGATCGAGCAGTGGCAGAACGACCAACGGTAGGCCTGTTCTTTCGGCGATCTCGATCAGATACGCCTGGTTGAGTCGGTGACGCGCGCTGGTATGGGCGACGGCATCGGCAAGCGATTCGGGTTGAGGGAGCTGGGTCAGAGGAAGATCTCCTGGGAGCCTTCGAAGGCTCTGTTCAAGTTCAGCAGGGTCTGGGCAGGGAAGCGGGGGGGCCACGGCATTGACGATGACCTGGTCCGGCACGAGGCCGAGATCGTGACGAAGGCGCTGGACGAGTTCGCCGGTTTCTTGGGCGGGTAATTCCTCGGCGAGGCTCACGGGGAGGATCTGAGTCCGCTTGGGGTCTCGGATCAACTCTTCTACCCGTCGGGCATTGCGGGCCAGCGGGCCACTTTGAACAGCAGAGCGAGCCACATGAGGAATGTCAAGGAAAGTCAAGCCATGACCGGTGGCCGGCGCATCGACGATGATCAGATCGTAGAGCGGGTTTCCATTCGGTCCCTCCATTTGTTCGAGCTGCCAGATTTTTCCGAGCGTGATCAGTTCTCGCCATCCGGGGGCGCCCCGCAGAAGTTGGCGGAGAGAGCGGTTCCGCAGAGCCTGTGCGACGAGCCTCCGGGAGCCGATTTGCAACCCGAGATACTCGGCCAGCGCCGCGAAGGGCTCGATCCGAATCGCCTGAATGCCAGGTTGAAGAAGTCGTCCCCGGTACCCCACGGGTTCTTCTGCCCGACCAGTGATCAGTCTGGGAAGTTGCTCGAAGGCGCCGACTTCGACCAGCAATGTCGAAAGGCCGTGATGAGCAGCCGCGAGACCCAGGGTTGCGCTGACCGTCGTTTTGCCGGTTCCCCCCTTGCCGGTGACGACAATAATTCGACGGGTGAAGAAGGAAGAAGGTTCCGCTGTCATAAGAACTCGACGGCGCCGCTCTCGACTCAAGCGTCTCGCCCTGCGGGCCGAAACACCGAGAGGAGACCGAGGACGCTGATAGAGAAAACTGAAGTCGACCGGCCTCATCTCAGTATAGGGGCCCATTGCGCCCCGAAGAAGAGGAAGCCGTGATCGTCACCTGCCAAAACTGCGACACGAGTTTTCACCTCGATGATGCCCGGGTGCCGCCGGGCGGAGTCCGGGTGCGCTGCTCGCGGTGCAAGCAAGCTTTTTTTCTGCGTCATCCCGAGGTGAGCCCCGAGGATCTCATTCACGAGACAGCCCGGGATGCCCTCGTTGCAGATTTGAATCGAGCACCGGACACAACCCAGGACTTGGTCTCAGCGGTTGAAACGGTTTCTGAAAATCCTCCGATCGCCGAAGCGGATTCGGACGACGAACCGGATTGGGAGTTCAATATTGACCCGCCATTGATCGAAGCCGAACCCGAACCGCTGCTGAATCCGGAGGCCCCGGCGGATTTTTCGGAGACCGACAACTTTGGCAGCCAAGCTCATCCTCTTGAGTCCGAATTTGACCTTGCCTCGGAGGAGACCACCCAAAGAGAGACCGTATTTGGTTCCGTCGACGACTACTCGTCTCTCATGGTGGAAGATTCAAGCCAAGCGGCGAACCCGAGTGGACCTTCGGAGCCCCTGTGCACCGTTGACGGCGGCGCGCTGGGTCATCGAGAAGCGGAGAGTGGTTTCAAAACTTCTGTCTCCGATCCGACCCCTGCCCCGGGGTCCTTCGCCGAGGACTTCCTGTCGGGGGGCTTTGATGAAGCCCCCACGGACTCGAAAGCTTTTCT
>NHEP01000149.1 GCA_002171515.1 bacterium TMED88 | reverse complement strand
GATCGTCCGTCAGCTCGTTGGAAAGCTCAACGCCCCGATTCACCGGCCCCGGATGCATCACGATCGCATCGGATTTTGCAAAGCGAAGCTTGGCCCGGTCAATTCCGAAAGTGGCCGAATACTCTCTGACACTCGGAAAGTAGGCGCCGGTCAAACGTTCCAGCTGAATCCTCAAGGCCATCACGACATCAGCCCCGTCCAAGGCCTCCCTCAAGGAGGTGTATGTCTTGACCCCGAGATCTTCAATCCCCGGCGGCAGCATCGTGGGTGGCCCCGCGACTCGGACCTCCGCGCCCAATTTGGTAAACCCATAGATGTTCGACCGAGCCACCCGGCTGTGCGCGATGTCTCCCACAATGGTGACGGTCAGGCCTTCGAATCGCGATTTTTCTTGATAGACCGTAAGCATATCCAGAAGAGCCTGGGTCGGATGCTCATGGGCCCCGTCTCCGGCGTTAATCACCGGGGCCTGCAGGGCATCTGCAATTCGTTGAGGAACCCCCGCCACCCGATGCCTCACGATCACCGCATCGGGGTCCATAGCATCAAGAGTCTTGGCTGTATCCAAAAGGCTTTCAGCCTTACTCAGACTCGATGAACCGGAGGAGAAATTTACGACATCTGCCGCCAGTCTCTTACCGGCAATTTCAAAACTAGTCTGGGTCCTTGTAGAGGGCTCGAAGAAGAGGTTCACAACCGTCCGTCCGCGCAAGGTCGGCACCTTCTTCACGTCGCGACTTGCAATCTCCTGCATTCTTTCAGCGGTCTCGAGGATTAATTCAATTCGCGCTCGATCGAGGGGGGCAATCCCCAGAAGATCCTCACCAATCACTTGTCCCCTCCCCACCCGTCAGCCGCATCGAATCCTCTTGAGTCATTTTCGGATAAAACAACCACCTGCATGGGTTCCAACGCATCCGATGACCCACCGGTCGCTGCTTGTTCCATCGCCTCAGCCTTCACTCTATCCCCCACCCGCAGGCGAACCGTCTCGCCCGGGCGGGTCGGAATATTTTTTCCAACAAAATCAATCTTAATCGGCAGTTCGCGGTGACCTCGGTCAACCAGGGAAACCACCTTGACGGCCCTCGGTCGCCCGAAGTCCATTAAAGCGTCCATCGCCGCGCGAATGGTGCGGCCGGTATTGACAACGTCTTCAACGAGAATGACGACACGCTCATCGACGGAAGACGGCATCTCTGTCCGCCTCAGTCGCGGCCGCGTTCCCCGCGTCCCCAGATCGTCCCGATACAGCGTCGTGTCGAGAATCCCCATCGGGACCTCAAGCCCCGAGAGCTCCGCCAGATTCGCAGCGAGCGCCCGCGCTAAGGGCACACCCCCGTTCGGAATGGCCACCAGGTAGAGCTCTTGGCCGTCGACGCTCGACTCGACGATCTCGTGGGCAATTCGCATCAGCGCCCGATGAATACGAGCATCATCCAGAACAACCCTGCCCGCCCGGTCTTGGGGCGGAGGATGGACGATCTGCTCTCGGGCCTCCCCACGGGCCTGGGCGCCTCTTCCCGGTCCAGGAGAAGGCAGCGGAGGTGATTTTTCCCGCTGGTAAGGCGGGTTCGGGGGGTTCTTATTGGCCACGATCGCGCCTTTGCCCGCCTCTCCGGACGAGCTTAAAAGGGCTAATAGAGAGTCCGCGCCATTCTACCGCCTGTCGCCTGCCCGTCAATCATGAATACCCAAACCAGTGAGGCTGAGCCTCTGAATCGGTCAGGACGCGCGCAGCTCCTCTTCGATCTCAGCCCGTGATTCACAACGAACGGGGCTAAAAACTCGATCCCACCGCTTTTCCGCCTTGAACCAGTTCAGAGGATTAAAGAACTGCAGCGCGTTGCCGTTCACGTCCCAAGACCAGTACAGCAGGAAGGCGGGACCCTTCATCTCTTCCAGCCGAACCGTCCCCCACTGCCGACTGTCGTTCGAGTAATCACGATTGTCCCCCATCATGAAATAACGGCCTTCGGGCACCACAAAGTCAACAACCTGCAAGCCCCCTAGCCCCGGGTCATCCAGAATCTCGTGCCCACAGGCCTCGAGCATTTCGGTCCGGACGTCGAGGCGACGGCCGAGCTCATCCCGATGCTCCAGATCGAAATCGATCTGCTCCATCGGAACGCCATTGATCGTCAACCTTCCGTCCCGAGCAGTGATTCGATCTCCCGGCAGCCCAACCAACCTCTTAATAAAATCATCTCCCGGCAGATCAGGCTTTCGATCCGCTGGCACAATCCCGCCACCCGGTGTCCGAGCGACTTCAAAGACGACCACATCCCCTCGCCTCGGTTCGCGGATACCGGGCAATCGCCAATCCGTGAAGGGGACTCGCGCCCCGTAGATGAATTTGTTCACAAACAGGTGATCGCCGATCAGCAGGGTTGGCAGCATCGAGCCTGAGGGGATCCGAAACGGTTCGATCACAACGGCACGGATCGCCAGAGCGATCACGATGGCCAGAATAAGTGTCCCGACTTGATCCCAAACACGAACCAAGAATGAGGCCTCCTGATCCGCAGCCTCGCCTTCACGATCATTCCCCTCAGCGCTGCTGCTCGACTTCTTTGAGGTCGCCATAAAAATCAATCGTCTCCCAGCTTCAAGGCTGCCAGGAAAGCTTCCTGAGGGATCTCGACTGCCCCCACCATCTTCATGCGCTTCTTTCCCGCCTTCTGTTTTTCGAGCAGTTTGCGTTTTCGAGAAATATCGCCGCCGTAACACTTGGCAATGACATTTTTACGAAGGGCCCTCACGGTAGTCCGAGCGATAATCCGGCTCCCGACAGCAGCCTGAATCGCCACAGGGAATTGCTGGCGCGGAATGAACTCTTTCAGTTTACGGGCGAGTTCAGCCCCGCGCCCCTGGGCTTTGTCGCGATGAACGATCAGAGAAAGAGCATCGACAGGATCGCCATTCACCATCACGTCCAGCTTCACCAAGTTCGCGGCAGAGAAGCCCAGCAGGTCGTAATCGAAAGACCCGTACCCGCGAGTCGCACTCTTTAGACGGTCATGGAAGTCGGTCACGATTTCGCTCAAGGGCAGTTCGTAGCGCACCTGTACTCGATCCCCGTGCACCTGCATATCACGCTGGGTACCGCGACGGTCCTGACAGAGCCGCATCACCGCTCCCAGATGAGCCGAGGGAACATGAATCGTCGCCTGAATCACCGGTTCCTCGATTTGATCAATCTCATTCGGCTCCGGGAGCGCCGAAGGGCTTTCGATCTCAACGGCCTCCCCCTCCTTGGGAACAACCCGATAGCGAACTGTGGGCGCGGTCGTGATCAGATCAAGACCATACTCGCGCTCGAGACGTTCCTGAATGATTTCAGCGTGCAAAAAGCCAAGAAAGCCGCAGCGAAAGCCGAAACCCAGAGCCGCACTCGTTTCCGGCTCGTAACCAAAGGAAGAATCATTCAGCCGCAGCTTCTCCAAGGCGGCTTTCAAGTCCTCATAATCTTCCGACTCAACGGGATAAAGCCCGGAAAACACCATGGGCTTCACATCAACGAACCCTGGCAAGACATCAGCGGCCGGTTTCTTCGCAATCGTGATGGTATCCCCGATCCGAACATCAGACAGGGTCTTGATCCCCGCCACAACCAGACCCACTTCACCCACTTCGAGAGTTTCCACGCGTTTCGGGGTCGGCTCAATGACAGAAAGCTGAGTCACCTCATGCTCCCCCCCCGACATCATGAGCAGAATGCGATCTCGCGCCCCGAGGCGCCCATCAACGACCCGGACCAGCATGACTACGCCCACGTAGGGGTCGAACCATGAATCAAAAACAAGCGCCCTGGTTCGGTCGTCTGAACTTCCCTCTGGCGGTGGAATCCGGTCTACGACCGCTTGCAGAAGCGCATCGATGCCCGCGCCTGTTTTGGCCGACACAGGCAAAACGTCCGCCGCATCCAATCCGACAACGTCCTCAACTTCTTGAGCCACCCGATCGGGATCGGCCGATGGCAGATCAATTTTATTGACCACGGGCACGAGTTCAAGGTTGGCGTCGATGGCCAAATAAGCATTTGCCAACGTTTGGGCCTCGATCCCCTGAGCCGCATCGACCACCAATAAAGCCCCCTCGCACGCCGCTAAAGCTCGCGAAACCTCGTAGGAGAAGTCCACGTGACCAGGAGTATCAATCAGGTTCAGGACGTACTCCTCACCGTCCTCGGCTCGGAACCGAATCCGGGCGGTCTGGGCCTTGATCGTGATCCCACGCTCGCGCTCAAGCTCCATGTTGTCCAGAAACTGATCTTGTTTATCGCGATCTGAGACCGCACCGGTCGACTCTAAAAGTCGATCCGCGATCGTACTCTTGCCGTGATCAATATGCGCAACGATGCAAAAGTTCCGAAGACGCTCTGTCGGGATCCGCTTCACGACCTTCCCCCTAGAGGAGCTTCTCCCCATTCCGTCCCGAGATAAGCTGCCAGTGCGGCCTGCCAGCTCCTCAGTCGAATTCCGAGACTCTCCGCGCGAGCGCAATCGAGGACAGAATACGAAGGCCGAGGCGCAGGAAGGTTCAAGTCAGCCGTTTCGCTGGGTTCGATGCCTACTTGCGAGAATCCACTCTGGTCAAGAATCTCTCGGGCAAACGAAAACCACGAAGCCTGGCCCGAATTACACAAATGCATGAGGCCGGCGGGGGGGCGGTTCTCGCTGACCACCCGATCCCCCTTTAACTTTTCACCCCCCCCCAGCTGTCGACCAAGTTGCCGCAATCCGTCGGCCAGATCGCCCGCATAGGTTGGAGTGCCGTGCTGGTCGTCGACGACGCGGAGGGTGCCAGAAACCTCTCCTCTCTGTCTCTTTTCAGCCTGCTCCCGAATGGAAACCACGAAGTTCCGCCCCGGGCCAAAGAGCCAACTCGTTCTCACAACCAAGGCCTCGGGCATCAATTCCAGCAGTCGAACCTCGCCCTCAGCCTTACTTCGGCCATAGACGGAGCGAGGGCTCCGAGGATGCTCTTCGGAATACGGCCTCGAAGCGTTGCCGTCAAAAACATAGTCCGTCGAGACATGAATCATGCGCGTGCCGGTGTCCCGACACGCCTCGCCGAGGAAAGCCGGGCCCTCCGCGTTGACCGCAAAAGCCTGAGCGGATTCCGTTTCGCAGCGATCCACCGCGGTTACGGCGGCCGCATTCACGACAATGTCCACTTCACCGAGGACGGTCTCCCTCAGGTGTTGAACTTGCCCCTTGTCGGAGACGTCGAGGCTCCCTCGTGAGAAAGCCCCAGCCAGCACATCTTCCGAGCCAGCCTGGAGTTGAGATACCAAGCAACGCCCGAGCTGCCCTTCTGCGCCTGTAACCAACCAACGCACAATCAAATCCCAATCAGGGCAGAGGTCGATGACAGACGCCGCCGAGCGCCCCAGAGCCTCATGACCGTTTCTCTGCGATGACCCAAGTCGGAAGTCCCTCCTCGACCTTTAGCCGGCGCGCAATCTCCTCGGCCTCACCCTTGCCCCAAATCGGACCCACCCGAACTCGCCATCGGCGATCCGTTGAGGGCGGGATCAAGCGCACTCCGTAACCTGCCCCCTGCAGGCGAGCCTCCATCGCTCGGGCGGCGGCCTCCGTTCCAAAAGCCCCAACCTGAATGGCAAAGCCCTCCTCAGACCTCCGCGCTGCTGCAACGTCGGGCAGCTTCTGCGGAGTCGTTTGCGCCACGGCTCGCCACTCGCCGTCTTCGACGACCGTCACCGGTTCCACTTCCACCGGCTCGATCTCACTACCTGGAGACAGAGCCACCCCTTCCTCCAGAACCGGAGCTGCCCAATCCACCTCGGTACTCCGGCCGGCAACGTGTCCTGCCACGAGATCTGGCTCTTCTGAGACAACACCGACGACCAATCCCACCGCAAACCCGACAGCGATCAGGACGACAATGCCCAACAGCGTCGTCAGGAGCCCTTGACCTGCATTTCGTTCATGCCCCATCACATTGCCTCTGGCGCGGAGACGCCCAAGACATCCAAACCCGCAGCGAGAACATGACGGACCGCCAACACAAGCCCGAGACGGGCCGCGGTTAGGCTCTGGTCATCAGAAAGGACACGATGGCGTTGGCCATCCTGAATATAGGGATTCCACAACCCCGCCAAGTCGCGCAAGAAATAGGCAATGTGATGGGGTTCCCGGGTCTCAGCGGCTCGCCCAACTAACTCAGGAAACTCCCCGAGCTTCCGAACCAATTCGAGTTCTTCGGGCAGTTCGAGGCGGCCCGCATCAAAGGCGTCGGGGGCAGGCATCCTCACCCCTGCCTCCTTTGCCTTTCGCTCAATCCCGTAGGTTCGTGCATGACCATATTGGACATAGTACGCAGGATTTTTCCGCCAGTTTTGATCACGTGCTAAGTCTAAATCGAAATCGAGATGTCCCTCTGCCTTGCGCTCAATCATAAAGAAACGAAAAACATCCCGACCGACTTGATCGACGAGCTCGTCGACGGTGATAAAGGTCGCCTTTCGGGTGCTCTGTTTGACCTTTTCCCCCTGGCTGGTGATCGTCACGAATTGATGCATAACCAGCTCAAGCCGAGACGAATTGAGGTCCAGTGCTCGAATCGCTTCTCTCACGAAGGGAAACTGCTCGACGTGATCCGCCCCCTGAACGTCGATAATCCCGTCAAAGCCCCGTGCGAATTTCTCGCGATGATAAGCAATGTCGGGGAGAAGATAGGTCGGCTCGCCCGTACTCTTCACGATCACTCGGTCTCGATCTAGACCCAGCTGGGTTGCAGCAAGCCACACGGCTCCCTCTTTTTCGTAAACCAGGCCGCGGGTACGCAGCTCTTCAACCACCTCTTCGATCTTCCCGTCCTCGTAAAGAGATTTCTCGTTCCAATAGACATCGAATACGATTCCGAGAGCTTCGAGTGTGCGATTAATTTCTTCAAAGATAGCCTGCTGGGCTACCTCACGAAAAAGCCCGTCCCCAGGCTCCTCAAGCAATCGATCACCGTGCTCTGAGAGAAGCCCCTTCGCAATCTCCCTAATATATTCGCCCTGATACCCGCCCCTGGGAAAAGCAACAGGCAGCCCATCGACCGACTCAGACCACGCCGATTCGTCCCCGGCCAGGGCCTCTGGCGGCGGCGGCGCTGCCCGGCCCAACTCCTCGAGGTAGCGAGCTTTGACCGATTCACCCAGAACGCGCATCTGACGACCGCCATCGTTGAAGTAGTACTCGCGAGTCACTTGGTAACCCATCCGCTCGAGCAATCGCGCGATGCAATCGCCGAGGATCGCTTGCCGTCCATGCCCCGTGCTCAGCGGCCCGGTCGGATTCGCCGACACAAATTCAACTTGAACCGATGCGCCTTCGCCAGATTCATTGGTCCCGTAGGCCCTCCCCGCGCGGAGGATTTCATGAACCAAGCCTTGCCACGATGCTTGCTTCAACCGAAAATTTAAGAATCCAGGCCCTGCGATCTCGACCGCTTCAAGCAAGCCCTCGGCGTCAGCCAAACGCTCCCTGAGGTCATCCGCGATCTCCCGCGGCTTCGACTTCAATGGCTTCGCGAGCAACATGGCGATGTTGCAGGAAAAGTCGCCGTGTTCGGCCTGCCGAGGCACCTCAAGCTCCACACTGGGGCGCTCAATGGATTCCGAACGACTTTTCAATAAGCCGTCCAGGGCCGCCTCGATTTGACGGGTCAATGCTTCCTTCATGAGATCGTTCCGCGCCGAGGGCTGATGCCCCGCTCCCTTCAACTAGCGGGCCGAGCGCTCTCCCGTGAAGCGAACCAAACGCTCTCCGGGGCGCACCAAGCCCAATTCTTCCCGAATCGCGCGCTCCACAGCAAACGGGTCCCGCTCCAGCTCCGTAATTTTCTGACGGAGTGTTTCCGAGCGCGCGGAAAGCTCTTCTATCCTCGTCTCGGAGACAGACAGCTCCGACCGCAGACGCTGCCATTCGGCAACCCCTGACTTCTCGTCGATCAGCACCAGCACGATCCCCAGGACGGTCACAGCCGCCACGAGCCAATACGCCCTCACCCACCCCCCCTTGTGGACGACGTCGATCAGTGGTCGTTCATCCATAAGGTACCGCAATGCGGGCGATCCGCCCCACCCTGCCGCACCGGATTTCACTCCATCAGAGCCCGAATCCGTGCCTGATAATCGGGATGATCCCACTGACGAGGGCCCACATACCGCTCCACGATCCGCCCATTTTCGTCCACCAAAATGGATTCCGGAAACCCGGTCGTCTGATAGAGCCGAGAAGAACTCTGTTCGGGGTCCAAGAGGATCGGAAAATCGAGAGCCATCCGATCCGCGAAAGCCTCAACATCAGAAGGCGACTCGTCGACCGAAATCGCAAGCATCTCGAAATCTTCGTCGGCCAATGCAGCGTACAGCCTCTGCATCGCGGGCATTTCGTCCTCGCAGGGCTTGCACCACGTGGCCCAAAAATTCAACAAGACGACTTGTCCAGACAATTCGCTCAGTCGAACCTGCGCCCCGTCCAGGGCCGGCAAAGCCAACTCCGGGGCGGAGTCGCCCCGGCCTAAGGGCGGCTGAATGGGCTCGCCCATCCAAACCAGGGCCACCGCAATTCCGATGAGCGCGACACCGACTGCATAGCCGGAGGCGGGAATGCCGCTCCGTTTACTCAGTCTTCGGCTCCGGTCTCGGGTCGATCAACCAGTTCGATGATGGACATCGGTGCGGCATCACCCACACGGCGCCCGGCCTTAATGATCCGCGTATAGCCTCCGGGCCGCTCACGATATCGGTCGGCCAGCTCGCCGAACACCTTCGCCGTGATGTCCTTATCCCGAACGACCTCGAGTGCTTGCCTTCGCGCGTGGAGGCTGCCTCGCTTGCCGAGGGTGATCACTCGCTCGGCAACGCCTCGCAATTCCTTAGCTTTCGCATCCGTGGTCTGAATTCGCTCGTGCTCCAGCAGCGAGGTGACCATATTCCGGAACATCGCATGCCGGTGGGATGCGTTGCGTCCTAGTTTTCTTCCGCTCTTACCGTGCCGCATCTCTCAGGCCTCACGCTGCTCACGCAGCTTTTCAAGATCCTTGCGCGTCGGCAAGTTTTCTACGGACATTCCCAAATGAAGTCCCATGTCGTTCAAAACATCCTTGATCTCGTTCAATGACTTTCGACCAAAGTTTTTAGTCTTCAGCATCTCGGACTCAGTCCGCTGAACGAGCTCGCCAATGAAGCGAATGTTTGCATTCTGCAGACAGTTCGCCGAACGCACCGAGAGCTCCAGCTCGTCAACCGATTTAAAGAGATTCGGATTAAGCGGCTCGGGCTCCTCTGCATGGAGCAGCGGGGCCTCTTCCTGCTCTTCGAAGTTGATGAAGATCGAAGCCTGGTCTTTCAAAATCTTTGCCGCATAGGCTAAGGCATCGGCTGGCTGGACCGCTCCGTCCGTCCAGATCTCCATCGTCAGCTTATCGAAATCAGTCTCTCGACCGACACGGGCAGGCGTCACAGTGTAATTAACTCGTCGAATGGGGGAGAACACCGAATCGATCGGAATCATTCCGATCGGCATTTCCTCTGTCTTGTTTCGATCCGCCAGCACGTAACCCTTGCCCGTGTTGACCGTGGCTTCCAGCTCCAGCGTCACTTCGCCACCCAACGTGCAAACCTTGTGGTCTGTGCTCATGACCTCGACTGTCTGATCGTCCGAGACAAAATCTGCAGCGGTCACAATGCCAGGACCTGACTTGCGGATTCGAATCGTTCGAGGCCCCTCGGAATGCATCCGGAGACGCACATCCTTGAGATTCAAAACGATATCCGTGACATCCTCCATCACGCCTTGAAGCGTAGAGAACTCATGGAGAGCCCCTTCGATCCTCACGCTGGTAATCGCCGCTCCCTGGAGTGACGACAGAAGAACGCGCCTCAGAGCATTTCCCAGTGTGGTCCCGAAACCTCTTTCCAGAGGCTCGCAGGAGAATCGCCCGTATGTTCCCGAGGAAGAGTCATCATCGACCTCAAGACGTCGCGGACGGATCAAAGTTCGCCAGTTCGCAGCCACCAATTCCTGTTGCATCTTTAACCCCTTGTCATGGGTTGGTGCAGAT
>NHEP01000148.1 GCA_002171515.1 bacterium TMED88 | reverse complement strand
GCGAGCCCAACGGAGTTCCATGTTGTCCGCCATAGGTCCGAATCAGAGAGCAAGTCGCTTCACCGGAGCAAGCGGGCGGGGAGAGGCCCCCAAATCACCTTCCTCCTCCGCC
This sequence comes from bacterium TMED88, assembly GCA_002171515.1. Lineage (GTDB taxonomy): Bacteria > Myxococcota_A > UBA9160 > UBA9160 > UBA4427 > TMED88. The sequence continues at coordinate 9,676 of NHEP01000148.1, read as the reverse complement.
CGCACTCGCCGACCACCTCACCCCGACTGTGTTTTGGCGCGCACGAACTCACACCAAAGGCTTCACTGAGAAGCCCTATCGAGAATCGATGAAAGGAAAAAGCAAGCCATGCGAATCGAATTGATCGGGAGCACCGCGGGCCAAGCAGTCGGCACACCTGAACGCAGGCACTCGGCGTCCGTTCAGAAAAGGGACCCTTCGGATCCGAAACCCTTTTATCAGCGCCCCGCCAGAAAAGCCCTCACCGCGGTCAAAAACCACATCGAACCGTGCAGTGCGGTTCCGGCGAATTCGGTCTCCAAGGCCCCATCCCCCGCATCGAGATATCGGAGACTGGCCGTTTCGGCGAGTGCCTCGCCTTCCGCACGGGTTCAATGGGCGGCCATCCGCGCCTAAAGGGACAAAGCCTTCACGCGTCGGACGGGTACAAGCCGAAACAATCCAGCTTGAGTCACCCGTGGCGTGACTCGAAGAGATCGATCAAAACCAGTTCAGTCCGCGAAGGGATCCTTCATTCGGATGATCTCGTCTCGACCAGGTCCCACGCTCACAAATGACGCCTCAACGTCTACGAGAGACTCGATTCTCTCAATGTACCGACGCGCCGGATCGGGCAAGTCCTCCAGCCGGCGAACTTCACGCACATCTTCCTGCCAGCCCGGCATCATTTCGTAAACGGGTTCAGCGCGTGACATCTCGTCCAAAGTCATCGGGAACTCTTCCGTCACCTTGCCCCCAATTTTGTAGGCCGTCGCGAGCTTGAGCTCCTCAAAGCCGCTCAAAATATCCAACTTGTTGATGGCGAGATCCGTAATGCCGTTGACGACCACAGCCTCCCGGAGGAGCACCGCATCAAACCAACCGCAACGCCTTGGCCGACCGGTAGTGGCCCCATATTCTCCGCCCGCATCACGCAAGCGCTCTCCATCCTCACCGTGATCCTCGGTCGGAAACGGGCCTGCCCCCACTCGGGTCGTATAGGCCTTGGTGATTCCCAGGACGCGGTCAATTCGCGTGGGTCCAATCCCAGAGCCCGTCGTCACCGCGCCAGCCACGACATTGGACGAAGTGACGAATGGATAGGTGCCGTGATCGACGTCCAAGAAGGTACCCTGAGCGCCTTCAAAGAGGACGCTCTTACCGCCTCGAAGAGCTTGATCGAGGATCCGACCCGTGTGGTCGATATAGGGCTCAAGCTGGCGTCCCCATTCGACGCACTGAGCGTGCAATTCAGCGACGTCGACCGGATCCGAACCATAGAATTGGGTGAGCTCAAAGTTCTTAAACTCTGCGATCGTCTGCAGCTTGCTCTCAAGGGACTCCGGCTGCAAAAGCTCGGCCACCCGAACCCCCCGACGCGCAACTTTATCCTCGTAGGCCGGACCAATGCCGCGCCCAGTCGTACCAATCGAATGCTTACCCGCGGCCTTCTCCCGGGCTGCATCCAGTGAGCGATGCCACGGGAGAATGACGTGCGCACGTCCAGACAAACGCAATCTAGACGGATCGCGCAGAATGCCTCGGTCGATCAATTTCTGCATTTCATCCAGCAGGATCCCGGGATCCACCACCACACCAGGGCCGATCAGATTGATCTTTCCCTCGTGCAAAATTCCGGAGGGAACAACGTGCAAAACCGTGACCTCGCCATCCACAACGAGCGTGTGGCCGGCATTGTTCCCTCCCTGAAACCGAGCCACCAAGTCCGCTCGCGGAGCGAGCCAGTCGACAATTTTCCCCTTGCCTTCGTCGCCCCACTGGGCCCCTACTGCAACCACGGTCGACATCTTTAAAGCTCCACCAACTTCGCAGTCACAACATGGGGGACATTGCGGAGCTCTTCCAAAACGTTTTCACCCGGTGCCGTATCCACGTTGACCAACATCGCGGCCTCATCTCTTTCTCGGACCAGTCCAAGTTGCATCCGGGATATGTTGATGCCGTTGTCGCCCAAAACTTTCCCAACAGCGCCCACTACGCCGGACTGGTCACGATTGCGGAGGAGAAGAGTCGGGCCCTCCGGGATCGCCTCCAACATAAAATCATCGATGCGAACGATCCTTGGCTGTCGCCCGTGGAAAACAGCTCCGGAGATGAGTCGATCGGCAGCGCCCCGCGTTCGAACGCTGATCGAACTCGCGAAATCCTCGGCTTGCCCGCGCTTCGTCTCAATCAACTTAATACCGAGCTCTTGGGCCACCATCGTCGCGTTCACCATATTGACGCCGGCACGATGGCACTCGAGGAGGCCCTTGAGGACCGCGATCGTGATCGCCGTAACATTGCGATCGGCGATCTCCCCCGCATACTCCACTTCTACCTGCTCAAGGCCCTGATCCTGAAGCTGGCCTTGAAAGCGACCCAGCTTTTCCCCCAACGCGAGGTACGGCCCCAACTCATTCAGAAGTTCCGGCGAAACAGAGGGCACATTGATTGAATTCCGAAGCGCGCCAGTGGTGAGATAATCCCTGACTTGCTCGGAAACCGTCACGGACACATTGATTTGAGCCTGCTCGGTGGAGGCCCCCACGTGAGGTGTGCAGATGACCCGTGGATGCTGGACCAGCGGATGCCCTTCCCTGGGCGGCTCCTCCTCAAAGACATCCAAGGCCGCCCCACCGACATGACCCGACTCCAGGGCCTCCAGCAGCGCCGTCTCGTCAACGATGCCTCCTCGGGCCGCGTTGATGACCAGCACGCCAGGCTTCGTTTTAGCCAGAGCCGCCCGGTCAATCAATCCGGTCGTATCCTTCGTTTTCGGGACATGAACCGTAATGATGTCCGATCGCGTCAATAAATCGTCGAACTCGACCCGCTCAACCTCAAGTTGTGCAGCGCGCTCAGTGGTCAGAAAGGGGTCATAAACGAGCACCCGAAGTCCCAAGCCCTGGGCCCGGGAAACCACAATCCGACCAATATTCCCCGCCCCCACGACTCCGAGCGTTCGATTATAAAGCTCCATCCCCTGGAACTTCTTCTTTTCCCATTTATTGGCTTTCATTGAAGCGGTGGCCTGCGGGATGTGCCGAGCCAATGAAACCATCAATGCGATGGCCAACTCAGCCGTGGTGACGTTATTGCCTTCAGGCGTGTTCACCACCACGATGCCGCGAGCTGTTGCCGCCGCCACATCAACATTGTCGACCCCGATGCCCGCCCGGCCGATGACCCGCAATTTTTCAGCCCGGGCAATCACTTCGGCGGTCACTTTCGTGCCGCTGCGAATCACCAGACCCTCAGCATCGCCGATCAAATCGAGAAGCTCCTCGGGACTCGCACCGGCGCGTTCAACCACCTCAATCCCACGCGCTTGGCGCAAAACATCGACACCCTGAGGCGCCAGAGAATCCGTTACGAGGACCTTGGCCAACTTCATTCTCCTTCACCGTGCAATTCGAGGCCGCATCAAGCTCCTCGATTGATTGAACGCTGTCTCAAGCTCAGGCGATCCCGTCGCCTTCCCGGCCCTGATCTTCATGCGACCGCCAGCCTGACTGACCCGAGCGGGGTCCTAGCAGGCGAGCCGCTTCTCACACGTCGACCAAGAAGAAAAGAATCCAATGCAGCGGATCGCTCCAGCCGGCGACGCCATTCCAGCGCGCGCACAGACCCGAAGCTCGGCCACTCTGCCCGGAGATTCGGTAAGTTCCGGTCTCCGAAAAAGAAATTGGACGACCGCCGAAATTTGCCTGAGCGCCGGCGCGGTGTCAACGGCGTCCCAGGGGTTGACGGACAGGAACCTCGCCGGCGCCCAGAACCCCGAGGGCAGCCATTCCTGAGAGCCGCTAGGCCCTGCTAGCTTCCCACCCGGCGACCGAGACTTTTCTCCTTCGCGGGCCAGCCCTCGCAAACCAAAACGCCATCTTGACCAAGGCTCACCTCCTCAAACGCTTTTTTAGCCGCCCGACTGCTTTCAACCCGTGCCCCACAGGCTCCACGATTGAGAGAACACTGTGTCCACCGACTCTGCAGAACGACTGATCGAGCCGACCGGCCATCTGAACGCAACCATCCAGGTGCCCGGATCGAAGAGCATGACCAATCGGGCCCTCCTGATCGCCGCTTTGGCTGAGGGAGTGAGTGAACTGTCCGGTCCGCTCAACAGCGACGACACCGACGTGATGCGCGAAGCGCTCGTTCACTTGGGCGTGCGCGTTGAGATCTCCCGCGACACCTGGCGAATTTACGGCGTCAACGGTGGACTGAAAAAACCGCGGGCCCCTCTCTGGGTTCAAAACTCAGGAACCTCGGCGAGATTCCTCACCGCGGCCACGACGCTCGCCTCAGGCCCCAGCGAACTGGACGGCAATGCCCGCATGCGTGAACGCCCGATCGAACATCTTGCCAAAGCCCTCCGCGGTCTGGGAGGGCGGGTCGAAACCCTTGGGGACAATGGGTGCCCACCTGTTCGGATCCTCGGCGGAGGGCTGCCCGGCGGCTCCGCGACCATCGATGGCCGCCAATCCAGCCAGTACACCTCCGCCGTCCTGCTGGCCGCACCGTATGCGGAACACGATGTCGTTCTGGGCTTTGAGCAAGACGAGCTGGTCTCTAAACCCTACGTCGACATAACGCTTCAGATGATGCGGGATTTCGGCGCACGGGCGGACTGGCTTTCGGACACACTCCAGATTCAGGTTGAGGCCGGGGCAGGCTATCACGGCAGACCTTACGCAATTGAGCCCGATGCCTCCTCTGCCGCCTATCCGTTCTGCGCAGCGGCCATCGCGGGAGGATCGGTCCGCATCACCGGCGTGCCCCAGGGCTCCCTCCAATCTGATTGGCGAATCGTTGATCTGCTCGAAAGAATGGGCTGTGGGGTCGAACGCACAGGAGACGGGACCCAGGTGACGGGTTCCGGCCGCCCGTTGAGGGCCCTGGGTGAAGTCGACATGAATGAGATGCCCGACGCCGCCCTCGCCTACGCGGTCGTCGCCCTCTTTGCCGATGGCCCAACCCGGATTACCAATGTGGGCAACCTCAGAATCAAAGAAACCGATCGACTCGCCGCGCTGGAGACGGAATTGAGGAAACTCGGAGCGCAGGCCACAGCCGGAGAAGATTGGCTGGAGATTCGGCCAGCGCCTCTGCGCAGTGCAACCATTGATACGTACGACGACCATCGGATGGCGATGTCTTTTTCCCTGGCGGGACTGCGGGTGCCGGGGGTGGTGATTCGCGACCCGGGCTGTGTGAGCAAGACTTGGCCTGACTACTTCGAAGTTTTTCGTCATTTCTAAATCGGACCCAGAATCTCCTTCTGGCCCCGACGATCCAAACCGAAACGCGGAAGGATGCCGATCCACGTGAAGCCCCCGGCCCAATCCGAATCAAGACAAGCGAAGGCCAGTCTCGATCGCGGCGTCCAAATCGAGGCTAACGGCCTGTGTCGTCGCTTCGGCGCCTTCGCGGCCTTAACGAATCTAGACCTCTCCATTGAGCCTGGAGAGGTATTCGGATTGCTTGGGGCCAACGGCGCAGGCAAGACCACCTTCATCCGCCTCGCGACCGGCTCACTTCTGCCAAGCGAAGGAACAATTCGGGTCAACGGACTTTCTCCGGGTCGGCATCCCCAAGCCGTTCAGGCCCAATTGGGATACGTCCCCGAGACGCCTCGCCTGTATACCGAGCTGCGCGTAGAGGGTTTCCTTCGCTTCGTCGCCGGACTGCGCGGACTTTCGCGTTCCTCTGCCGAAGAAGCAGTCGAGAGTGCTCTGGTCCGTTTTCGACTCGAGGCCGTCGCCAAAAGGCCGATCGGGCACCTGTCGAAGGGCTACCGCCAACGGGTTTCGCTCGCCCAAGGCTTTCTCCACGACCCGGGCTTGCTGATCGTTGATGAGCCGACCAGCGGCTTGGACCCGGAACAGCGCCGTGAAGTGAGGGAACTGCTCGCTGGCCTCGCGGGACAACGAACCATTTTACTCTGCACACACGACTTGGCGGAAGCACGCGAACTCAGCGCTCGGTGCGCGGTCCTGCACCAAGGCGTCCGGGTCGCCCTCGGCCCCACTTCGGAAGTGCTCGGCGGCGAGGATCCTTTGAGCCTCTTTCGCGGGCAACCCACGGAACTCGGATCAACTTCAAAGGGGAGTCCGAAATGAGGGCTTTCCGGGCACTCCTCGCAAAGGAATCGGCGGTGCTCTTTGCTTCTCCCGTCGCCTACCTTGTCCTCACCACCGTAGCGATTCTCACTTCAATCGTTTTCTTCGAGCACCTCAGACTCTACAACCACCAGCTTTTCCTTTATGCAAGCAGCAACATGGGGGGATTTGAGTCGGGGGCCATCCCTGACTACATCAACCTTCGCGACACGGTCTTCTATCCCGTCATGGAGCAGCTTGGCCTCCTCCTCCTCCTCCCCATTCCCCTAGTCACGATGCGGGTTTTTGCGCGAGAGCGAGACACCGGGACAGAAGAGATGTTGCTGACCTCAGCCATCGCGCCCACCTCAATCGTCGTGGCTAAATACGCAATCACTTTTTCTTTTGTGGCGCTCATGATGGTGGTCAGCTTCATCTATCCCGCAAGCGCAGTGGTCCGCGGAGGTCTCGGCCTTCAACATCTCTTTGCCGTCTTCCTCGGACTGGTCTTGATGGGATGGGGAATTGCTTCCATCGGGCTCGCCTGCTCGGCCCTCACCCGCAGTCAGGTCATCGCCGCCGCCACCACCATTGCGGTCGCCTATTTGCTCTATGACTTCGGCTGGTCCTACAGCTTCGTCTCCCCGGACACCGCAATTTGGTTGGACAAAGCTTCCCTTCACTATCACTTCGCACGCTTCAGCGAGGGTATTGTGACGCTCGAAGACATCGCGTACTTCGCATGTCTCGCCTGGATGACCGCCGCGGTGGTCCGCACTTCACTCGCACTTCGAAGGATCAGTCCGTGATCGGCGCCCTCACCCTCGTCGGCGTCATTGCCCTTGGATTCGGGATCCTCACCGAGCGCGCCCTGGGGCAATCCAGTCTTTTCGTCACGTCCCATCTGGTCATCGGGGGATCGTGCCTCATCGGAGCTGCTGTGCTGGCTCTGCTTAGGATCGGCCGCAGTCAACAACCGGCCTTGCGGGCGCCTCTCCTGCGGACTCTTCTGGGCCTCATTCTTGCCCTCGCAGGAGCGGTTGGCGTTTACGGTGCCGCCGCGTGGCTCGACATCCGTTTCGACTGGACCTTTGAGGGCCAATTCGAACTCGCGGAGGCAACCGAATCGATCCTCAGGGCCCTGCCCGAGCCCCTGGAGCTGAGCCTTTACTTTGATGCCGGTGACCCCCGAATCCGAAACACGCGCCTCCTGCTTGAAGAAATGGCGAGGCAGAACGATGTCACGGTTCGGGTCCGCGAAATTGACCAACACCCCAGCGACGAGGACCGGTACGGCCTCGGGTCATCCAATTCCGTCGTGGCCCGCCTCGGCGAGGCTTGGACCCTCGTCGACCGGCCCACAGAGGGCGCGCTCTTTTCAGCGATCTCAGGCCTGGTCCGCCAAGACAAAAAAGTTGTCTACATCACCGTCGGGGCCGGGGAAGGCGATCTCGAAAAAACCGACGAAGGGGGCTACTCCGGTCTTTTCATCGCTCTTGAAAGCGAAGGCTACCTGCCGAGACCTCTCCCATTAGCCTTGGCGGCTGAAATTCCACCGGACGCAGAGGCTCTTCTGACTCTCGCGCCCCGTCGTCGACTTCCCGCCATGGCGCTCACTGCGCTTCAGAGTTATGTGGAGGCCGGCGGTCGCTGGGTTGCCTTCGTCGAGCCCGAAGTGGACAGTGGGATTGAATCCCTGTTGGCCCACTTCGGGATCACGCCCGAACCCGGCTTTATCATCGATCCTGCATCAGGTCCCATTGAAGGTGACCCCCCCGGCTACAACCCGGTGGCCTCAGCCTACTCCAAGCATCCAGTGACTCGGGGACTTGAGTCGAATCGGATGACCTTTTTTCGCGGTGCCCGAGCGCTCTCTCTCCACAAGGCCCAGCCAGACGATCGCCTGAGATCGGTGGTCCACACCAGCGGGGAAGCCTGGATCGATCCCGCTCCGGACCGGGACAACCCTTCGATGGATCTGCCCGCGCCGCCTTCAGGGGTAAGCGGCAACTATCAGACACTCGTCGCGGTCGGCGAGGTCAAGCGCAAAGGCCCGGCTGCCCGGATTGTGGTTTTCGGCGATGCCGACATCGCCTCCAACCGCTCTCTCACAGCTCTCTATAACCTCGACTTGGTGATGAACGCGATTCATTGGGCCACTGAGCAAGAGTCCGCTATTTCGATTCGCCCGAAGGCCGGGGGGCGACAGCTCGTTCAGTTCCCGGTGCCCCTACAATCTTCCTTGCAGGCGTTTTATGGTGTCGGACTGCTGGTTCCCGAATGCCTCTTGATCCTTGGCGGCCTGGTCTGGCTGCGCCAGCGCGAGGCATAAAGCGAAGCCGGGCTCTAGCGCTCGCGCTGGGTGGCAATCGCGATGCCCTCGGCCCCGGCTTTTTGAGCAAGATCCAAGACGTCTACGGCCTGGCCGAGCAGAACTCGCTTATCTCCTCGCAGGACGACAATCTTGTCCGGAGCTGAGGCCAAAGACACCTCCAAGGCCTCGGCAAGCCCACCCTCGGAGACCACTTCCCCATTGACGTGAATCACGCCTGCATCGTCCACCTCGACCGTCACACCCTCGGGCGTCGTCTCACTCGCGACTTCGGCGGAGGGCAAATCAATGTTCTTTCCCTCCTGGGTCACGGCGGTGGTCGTCACCATGAAAATGATCAATAACACCAAAAAAATATCGGTCAGTGGCGTCACGTTGATCTCGGCAACGATGCCGTCCCCTTCTTCGTCCTCTCCGCCGGGCAACGCCGATCCGCCCAATCTAAGCCCCCTCCTCGCGCGAGGCGACATACAGAATGGCTTGAACCAAGCGTTCTGAAGCTCGGGCATATGTGGCGGCAAGCAGGCGCACCCGGGTATTGAGGTAGTTGTAAAGCGCAAGCGCCACGATGGCGACCGCGAGCCCGAGGGCCGTGGCGATCAAGGCCTCCGAAAGGCTTGAAGCCACCACCTCAAAACCACCGCCGGAGCCCTGAGATAGATCGGCGAAGGCCCGAATGATCCCGACCACCGTGCCGAAGAGACCGACAAACGGCGCCAAAGAACCCACCGTGCCGATCATCCAAATACCGCGCCGCATCTCGGTCCCCATATCGGCCCGAAGCGTGACCAGAATTCGGTCGTAATCCTCGATGGAGACATTCTCCCAGCGAAGGGTTTCAAGCATCATCTGAGCGACGGGCAACTCGGAATCTCGACACAATTGCCGCGCCCCCTCAAGGTTGGGTTCGACGAGTTGATCGATCACTTGACTGGCCAACGCGCGGCTCTTCGCTTCAAGGCCTCGAAAGGCGCGCAGGCGATCCACGAAAATGGTCACCGTGGCAATAGATCCGATCGCGAGCGGAATATTCGACAGCCACCCCATCACAAGCAGGTCGATCAAACGGCTGACGTCCAACATAAAAGCCCCCCTTAAGCCACAGGAGCGTACCGGAGCCGAAGCCGGGATGCAGGGCGGATGGCATGGGTTCTGGCGTCTTCGCTAGCTTGGGGACAGCGGCGACAGACGAAAATAAGGCTCCTCGATCCCGTGGCCCTGAATGGGGCTTCCTGATTTGGGAATGCACCGGGCCCATCCTTCG
>NHEP01000147.1 GCA_002171515.1 bacterium TMED88 | reverse complement strand
CTTTGTTGCTCTTGTTTCTGCTTTAAATATGCTTCTTCTCGTTTCTTTTCAATGTATTCTAATTTTTGTTGTTCTGCAACTTCAGGCTTTAATATAATTTCATCTTCCCAACATTCATTAAGCAAATACGAATAAGGGTCTTTTCTAAATTGTTTATCTGTTGTTTCTATATAACTTTTTGTGTGTTTCATTATATCTGAAACTAAGTCTGTTTTTATATTTTTACACCAATAATTAAATGTTTTTTTCTTACTTCTTTTTTTATCGTACAGATTCCACCACATATCAAAAATCTGCTGTTTGTTTTCTTCATCAGGGTAGGGGATTGCCCCACCCTTTGAAGTTTCCTCTTGCAAATGTTCTTTAAGCATATACTTTAAGAACTTACTTGCATCTACCCATTTTTCCTTACCATCTTGACGAATTTTAATTTCTAAAAATAAACCCATTATTTGTCCTCTGATTCAAACATTTCAAATATTCCATCTAAAATGCTTTCAACAAATCTGCAAAGCCTATCTAAAGATTTTTCTAATCCTTCCATTAAAATGGTATCTCTGCAGAATCATCTGTTGCTGTTGATGTAAAGGTATTACCTGCCTCAGTTTTTGGCTTATAATCATCAAAAGAAAGGCTTAAATACTTTTTTCCTGCTTTTGAAGTATTTAACCAAGCACTCATATTCATCTCTTTACCATTTACTAAAGACTTACCTTTGTAATCAGGGTGTTTGTCAGTTTTCTTATTTTCTGCATTTGAAAATAATGCTCCTGTGTTGTTTTTTCTTTCCATTCGTATCTCCTTTTTATTAAAACGGCATTTCACTTGGAACGCTTCCAAGTTTCTTAACATCTTTCTTCTCCCATAAATGCAATCCAAGACCAAACATTGCAATAGCCTTTACAAGACATCTTGCTTGTGCATCGTTAATATCTCTTGAAGTTGGATTTACAATACTTTTCATAGGCAATCCTGAAGTCATTACAGGTAAAGACATTGTTCGTTGCAAATCATCTATAAAAATACTACAAGTTACATCGCAAGTTTGTTTATCTTCAACTCCATAAAAAGTTGGATTTTCAAATATGTAAGTGGCTTGTGGATAATATTCCATTAAAGTCGCCCACGCATCTGCCCAACCTATATAGTCTAAAGATTGTTTTTTATATTGTATTTTAGATGTATCTACGGCACGAAGTGTTTTCCATACATCTTCATATGTTACTTTTTTATTACTCATTTTTTACTCCTTGATTTTTTATTATACCATTTTTCAATTCTTGGGCGATAATCTGACTTTATATGTGCAGTCCTTAAAGAATACTGACATTCAACGCAGTTATCAACATCATCAAAATGGCTACAACTATAATCATCAGGAATACTATTTTTTATGTAAGACATTTTTTCTCTCCTCGAATTTTAAATATTGTGCATATAGAGCATCATTTTGCTCAGGTTTATGCAAAACCCTCCAAATTGATATAGCATCAAACTGCTTTATACTTATAAGGTATAAAATAAAGTTCAACGCATTTTCTCCTATTTTAATATTTAATTTGTCCATTTTCTTTTCCTTTAATATTCCAATAAGTTCTTCTAACTACGTCAGGATACAAATCCTTAATAGAGCATTTTAAAACTCTTGATAGTTTGATTAACTTATCTTGTGAAGGGTATCTTTGCTCAGAAATCCACATAGATAAATGACTATTAAAAACGCCAATTCTCTTTGCTATATAGCTAAGACGATAACCTCTGTCCTTCACAACCTCTCTTATATTATTCATTAAAACTCCTATTTTATTTATCATTAAGTTAAAACCATTTATATTTAAAACAAAAGGTTTTTTTCATTTTTGTTTAATTTGTTGTTGTTTCATAAAGAGATATAACTTTTCAATATCTCTGAAATTTCCATTGCTTTTCATCTGATTAGCTTTTCTTGATATAATTTGTAAATTACCTTTTATATATCCTACATCATTATTAATTCTATCTAAACTTGGGCTATTATCTGAACCACCATTTTTAGAACCCCTACTTGAAACCAATGGGATACCTAATATCGGACAAAAAACAGGCATTTTAGGCAAATCTTTATATGATTCAAGGTTGTATTCTAATCCTTTTTTTAAAGCTCTCCTTTTAGCTCCCTCTTTCATTCTAATTCTTGGCTCAACTCTATGTCTTTCTCTCCTTCTTTCATTGTAATCAACATAAGCCTGTTTGTTTTCTTTATAATATTTATCAAAATATTTTCTTCTTTTCTTACTATACTCTTTATCGTATTTATATTTACAAGACTTACATTGATTAGTTAATCCATCTTTCCTTGTTCTGTCTGTATAGTAATGATTTAAATCTTTAACTTCTTCACATTTGTAGCATTTTTTCATTTTAACTCCTTAATAAAAGGAATATCTTTCTCCTCCCACAAACCTATAAACATTCTTTCTACTTCTTTATCAGATATATCTTTATATGGTAAATTACCCTCTAACAATATATAATAAACATCTTCTGTTGTTAATTGTTCTGCTTCATAAGCAGATAACGCACATCTCATTTTATTATAATCTTTTTTCATTTTATTATTTCCTTCCTAAGTTCATTATAAGCCTTTAATAGTTTATAAACACCTTCATACTCATAATACATTTTACCTTTATTAAGATATATTTTTAAATCTGATTCTTTTATTCTTTTCATCTTTTCTTCTTCCTCCTCTATTATAAGTTGCATTTCTCTATACTCAATATCGTTTAAAAAATCTTCTTTCATTTTTTCTCCTTCATTATTATTGTTAATTCTTTGTTTAATTCTTTAATTCTACTGATATATTTATTATATATATCTAACATATTTTTATACTTATCAATATTATTGCTCATTTTAATTCCTTTTTTTAAATTTAATATTATAATTACCAATTATGCAAATACTTTTTTTCATAAATGTTAATCTTTAAATAATTCTGTATATATAAATCCAATCATTAGCCATAAAGCCAATATAATTAAAAAAATCTCCTTCATTATAAATCCTTTCATTTTGTTTTCTAAAATATAATTCTTAACTTATAATCGTTTTGTTGTGTACTTATATGTCGTTTGGTTTAAATCTTTTAGGACATATAATTTATAAGCGATTACTAAAAGGGGTTTGATTTATAGTCGCACAAGGGTAGGAAAATAGCAGGAAGCCCAAAATCAAGAGGATTATCTCTAAATTAGACTGCTCGTAGATATAAAATAATCTTTGTGTTTATACGCAAATGCTCGGCTCGGAAGGCAAGTATAAGTAAGCGTAGTCCTAACCTGCAATATAGCAGGGGTAGGGGAACTACGCTCACATCTCTCTCAAAAGGCAATTATAGATTACTTACACCTTGATTTATAAAGCTCTTTATTATCAATCAAATTACCACTAACCATAGTATAAATGCCTAATTTAGAATTTTCCTCAAAATAAGTAGTAATTTTATAGCCCATATTTCTTAATGACTTTATACTTGAAGATAATCTTGTAGTATTAAAGAACCTAAAAGCCTCAACACTATTTATAGTATCTCCATTTAATAAATGTCTTAATATAGCTACTTGTTTACTTTTCTTTTGATGAAAACATTTTTTATTATTCATTTGCTTTCCTTTCCGTTTGTTGTGTAAAAATTTCAAGGGTAGGCGAGGACAGAACCATTATAATCATTTCCTATTATAACTTCCCTTTTCATTGAACACCGTGAACATCTTGATGTTTTCGTGTTTAGAAAGGCTACTTCACTCTCAGAGATTTAATCACAACAGGCACATAAACCTGATTTAATTCGGAGTCGAACCGAAACCTGATTGACGATGTGAATCGTCTACATCTCCTTCACACGATTCGCTATGCTCGTGCTACCTACCCCTATATTTGTTATTGCTAAATTTTTTATAAAACAAGGACACAACAGGGGTAAACTATAATGAGAATCATTCTCATTTATAACCTACCCCCACACAACCTAACAAGATAATTATTTTATAAGCTCATAATCTTTCTTGGTTCTGTTTCTTACTTCAAATAAGTAAGTTCGTATTTCATTTATAGTTTCATCATTTTCATCTTTATTTAGTTCCCATAAATGAGATAACCATTTATTTATTTTCATTATATTTCCTTGTTTTGTTGTTGTTTATTTGTGGATAGGGTGGAATCGAACCACCCTAAATACCATATATCCTATTTTCTTACAATTTTAAATGATATTCTGTAAGATTTTACTTTTTCTATACTACAAGACAACCAAGTAAAAAAGCGTTGAAATACATTAGGTTTTAATAAATCGTCTAATTCCTTAAATAATACATCAAACTTTTTATTTATACCATTTTGTTTATCATCAAATATACCTTGAGCCTCTCCAATTTCTTGGATAGTATCTTCTGAATATCTGCTTATTTTATCGCAAGTATTTTGTATATCTGATGTATCTATTTCATCATCAGAATCAAATGAATTATATATATCATATTGTAAATGTGTAATCTCTTGACATTCTTTCTCTGCTTTATTTATACTATCTTCTAACTCATATAATTGATTACTCATTTCATCAACTAATTCAGTCCACTTTTCTACTTTTGATTTACTTATTCTCATAATATCTCCTTTGTTTGTTGTGTTTTACTAATTCCCTTCTAAAGGGTAGAGGGAGTATATAAGCCTTTTAAGTGTTCTTCTACACACTTATATACTTTATCCCTCTCGCACGATTTCTACGCCAATTAGTTTAAATATCAATACTCCAAGTTTGAGTTACTAAAACTCTTGTTTTTGTTCTCTTTGATATATAAGGTTTATTTGCTAAGGTTTTACCTGAACAATCCCAATCATTATCATCAAATATACCTCTGTCAGTATCTTCTAAAATATCCATATTTATAAGAGCCTGATTTATTTGATTATCAGTCATACTGCTTGGGAATACCCAAAAATTTATACCCCAATCATTATCATTTTTACCTCCATTATGTAAACAACTATTTTTTGCATATTTTAATAATAGTTTATTAGAGTGTTTTAATGACTTTAATTTATTTTCAATGTTTATAATTTCCCTATCATTTGAAAACCATTTTTTAATTGTATTCATAATTTCTCCTGTTGTTTGTTGTGTTTCCTAACTAAATAACCTTAGTAAGGTCAGAGGGTATTGCTACCCTCTCGCACGATTCTCACGCCTATTAGTTTTGTAAGTTAATATACTTAGAATACCCACTTGTTCTTGGAAGCATACCTTCATCTTTAACACCTCCAAAATCGTGTGCTAATGTAGATTTTATATTATCTATATCATTATTACATTTACACCATTGAATAAAGCCTTTAATATCATTAATTCCGAATTTTTCTACATAGTCAATACATATCATACGCTTTGTAAAATGTTCGTAATTAAGGCTACTTAAATACTCATCAAATATATTAGATAATTCATTTACATTATTTATAAATTCACTTTTATTTTTCATAATTTCTCCTGTTGTTTGTATTTATTCTCTACTGCTTCAATCAATTTATCTAAATTAATGTGTTCATAAATATTTTTTGGTATAGATAATTGAGTAAGTATATTTTTTAATTTAATTAAGAAAATATTTACATCTCCAAACCAAATAGTATTAGTAGAATGACATAAAATTACTTGTTTTTTTTCAGGCACATACTCTAATATTTCATATCTAAAATAATCATCAAGTAAATCTATGCTTTTCATTGGATTTTTAATTTTATACATTTTAACTCCTTGTTGTTTGTTGTGTTTTATTGGTTGTTAGTTTAAAGCCTTATAGCTACGTCAAAGCCACCAATTTTATAAGGTAAGCAGTTTTATATCTTGCTCAGGATATTTTTTTAGAATTTTGAAGTTTCTAATCTATATAATATAAATCCTATTATAAAAATTATACTCCAAATTAATATTTCAATCATTACATACATAATATTAAATCCTTTCGTATTTGTTTCTTTTCCATATTCTAAAACCATTAATTTCATACATATGAAACCCTCTTAACCAACCTAAATTCAACCAAAACCATTTTAATATTTTTCCTTTTAATGGTAATGATTTATAGCTTGACCAAGCTTGATTTAGTCTTTTTCTTTGTTTATATGTAGCGTACGAACTGATTTTATTTGTACAATGGTCAATCCCAGCTTTTTTACTTTGATAATTAATATCAATACCAACTCCACAAATACGAAATTCAAGCCAATAATCACAATTATTTGTCCCCAATTCAATTATTATATATTTATTACTATATTTTTTTATGAACATTTTAGCTCCTGTTGTTTGTTGTGTTTGTGAGGGGTTGCAACCTCTAAGCCGTAAGGCTTACCGATTTAAACGCCTATTAAATAGGCGTCTGCTCATCATTATAAAATTAATTAAAATCTGGGGCAATAATTCCATAACCTCCCCAATCACAATGTAATTTTATATTATTTTCTTTAATGTATTTGTCATCTATCTTTAAAGCATATCCACGACAATCTCCATTTACAAAAATATTAGAAACCCAAGAATCGTAATTATTTTTTACATTTAATATATTAAAAACTTCTTTTAATATACTATTAGTTAATAATTCCCAATCATCACAATTTAAATCTCCATTACAATAATCTGTACTTAGTTTATGAGCTTTTTTCTCTAATCTAAATAATTTCTTACATAAAGAAATATTATCATAATCTGTATTAAATATATTGTTTAGATTTTCTCCGTGATTATAAATATTAGAATACATTTTTTCTTTTTTATTCATTTTTTCTCCTGTTGTTTGTTGTGTTTTTGTCTAAGACGCTCTTGCGAGCGTTTCGGATATTAAATCCATCGTCAGTTAGACTCCTGTTGCTTCGTCTATTGCATTTAAAAGAAAGGTTAAAGTAATTATGTCTAATTTATTTAGATTTTTTCTGATTTTTTCCTCATACCAATTCAAATTATCTTTATCGCAAGCCCTGTCTTTACCACTACAGAATCCCATATCGTTTCTTAGTTCTTCGTCTAAAGAAAGCAAAGATTTAAATAAATGGCTTCCTGTTTCTGTATTTCCTCGCATATTACAAAGCAACTCTTCAATGTAATCAGATTTACAATCTAATCTATTTAATGATTTATTCCCATTACTTGTTATTTTTGAACTATACATATTAACTCCTTATTTTGTTTTGTTGTGCCTCTCTGCATTTTCAGGGACTTGAGACCCTCGCATTTGGTTGCATTAACACAACAACAAACAATGCAGAACCTTTTCATTTTCTGCTGTCGGTTTTTTTGTCGTTTGAGTAATTGCCGTATTTCTTAACTCAATTCTAATTATTTAGAAACTACTGTTTGCAAATCTTTTAGAGCATTTCGGATTTCTGCTTTCGCTACCTACTGATAATTCAATGAATTTAATCGCTTTAAAATGCTTGAGAAACTCGCTCAAGCCATTTAAATTTGCCGTCCTGATTGCCCTGTCTACAATCTCGACTTTTCAACCCCTGTCAGTTGCCGTCATTTCAGTTACACTATTTCACGCATTCGGTGTTATTTCACGTCCTGAAACTCCCTTAATCCCTGTCAAAAATCGCCTTCGTCCAACACACTATATTACCAATAATGGTAACACTATACAAGTAAAATCGTAATTTATTTTTTCTGCCTTCGTGAAATCATTAAAAAAAATTTTATGCCTTCGGCATTAATCTTTTATCGTTCATTATCAATGGCGGTAACACTACGTGAGAATCAATTCTAATATGATTACAATCAATTAAACGCTTTTTAGGTGTCAATGTATGTTAAGGGATTAATCTAATGAATTTAGGGTATTTATGGGCTTAATATGGATTCTGAGACTCGTTCTCATTTACCATTAACTTTAATTGTAACAAGTGTTGCATTTATGGCTGTTATGTTGTATGTGGTATTTTGAGACTCATTCTCAATTACAACCTATACAACATTTCAAGCAATTTTCAAAGCATTATTTTTGATACTGATATTGAGACTCATTCTCATTATGATATTGAAACTGAGACTCATTCTCAATAAGCAAAGACTTACGAGTAACTTACGATGGGGGAGGGGGGATGCACGATATGCACGAGGTGCAGATACCATTCCACACAAAATAGCAAAAGTAACTTTGAAAACAAAAAAACCAAAGAACTTTGAAAATTAACTTTAAAATTTGTATATTGTGATATGGAATTGTCTACAAAATTAAAAAAGAACCCTTCAAAAGTGTTGGCTGTGGAGCTTTGTGCTGTGAATCCTGAGATGACCGTGGCTCAAATTGCAGGTAAACTTAATATATCTAAGAGTTGTTTAGAGAATTGGAAAAGAGAGCCTGCATTTATTGATGCTGTGTATGATAGGTATATGTTGCAGTTTGGATTGGAGATACCACAGGTGTTGGATTCTATGCTAAGGGAGGCTAAGGCAGGTAATGTACAAGCAGGTAGGTTGATATTGGAACATAGTGGAAAGCTTGTAAAAAATATAAATGTTACTATAGATAGTCCATTTGAAAAGTTTTTAAAGTCTGTGCCTGAGGCTGAGATTGTAGAAGATGCTATTATTGTAGAATCGGCTTCTGAGGCTCTAAATGGGGTCAATTTCGATGAATTACCTGAAAGAGATACCAAGAGTCAATATAAAAGAGAGATTGAAGAAAAACAGGCAACTAAAGAATTAATTAAAAAAGCAGAGTATAATGCCAAACAGAAGTTGTGGTATAGGTGGCGTAAAAGAGCTGAGGCTGTGGGTGTTCCTTTATTGAAAGGTCGCAGACCAACACCTGCTCAAAGAAAAGATTGGGAAAAGTTAATAGTTGAAGCTGAGAAGTTAAGAAATACCAAGTAGGTCTATAAAGGCTATATCCAAGTCTTTACACATCTCATCATAAATATCATTAGGAATAAAAATAGGTTTTGCTTCAGGTTCGTTAAATTCATCCATATTTACATACTTATCTTCATACTTTTTGATAAGCTTATCTAATTCCATCATAATTTTTAACATCTTATTAAAGTCTTTGTGATTCATAGTTAAAGCCTCATATCTCTTATGTTTTTACCTCTACCTGCTAATTTAAATCCTTTTTTTATTTCCCTTCTAAGTCTTTTTAGGTTTTTTTCACTTAATATGGTACTTCCTTTGTACCTACCTGCTGTTGCACCTGATGGGGATTTTATAGCACCTGCCATCCAATTTCTTTTAGGCAGGTTAGAGCCACCTTTAACGTGATAATCTCCATATCTATTAAAAGTTACGCCTTTTTCAGTAGCCCTTATGGATTTATGCAAATTTCCTGTTGCAAATAAAGGTTTTGCCAATATCTTTGGTTTTGTTTTTGGATAGTTTGGATTATAACCTCTGTATTTTCTTCTTTTAATGGTAGAGTCTTCAAGTTTTTTAAACATTTTTCCACCTGACTGACCTTCCATAATGTTTTTCTTAAACTGTTTAGCTACATCTCTATGATTTAACCTAAGAGTTTGTGGAAGTAGAGTTTCTAATTTTTTATTTAATTTACTAAAACTAAAGGTTACTTTAGTCTTTAACCTCAGGTTGAACATAATTATCGCCTTCCTTTTGATTTTGTTGAGTATTTCCCTTCATAGCTTGCAAATGTGCATCTTCCATAGCTATTTTATTCTTTTCTACTATTTTTTCAGCTTCTGCTCTTGATAGGTCTTTATTATACTCTATAAGTAAATCAACTTCATCTAACATATGATGATTAAGTCTATGTTCGTCTAACAAGATTTGGTCTTGTACTGTTTTTGGATATTCAGGCTCATTAAAGTCTAATCTCATCTTTTCAGGGAGATTAATATTGTTATAAGCAGCAATTTCTCTTTCAACATAGTATAATTCGTGCTCATATAGCCTCCAAAGGTCAATATCGTCTTGATAATCTTCAAATCTCTCTAAATCTTTTATTTTAAGAGCTATACCTGATGGAGTTTCGCCACCATCTTGTGCAAATTGCACATATAAGTGATTGTTCTGAGCAACTAAGTCTACTTGAAACTTAATATTCTCAATAACTGACTCTAAGTTACCTGCAGGCGACACAATGTCAAAGGTTGCACCTTCAGGAAGGTCAATTATTTGGTCAGAACCTGCTCTTTCTATTCTTTTATCACTATCTACCCCTGTCATAAAAGGTTGTCCGAACATTTGGAATCTTAAGCCAAGTTGCATCTCTGTCATAGCTATATTTACCTGTTCATTGCAATCTACTATGTCATTTGCTCCGTCTACAAAGAATTCGTCTATTTGTTCTTCTCTGTGAGTAAATAAAAATGGTAAAACACCATATCCGTGCTCATAAGAGTCTAAAACATTGCCACTTTCATCATAATGTATATGTACAGACTCATCCCAATAAGCATATTCTAATTTATCTGTATTCATTGCATCTTCAGGGTGCATTAATAATGGATACATAATAGCATTAGGTGTATAAGCATCATCTAAGTGCACATCAAAGTAATAAACAGGTCTATAATCAAAATATGCCATACCATTTACCTCTTTGTAGATAACTTGTGTAGCAACAGTACCAATTAAACGAGTCATTCTTTCAATATGCTTCATTCTTGCATTTTTCTTAATAGTAAGTTGATTATATTGCTCACTCACATTACGATTTGCACCAACTGTGTATATTCTACTCATTTTATTAACAAATCTTCTTGTAAAGTTAGCATTATAACAAGGAATCTCTTGAAATGCCTTAGAATCGAAGAATCTATCTATATAAGCACTCGTATCGTTGCCTCCATAATAATCAAGCATCCTTCTAACCCAATCTCGCCTTGCTTTTTGGTTATAATACTTAGATTCTGCTACTGATTCTTTAATTATCTGTTCTGCTGTCATATTTGAATTATATATCATCTTGTCCTCATTTTAAATTCTCTGTTTTTAATTGGAAATTGGTTTGTAAAGAAATATCGTATCATATCGCATCCGTGGTCGTGATAACCGTCTTTTACAGGCTCAGGTTTTAAATCTGCACCTTCTTTTACTTCAGGATAACGATAATTTTCTAAATCTTTCATTATTTGCGTACATTTTTCATTTATATGTAAAAATCTTTCTCCTGCTGCGTTTTCTATAAATCCTCTAACGTGAGATATACCTGAAGCTATATTTCTTGACACTTTATCTCTTTTTGTGTGTACTGTTATGCCTTTTCTTCTAAAAATCTCTATATCTCCTAAACCTGATTGACCTTGTGCTTGCATACCTGCAGGGTCGCCATAGTATTTTCTTACATTATATTTTTTTGATAATATTATCTCAGCTAAAGTGTCTGTTTTGACATTTGTCTTATGTATTATCTCATCTATCATATTTATATGGTATATACCACCTACTCTGTATATTTGAAACCAACCAACAGCAGGCATACGATACCCAAAATCTATACTGCAAAAAGTAGGAAAGTTTGGATTATAAGGAAACTTACCTACATCTAAATCTCTCTCAAAAGGATAAACACGACCTGCAAATGAAGTAAATTTAGCTCCATATTCTTGTTCATACACTTCTTTAGCCATATTTCTTTTTCTTTCAAGAAGAAATTGGTCTGTTACACCGTCAGGAAAGGCAAAGTGATTATCCCAAGATGGTGCTTGATGGGATTCCCACAATTCATCTTCTTTGCCGAGGAGATACAAATCATACACCCAATTAAAACCTTCAGGAGTAGTAATGAATATTGCCTTTCCTTTTCGGTCAGATAATGTGGGAGATAAATACATATCCCATATTTTCCTCTTAACTTTAGCTGCCTCATCAATTATGAGCAAATCTAAACCTTCTCCAACAAGAGAATCAGGATTATCTGCAGATTTAGCTTCAACTGTAGTTCCCCATTTGAATTTTATAATTCTATCTTTTTCAGAGGCTCTTATTATATCATTAGGGCGACCAATAACCATTTTCTGCCAAACTTCTCTAAACATTAAATCGGCTTTATCGTAAGAAAGACCTACAAGCCATATTCTTTTGTTTGGTTGTGAAGCATAATAAGTAGCTTCCATAGCAGAGGCAGTTGTTTTGCCAAATCTTCTTCCACAGACCATTACAAAAAACCGTGCACTTTTTTTTAGTGGAAAGTGCAGTTTTGATTGACCAAAATGAGGGTTATACCCCATAAAATCAAACCACTTTGATTTATATTTTTCTAATGATTCTTTCAATAATTTGCATTATTACCTATATTTAATTTAAGTTATATATAGTTATTTTGCAAAAATAAGTAAAATACACTTAAAATAATATAAAATGGAGGGCAGTATGTCCGAAGAAAAAACAACAGCAGTAGAAGAAACAGTTAGTGAAGCTCCTGCTACAGAAACAAATCAAGATAGCTCTAATGATGGGTTAATTGCAGAAAGCAAAAAGTATAGAAAAAGAGCTCAGGATGCAGAAGCTCGTTTAATGGAATATCAGAAAAAGTTCCAACAGGCTGAAGAAGATAAACTAAAAAAGAAAGAAGAATTTAAAACCTTATACGAACAGGCTTCTTCTAAACTTGATGGATTATCTGCTAATGCTGAAAAATGGACAAAGTATGAAGAAACCAAGAGAGCATCTTTGTTAGAAAATCATCCTGAAGATGAAAGAGAGTCTTTATCTAAATTAGATTTAGAAACTCTTGAGTATGTAACAAGTAAAATTAATAATATAAAACCCAATGCTCCTGAGGTAGTTGGTACTGCAAAAAGAAATGCTCCTACAAAACCTGTTGATTGGTCTGACAAAGGCTCTTTAAAACAGAATTGGGGAAACATTATAGACCAGTACAAACAAAAGCCTAAAAAAAGAGCATAATTAAGGAGAAATAAAAGATGGCAACAACAGGATTAGCAAACCCTGCTGAAACTCAAGCTTCAGATGTGGAATTAGAACATTTTATACCTGAAATTTGGTCGCAAGCAGTAAGAGCTTCATTTAAAAAGAACCTAGTAATGACAAATTTAGGAAATGATTTGTCAAGTTTAGTATCAGGAGGAGGCGATACAGTTAATATACCCTCTGTAGCAGATGTACCTGACGCAGCTGTTAAAGCACCTCACGTTCCTGTAAATTACACAAGTCAAACAGAAGATAAATTACATTTAGCTTTAACTTCACATAAATATGCTTCAGCTATGGTTGAAGATATGGGTGCAGTTCAAG